>JBDUUJ010000071.1:0-5234 GCA_039938575.1 Nitrososphaera sp. | reverse complement strand
GTTACCCATCGGGACATGTGAATGTTATTTCGTAACTTGCATCGGTTTTCGCTTATTGTTGGTTGGTTTTATGGCGTATCCATAATACTAACAAACGTTGGAAATTCAAATAACTGGTATCTCATTCTGCCGATACTCTTACTAATAATTTGGATTCTAGTTGGAAGCTCCATAAACTGTTAAATAGTTGAGCCTTGGGCATAATTCTTTCCAAAAATAATGGCTAGTTCCCAAGCATATACTTGACACACTGTGGTCTTGTCTTCCCCATTATACCGTTGTAGTATATGGAAATCTGATACACAAAGACGCACATCAACATGTATGATGATACGTTGACATATCTGCGGACAGGAATCACCGATATCCCAAAGGTGTCCTTTACTCTATCAAATAATCTCTCGATGGATCCTCTCTTACTGATTATTCTCTGCCCCTTCTTTGACCTAAAGAAATGATATCTTCTCAGACGCTCACCTTTTGTGTGCCGGTATCTCTTGATTGGACATATCAGAACAATTCCCTTGTTTTGGCTGGAATCATACAATTCTGCTCCAGAATAAATTGAATCGGCTGCCACGCAAGACACCAGACCAGCAAGGGGTTCTACTAGAACATCATACATCTGCGGATCATACACATTTGCGGCAGTAACACATGCAGTCAGCGGTACTGCAATCTTTCCAGTACTACAGGACATGTGTAGTTTGTATCCAAATACCCATCCCTTTGATTTTGAGAATCCCCACCTTGCATCTGTGTCGATTCCAGATACCGGGATGCGTCCTTTTTTCATGTCTGATTTGTGCCACACCTTTTTGCATGGCATGATGGCCGAATCTGCAGCTGCTGTATTCCTTTCCACGATACCCTCTTTGAGGAATATCTGTCCCATTATACCTATGATGTTTTGTACTGGAAGGATCTTGAACCGTCTGTCAAATGTTCGTCTGTCTGGAAGGGAGTGCAGGCCGCATGCCCTCATCATCTTTGTGTTGCGTGATGTGCCAGTTGAGAAATAGTAGTGTAATGCATTGTTACTTGGTATTCTCATCCAGATTCGGACAACAAAGCATCGCAGAATTACTGTGGTTGGATAAACATATGGTCTTCCCCTTTTGTGATGGTCAGAATCATTGTACAAGGAGAGCAACTCCAAGAGGACAGACTATGCCGACGTAAATTGTGGTGCATTAATTGTGAGTGATTGATAGATCGTGACGTTGTCGCATCCATGAATATCGCCTACAAGTGGTGGAGTAGGTTTTGCCATCCCCGAGGGATTTTAGTTGAACCAGTGAAGGAGAACATTGGTTTATTTGAACCGCTAATCCCCAGTGTAGATGGAAACAAGTTGGTCGAAGTAGCCTGACTATACAGAACCAAATGACGAAACTCAAGCAACTCCAAGATTGGTTTTCGGACAAAAAGGGGGTAATTGTTGCCCTCTCAGGCGGAGTCGATAGCGCACTTGTGGCATACGCTGCACACGCAAGTCTTGGCAGTGCGGCCCTTGCGGTGACTGCAGACTACAAAACCTTGGCGCAAGAAGAGCTTGAATCTGCAAAGACAATCTGCAGGGAGATAGGCATCAGACATCTCATAATAGAGTACGACGAGCTGCAAAACGAAGATTTTGTCAAAAACGACAAGAACCGCTGCTTTCACTGCAGAACCGAGCTCTCAAAACACCTGCTTGAAGTAGCAAAAAAAGAAGACATCCAACTAATCGTTGACGGAACAAACGTAGACGACCTTGGAGATTACAGACCTGGAATCATCGCATTGCAAAACAACGGAGTGCGCAGCCCACTGGTGGAGACAAATTTCACAAAGCAAGAGATACGTGATGTCGCAAAGCAGGTAGGCCTCTCAGTGTATGACAGGCCATCAAACGCATGTCTTGCATCACGAATTCCTTGGGGTCAGCGCGTCACAGCACAAAGACTTGCAAGAATCGAGATGGGTGAGATCTTTGTAAAGCAGCTCATTGGAGCAAAACAAATACGAGTCAGGGATATCAATGGAACTGCAAAAATTGAAATCGGAGTCGACGAATTACATCTACTTCAAAAAGAAAATCTTGCCGAGATTGAGACGAAGCTAAAATCGATTGGCTTTGACTCCGTGACGGTTGACAAAGAAGGATACAGGCCTGGAAAACTAAACGTGATAGCAGATTGATCTATTTAGACAACGCCGCATCGACACAAATCTCCGACGAAGTACTCCAAGAGATGATGCCATATCTGAAAGAAAACTATGGGAATCCATCATCGATTCATAGATATGGAAGGGTGGCAACAAAGGCAATAGAAACTGCAAGAAAAAGAGTTGCAGACCTAATCGGAGCCCAACCAAGCGAGATCCTGTTTACATCTGGTGGAACCGAATCCAACAACACCGCGCTCTTTGGAGTTGTAAATTCAAAGAAGGGTCAAATAATCACATCTTCAGTTGAACACGACGCAATACTTGAACCATGCAAAAAACTAGAGTCTCAAGGCTGTAGTGTAATTTATCTTCCAGTAGACAACACTGCAACAGTCGACGTTGAAAAATTAAAGAGCACAATATCAAAAGAGACCCTGCTTGTGAGCATAATGTATGCAAACAACGAGGTGGGCACGATTCAGCCAATCAAAGAGATAGCTCAAATATGCAAGCAATACGAAGTTCCATTTCACACAGATGCGGTACAGGCAGTAGGCAAAGTACCGGTAAACGTAAAGGATCTCGGAGTGGATCTGATGTCGATTTCCTCACACAAAATAAACGGCCCAAAAGGAGTTGGTGCGCTCTACATAAAAAGCGGCCTCAAAATTGATCCATATCTGTTGGGTGGAGGACAAGAAGGCGGCCTCCGTTCAGGCACAGAAAACGTCGCAAACATAGTGGGCTTTGGAAAGGCGTGTCAGCTCGCAAAAGAAAATCTAGATAGAAACACAACCTACCTTAGAAACTTAAGAGACACTCTTGTAGACAGAGTGACAAAAGAAATATCATACGTGACACTCAATGGACACAAAGAAAACCGTCTGCCAAACAACGCACACTTTACGTTCCTTGGGGTAAATGGAGAGGACCTTATCATCAAGCTGGACGAAAACGGAATTGCAGCATCAACTGGCTCTGCATGCTCCGTAAAAACACAAAAGGCATCCCATGTCTTGGCCGCAATGGGATTCTCACACGAACAGATAACTGGCTCACTCAGGCTCACAGTAGGCCTTGCAAACACGCCTCAGGAAATAATCCAAACTGTTGGAGTACTAAAAAAAATAGTTTCAGAGCTACGGGCGGTGTCACCATTTAAAGCAAAGTATGGATTTGCTAACTGACTCGAATCGGAATCTTGAAATCAATATTACTGATGTGACTGCTGCAACCAAGACTGCTACGACCAGCGGCCCAAATTCGGGCACAACAAAAGTCCCAATTATCTCAATGTCAGAGTCGCCTGCTTGGAAATGTATTGTAACCAAACGTGAGTCTGCGTCAGTTGTCTCTTGGTACGGAACTTCGGAGCCATCAATTAAAATTATGTAAGTGTCATCTGTGCCATCGCTTTTTTTCGCATCGACCCACCTTCTCTCAAGGTCCATGGTAAGCGTACCGTCCTTTTCTGCATCAATGGTTACTATGAGGCCTAAAATGTCAGGATCCACTAGTATGTTCTTTATGGTGCCGCCTCGTATGGTGTAAGGCACATCAAATGTGCCGTACTGTCCTGCATTTACTTCAAAGATGTTTGTCGTAGTTCCGGCCGATTCTTTTGTCTGGTAGTCGAACGTCGTTTCATAGACATTGCCTGCCACTCCGTACGTTGCCTGGACAGTGTATTTCCCATCGGTCTTAAAGTAAGGACCATCAGCTATGAATGTGTAAGTGTAGCTTCCATCCTGCGAGACTTCAACTTGAGCTATGTGCACCCGATTATTATCTCTGAATATTTGGATGAGCAGCGGCGTGTCTGGCAAGACTGCATCTACTCGGCCAGAAATAACTACTACGTCGCCTTGCTCGTAAAACTGTTTTGCGACGCAAAGCTGTTTGCATTCTTGCGCACTTGCAAACGTCACAAAAGAAAATGTCATCATTGCAATGATCAGAAATACAAACTTTTTCACAACCAAGCTGTGGAATAATTGTATATTTCCTTTTCTAGGGATTTGTACTAAAAAATGAAAAAAGTAGTTGGCCTTAGTATCTTGGTAAGATGCTAAGTCGTGTTCTAGCGGATACGGCAATTATTGATACAATTGCCACTGCTAGAATTATTGCTGCCATTGTGCCAAATTCTGGAACTGCCCATGTACCTATGATTTCGATCTCTGTAGCTCCTTCTGAGAATGTGATGACAAGTGTCCTTGTTGCATCATCACTGTCTATCTCTTCAAAGTCAGCCTCTTCACCGTCTACTAGGACGACAAAGTCAGTGTCTTTGCCACCTGATGTGGAGTCCAAAACGTTTCTTGGAATCATCAGCGAGATAGAACCATCACTTTCTGCATCGATCATCAATACCATCGAAGTTGTAGCACTGCTGACTGTAGCCTTTTTTACTACTGCACCAGATGCTTCATACGGCACACAATAGACTTTGTTTCCACCTTTTACGGCAATCTCGTCTGCGCCGCACGCCATTCTTTCTTCAGTTGGGGTCTCACCAACAAGCTCAACTGTGACTTTGTTGTTGATCTCTTGCGGTCCGTACTGGACTCGGATGGTGTAGACGCCATTTTGTTTGAAGAGGGCACCGGCGGTACTAAACGAGGTCTCAAATGTGTGGTCCTCTGAAACTTCGACTTGTCTGACAGTCACGAGGTTGCCTTGTGGACCATACACCGTGACTGTGACTGGAGCATCTCCTCTAAGATTTGCAACAACGCCGCTCAACACAATCCGAGACTGGTGGTCGTAGACTCCTTGGTCGGTCCACACAGAGATTGGCAACTTGTTTTGTTTTGCCAAATTTGCTTTTGTGTAAACGTCGCTGCTGCCACATCCTGGGCATGCTTCATCGAATGTAGATGCAAAAGTTGGTACTACTGCTAAAGTGCCTGCTGCAGCCATTATGGCAATTAGCACAGATAGTCCATAACTATTCATCTTAATTGGCGAATAGAATACTGACTATTTATGTATATTTAAAAAATGAAAAAGTTGAGGATCTAGTACTTTGGCAGTACGAGTCGGCTCTTAGCGGATACGGCAATTATTGATACAATTGC
>JBDUUJ010000070.1:0-12695 GCA_039938575.1 Nitrososphaera sp. | reverse complement strand
TCGAAAAACTGGGTCTGGAACAGACCCATGCAGAGACAGAACCTCTACTTGTCCGACAAAAAAGAAGGATAAGCAAGTTTCAGTCGAGGAAGCAAGAAGCCTACGAATTTATTCGTGGGTAGTTCACTAGTGCTAAACAAAAAGTAATGACAGAAATATTGCAATAATTATTACAGGCATTAGTTTTCTCATTTTGGCATTAACTTTTATCGCTTCATCTTTTTTATCATGATCAATAAATCTCATTTGTATCACCATGGATAGTAAATTATTCAAAAACAACGCATAAGCGATTATCATTATTTTATCAAATAATGTAAGATACCCAACTGGCGGCAATTGATTTGCAGCATTAAGATGAGCTGCCACTGCTGCCAGTAGAGTCGATGCACCCAATCCAATTCTAGACGCAAAATTTGTTGGGCTCATCCAAAATGCTAACATTGCTATGGTAGTAATTATTACAACAGGAAATATTGTTTTAAGAAAAGACGATAGAGGATAACGCTCTATTGTAAAAGAAAATATGTATCTTGAATATGAGTTCCCGTCATAATATTGATGAGTTTTTACTGTTGAAGTACTATCAGATAAATTCCAGCCAGGAATATTTACAAAAGCATCTATTCCACTTGCATCGTAATCTGGAGTAAAAACTATTTTATCCAATGTTTCTATTCCTTCCACTTCTATTGTGAGTGGTAACTTTTCAAACGGATATTGATGAAAATCCATGTTTTTAAGAAATGTACCTTTTACACGGGCCTCATAATAATGCGGTTCTACCGTGATTGGTTCTATTGTTGTACGACCATTCATAAATTCAAATTGAGGTTTTAATTTTGTAAAGTCTGCATTTTCTGAATAAATCCATAGATAAAAATCTAGATCGTATGAACCAGTTTGTAGATCTATTTTTCCCACGTTAAGTAAATAGACGCCGATTTTGTACTCAGTGGGCATTGTGCCAGATTCTGAAAATTGAGTTTGTGAATATGCAGTTTGAGGTAAAATAAATAACAAAAACAAAAATAACATGTGTTTTTGCATTTTCACTTTTTGATTCTTGACTGACCAATATTTATTTTGTAATATCTAACGGGGGTTGTTGCCTAATTCATTTTGTAGACTAAATGGCATTCAATGGAATATCGGCCATGACATTGTGTACGGTTGAACACGGAGCCAAGATGACTCAAGATATTACATGGAATTAGGCAACAACCCATATCTGACGGGTTTGTAAAAGTGGTCGTTGGGTAGCACCAGATGATAAACATCGTTGACCAGCACCCGTCAACAGAACCACAGAACCTTGATCAGCAACTACCTAACTCGAAACAAACTTGACTGTATTTTCCAGCTTGCCAAGATTCTCTATTTCCATCTCTATTTTGTCACCATCTTGCAAAAAGACGGCATCTGGCTTGTTGAGCATTACCCCTGCAGGTGTGCCCGTGGAAATTACGTCTCCTTTCTCAAGTGTCATGACCTTGCTGAGCTTTGACACAATGGCTGGAATCTTGATGAACATCATGGATGTGGATGAATTCTGACGCAGGATCCCATTTACCTTGGTAGTCAGCCTGAGGTTTTGTGGATCGGGTATCTCGTCTGCAGTAGTAATCCATGGCCCACATGGCGCAAAAGTATCAAAGCCTTTTGCCCTGCCGAACTGCTTATCCTGAGCCTGGATGTCCCTTGCTGATACGTCGTTGAATACCATATATCCAAAAATCTTGTCCATCGCATCCTTTTCATCTACGTTCTTGCATGTCTTACCTATCACCATTGCAAGCTCTACTTCATAGTCAAGCTGTTTTACAAAGCTTGGACAGACGATCTCTGAATTTGTCCCATTGAGTGTTGTTCTTGGAATCAATACAATTGCAGGTTCCTTTGGCGGCAAGAGATTCTGTTCTTGAGCGTGGTCGACATAGTTGAACGCAAGGCAGATCACCTTTGGCGGGTTTGGAATCGGGGCCAAAATTCTTGCCTCTGAGAGTTTTGCAGAATAATCAAGCTGTGGATTATGGGAGATTACCTCCTCATACCAGCCATCGAACAAAAATTCCTTTATTGAGAGCGGAAGTGGGATGCCTGTCTTTGCAATAATTTCTTCTTTTGTCGCAATCCTGTCGCCTCTGACAAACCCATAAGTCTCCTTGCCTGATATCACGAACCTGCCAATCTTCATTATATCATCACTTGTGTGTGTAAATTGCCTGCAGCATCGAATCCTTTCTGCAGTATCCAAATCTTACGAACTGAATCTCCGTTCCCTCTTTTAGATGTGAATAATGAGGTTCTGTAAAAACGTTGATCTCCTCAAGGCTTTTTTCGTTGAATTGTTCATCGTAGAAAAGCTGGCTTGGAATCAGAATCTTGATTCTCTGAGCAGTCTTTTGGACTACCCAGTGGATCTTTGGGATGTCGTCTTCTAACTCTTGGCCAATGTATCTTCCCTGCAGCGGCGGCTCAGCCTTAATTATCTCTATGTTGCCTAGGCCCATGAGCCGAATCTTACTTCCTGCCTTGAGGTTTGCCGCATCCTCCTGCTCCAAGTAGAGCTCCTCGCCAAGCTCTATGGTTCTTGTACCCATGTCTTTTGTAGGATGGTTCGGCATTGTGATTTTTTTTGCTGGCAGGTTTACTATCTTGATTGAAACGGGGTTTTTTACCATGTGCAATCTGATGCTTTCTGCGTCAACTAACTTGCGATTAAACGACTCCAGTGTCTCAAACGGAGCAAGTGTGTCTGCTTTTGTAAATCCTAAAGACAATACGAACTTGCGAATCGCCTGAGGCCTGATCCCGCGCCTTTTCATTGCCTCCAGTGTGGGAAGTCTTGGATCGTCGTAACCTGAGACCTTGCCTTCTTCTATGAGTGGCCGCAGTATTCTTTTTGAAACAGGCATTCCTTCAAAGCCGAGTCTTGAAAACTCGATCACCTTTGGCTTTCTCATCCCAAGTCTGTCCAAAATCTCGTAATACAACTCGTTTCTCAATTCGTACTCTTTGGTCCTAAATGCATGCGTGACTCCATCTATGCTGTCCTCTATTGCTACTGCAAAGTCATAGCTTGGCCAAACCCTGTACTTGTCACCAAGTAAGGGGTGCTTTGTTTCTATGATTCTAAACATGACGGGATCCCGCATCACTGTGTTTTCTGACTTCATGTTTCCACGGTACCTGACTATTGCCTCACCCTGCTTGTATTTTGAGAACATTTTGTCCCATCTTTCCATATTCTGCTCAAGGTCGCCTAGACTGCACTTGCAAGGTTTCATGTCGCGTCTGTTCTTGGAGATCGTTTCCTGTTTGCATGTGCACACATAGGCATAATTTCCATCAAGCATTTCCTTACATTTTTGGTAGAGCAGTTCGATGTCATCTGATGTGTTTTTGACTTGGTCGTACTTTACTTCAAGCCAGTCGAGGCCGACTTTGATTGCAGCATAATACTCCAACCTCTCCGCCTCTGGGTTTGTGTCGTCGAATCGTAAAATCAGCTTGCCACCGTACATTCTGGCATATTCTTCGTCAATTATTGCGGCTTTGGCATGTCCTATGTGAGGGTAACCGTTTGGCTCAGGTGGAAACCGAGTCACCACCTTTCCGTACTCTGCACCCTCAAGTGGCGGCAGTCCATCCCGATCTTCCAGTTTTTTTGGCTTTTCTGCTAAAATCTCGGGAAACTCTGACGCTGCCTCCTTGCGTTGCTCTTCAGAAGACAACTTGTTTACAGAAGCTACAATCTGCGTAATTATGGGCATTATCTCTTTGACTTGATTCCTAAGTGATGGCTCTTGGCCGAGGATCTTTGCTAAAACTATCTTGTCTTGGGTTTTTCCACCGTGCTCTATTGCGTTTTGCAGTGCAAGCTTTCGTATTTTGTCTTTAACATCGCCCAACTTAGAGACTCCTTCTTACTACGAAATCCAAAAGCGAGACAAGTTCCGACTTGGCAGAACCATGATATGAAGAAAGCGATTTTTTTGCCTTTTTAGCGTACGCAAGAGCTTCCCGCCTGACATCCTCCTCGATGTCTAAGAACCTCATTGCCTCCACTGCTGCAACAATGTCTCTTTTTGCGGCCTTGGAATTACCAAAAACTCGAAGAATGGACTTTTTTCTTTTTGGGTCGGCCTTTTGTATTGCCATCAATATGGGAAGTGACTTTTTACCTTCACGGAGGTCGTTTCCAACGGGTTTTTTTGTCACTTGGGGGTCGCCAAGAACTCCAATGTAGTCGTCTGTAATTTGAAACGCGATGCCCAAATTTCTTCCAAATGACGCTAAATTTGTCACATCTTTTACTCCTGCTCCAGCACAGATGGCCCCCATTGCACAAGAGACCTCAAAGAGAGCAGATGTCTTTTTCTCAATCATTTTGATATAGTCTGATTTTGATGGGATCTTTTTTCCTTCTGCCATCTTGATATCTAGAACTTGGCCTTCGCAGACATCAACACAAGCCTCGGCAAGTTTTGCGACAAGCTGTGAAGACACTTTGTAGTTTGTAACGTTGTCAATTGAAACAGTCTCAAACGCTTTGGAAAACAAAACATCGCCTGCCAAAATGGCAAGTGGCATGCCAAACTTTGTGTGCACAGTAGGCACACCATGCCTCATCTCGTCGTTGTCCATGATATCATCATGCACCAAAGTAAAGTTGTGAATCATCTCTATTGCAGCTGCTGCAGGCATCGCATCTTTGACAGAGCCGCCAAGCATCTGGCAGCTTTTGATCACAAGGTATGGGCGCAACCTCTTGCCGCCGTTTATGATTAGATGCGCAGATGCGCGGTACAACTCACTTGGCTTTCCAGAAAGCTTGACTCCAAGATACTTATTTACCAGTTTGGCGTTTTTTGGCAGAGTATCAGTCATTAGTTTAAGAGCCTCCAGTTGTTTGTAGGAAAGTGGTACTGAAGCGATTTCTGCAAAACATCTTTGAACTCATCTTTTACCCATTTATCGAAGATCTTCTTGTGCTTTTGAATCATCTTCTTGTCCGAATCTGAAAGCAGATACAACGCCACAATCATCCAGGGGCAATAAATCTGAGGGTTGTTGCGCATGTCGGAAAATAACTCAGCTGCACTTGTCCACTTGGCCTCACTTATTTCGTCTTTGACCAACTTTAACTCAAACGGCTCTGTGATCTCTCCAATTAAGGTTCCACATATCTCATTTTCAGAACCAACATCTTTGTAAGGGACGTGATATTCGAATTTGAACAAATAATCAAGCTTGCATCCAGATCCGAGCTCCTCAGGCAAGCGGCGCTCGGCCGAAGACACGTATGTTTCTGTCTTTCTTGGATGACTTGCCACGGTCCCATCCCAGTCACCAGGCCACAGCATCTTGCTTTGGCTCCTCCTTGTGAGAAGCAGCTTGCCGTCTTTGTTGAACAAAAGTACTGTAAAGGCCCTGTGAAGTTTGCCGTTTGGAAGGTGGCACTTGACCTTTTCCTCAAACCCAATGGGGTTGTCGTTGCTGTCGACCAGAATTAGTAGTTCTTCCATCTATCTTCCTCTAAACAATGTGCCTTCAAACTTTGCCTTTTGCACCGCATCAATTATTCTCTGAGGTTTGTTCCCATTTACAAAAAATACAGTCAGTCCCATCTTTGAAATGGTATAGGCCTCCTGTATTTTACGCCTCATTCCTCCTGTTACATCCATTGGTGTGCTGTCTACTGATACTTGGTCATAATTCATTTCGTAAATCAAGTCCTTTGCCTTCAAATCAGAATACACTCCATCAACATTTAAGGCAAAGATACAAAGCCGCGGCCTGAGAACTTTGGCAAACAAACTCATTATCTTGTCACCAGAAAGTATGTAGGATTTTTTTCCACCGTACCATAACGCGTCACCAAAAGTCACCGGAACGAGGCCGGCCTTGGAGATCTTGCTTACCTGCCTTATCTTCGTCAAGATTGGTTTGTTGCCTGACATAAAGTCGGTAGGTGGCAGACAGTAGGGGTTTAGCCCCGCCTTTTCGAGGCACTCCAGTATTATCTTGTTTAGCTCAACCATGGAGTTTTTGACTACAGAGACCCCATGTAGATCATATTTTGCAGGTTTGGTATGCATGTCGTATTTTACGGACCAGTAATGACCAAACGAGCCGCCACCATGTACAATTACCAGTGGCTCTCTGATCTTTTTTAGATGCCCAGCTATCTTTTGTACCGTTGCAACTCTTGGAGAAAGTGGCTTTTCTTTGTTGGTGATAATGGAGCCTCCAAGCTTAATGAGGATCATAAAATCCATCCAAAAATAGACAGTTAAAAAGTATCGGCGACAAAACCAGATCTCAGCTGTGTGCCTAGCTGTGAACTCCGGCAGTGTCTATTTCCGCAGCAAAACAATCGTATTTTGAACCCACCACCTCGAGTGTCTCCTCAAGGTTTTTTTCATCGACTAAAGCTATGATGCATCCTCCATCTCCTGCTCCAGTTATCTTGGCACCATAAGTCACACAGTTTAGCAGATCTACTATGGTATTCAATGTGTGATTTGACACTCCGATCTTTTCCAAATGTGCTTGGTTTACTCGCATCTTTGTGCCAAGCGACGTCACATCATTTCTTCTTAGATCATCTAATGCCTCCTCAATTAGCGATGATTCATTATCACATAGCGTTGAGAACACATCTGGGTGATCCTCTTTGAATTTTTTTACTTTGGCAACAACTTGGCTTGTCGAGTGTGCCAACTTTGAGTTTGCAACTACAATTTTAAAGCTCGGGCTCAGATCCAGTTTCTTTATTCTGCTTCTGGAGTACTCTATTATGCCACCATATGTACAGACGTTGGTGTCTGCACCAGAGGTGTGTTCAAAGACTGTTTTTTCTGCATCAATTGCGTTTCTGAGAATCTCTTCTTTTGATGGTTTTGCAAAGAGGCCGAAAATGGAGCTGGCAGCAGCAACGCAGCAGGCAGAAGATGAACCGAGGCCAACACCAGCTGGTATCTCTGATCTCACAGATATCCTGATTCCGGAATCTGAATTGAATTGTTTGAGTGCCTTTTGTGCAAGAAAGACAATCGGCTTAAACACAGAGTCCACTGATTTGAGATGTACATCTACTGGAACATCAAGTGAGCCAAGATCAGAACTCAGTTTGATTTTGTCTCCTCCAAGCTCAGACTCTACGAAGATACGCCTGTTAATTGAGCAGAGTATGGCCTTTCCTCCATATACAATAAAGTGCTCGCCAAACAAGATGACCTTGGCAGGAGCCGATGATACCGACTTCAACTAAACACTATTGACGCGTAGCCGACAACCGAACTCTTGTCTCCAGTAACGTCGCCGCTTGTTGCATACTGCAAAAGCCTGCCTTTTTTTGCGCCAAGCTCTTTGCATGCAACAATGGTTGAAGCAATCGCTCCGTATCCGCACGCAGTCACCCTCCTCTCATGTAGTATTTTGTAGAATTTGTCCACATCCATCTCTAAGATAGGCTCTATCAAAGCTTTGTCTTGGCTGTGTGCATATTCGTTTTCTTCGTAATGAGTAAAATCTGAAGATCCAATTATGATTGATTTTTTTTCTTGTGCAAGCTTGGCTACTGCTTTGCCTACCTCCAAGACAAACTCGTATTCTTGGTTGTTTAGCGCAATTGGAAGTATCTTAAACTGTTTTTTGTAAAAATACTGGAGCATGGGAACTTGAACTTCTATGCTGTGCTCTCGCGCGTGTGAAAAAAAGTCAAGCTCAATCAACTTTGATATCTCGTTTATTTTTCTTGCAGCATCGGAATCTACTTCGATGTTACCAAGTGGGCTCTCCCACTGGCAGTCCTTCATGGTTGCTATCTCGCAGCCTATTCCCCAATGATTTGGCCCCAAGATGATTGCAAGCTCAAAGTCTTGATTTGCAATGGCCGAAAAAGAATGCGTCGCGACAGGGCCGGAATACATGTAGCCGGCATGTGGACATATGGCCCCAAAGATTTTTTCTTTGTGTACTTTGTTGCCTACTCCAAACTCGCTTGAAATAGAGTCCTCAATTGACTGGATGAGTTGGTTTTTTTCCTTTGGGTAGAACATGCCAGCGACAGCTGCAGTTCTAACCTTCATTAATCGATTTCCTCGTCTGTTATCTTTGTTTCAAAGTCGTCAATTTCGTACTTCATTGGCTCGTTTTCACCAAGCTGGCCCCTCTGCATGAGTATCTCTCTTGCAAGCAACCAAAATACCGTGGCAAGTGACTTTCGTCCCCGGTTGTTTGCTGGGATCACTACATCGATCTTTGATGTGACATTGTCGGTATTTGATACACCAATTACTGGGATGCCAGCGTTTGTTGCCTCAACTATGGCCTGCGAATCAACTTGTGGATCGGAAATTATGACGAGCTTTGGTTCTGTATAGTATGGCAAAGACGGATTAGTGAGCGTGCCTGGCATAAATCTGCCAAGCATCTTTTTTGCCCCAGTTATCTCGCAGAATTTCTCAATTGGGGTAGTTGCATACTCTCTTCCGGAGCAGACAAGAATTTTGTCTGCCTCTATTCTATTTGCAAACTTGGCAGCCGTCCTGATTCTGGAGAGTGTCTTGTCCAAGTCAATCATGTAGAGTCCTTCAGGGCTTGCCTTTGTGATGAAAGGTTGCATGAATGTGGTCTTTACAGTTGTTCCCACTCTGATTCCAGTGGAGAGGATCTTCTTTTTGATATCTTGGCTTTCTGTCTGTTGGCTCATTTACGATTTTAAACCTCAGCCATGCCGGATAATAAATCATGCTCTGATATTCTAATTAGCTCGTTTAATTTTGCTATTCGTTCGCCTCCCACTACACCCACTTTGAGCATTTTTGAGCCAGTCGCGATACCAATGTGGGTAATCTGATGATCGGTAGATTCACCAGATCTATGTGAAGTAATTAATTTGATCTTGTTTTTGTTGGCAACTTGCGCAAACTCTAGCGCGTCAGCAAGGCTACCTGCTTGGTTTACCTTCAGAATTGCTGCATTGCAGGACTTTTTAGTAATGGCCTTTTTGAGGATCTTTGCGTTTGTCACAGTGAGGTCGTCACCTGTGATCAAAACATTGGGGAATTTTTTTGCAAGCTTTGCCATGTCGGAAAATGCTTCCTCGTGTACTGCGTCTTCTGCGTAGATAAGCTTGTATTTTTTTATGATGTTTGCTGCAAAATCTATCTGTTCTTCAGGCGTGTTCTCAAATCCTGCTCTTTCGTAGACATACTTTTTCTTTTCTTGATCCCACTGGGTTGATGATGCAAAATCAACACCTAGTGCTACTTCTTTACCAAGAGTGAAACCAAGACTTTCTACTGCCTTCGCAGAGATCTCCAAGGCTTCGTCATTTGTCATCTGTGGAGCCCAACCACCCTCGTCACCACGTCCGTTTGTAAATTGCGGATCTGATTGCTGAAGCAGCTTGCCAAGCTCCTTGTGTACTGCAAGGTTCATCTCGATTGCCTCTCTTGGTGATTTTGCGCCAATTGCACATACGAGGATCTCTTGGATGTCAGGGGTTCCAGGCCCTGCGTGAGCACCACCGCCAAGAATGTTGCCTAGTGGAAATGGGAACCTGTATTTTTTTGTCTGGGATATGAGCTTAAACATTGGCTGACCTAGTGCTTTTGATGCCGAATCAACTGCAGCAATGGTTAGAGCATAAGCTACAGCGCCACCTATGCCAGCATAGTTGGGACTTTGGTCTATTTTGCGCAACTGGCTCTGGATGGACTCAAGGTCGTCTGAGTGGAGACCTATGAATCTCTTTAGATTCTTGTTAAGTATCTGAAGGCTTTTTTCTGGCTTGTTGTCTGCAAAGCTTTGAGCTTCGTATTTTCCAACGCTCGCACCAGAAGGTGCACATGCACGGCCTAGGTGTTTGTTGTCGGAAACTATGTCAATTTCGATTGTCTTGCTGCCACGACTGTTATAAACTAGTCTGCCTCTTACCGATGTAATCTGCGGCAAGCTACTCTAACTCAGATTGAACTTCTAGGTACCTTCTTTGGATTGCCTCGTAAAATGGAATGATCTGTTGTATCGTCTCGACCGACGTCATCATCATTCTTCTGCAGCAATATCTTTTCATACCAAGTGAGTCTAAAACTTTGGATGGTTCTTCGCCAGACTTGATTCTGTTCTGATACTCTTCGTATCTGTCGGCAATCAGATTTCCACAAGTAAAACATCTTACTGGAACTAGCACGAGATCAAACGGTAAGTAAGGTTATAAAAACCATCCATGGAATTTTGCTGCGGGAATTGCCAAGCCTGGCCAACGGCGCTAGCTTGAGGGGCTAGTATCTTAGGATTTCGTGGGTTCAAATCCCACTTCCCGCATTTTTATCGGTCTGTTTATCACATTTATTCAATGATTTTAGACACTTGTAATTGTACTTAATTATCAGACAAGTTGAACTGATTCCAATGACCAAGTGCCACCTCCGCTAAAAATGAGTATAGGAAATACGTTGTGACTCACCGAAACTGTTTCTAGGATACCGCTTTGCCCTTGTTTTAGAGATTAACCTTTCAGACAATGGACGGAAAAAGATAATGAGAATATATTCTAATAAAGACCAAGATGGCAAATACACAAAAAGATTCCAATTTATCTCTTGGAACGCTTTTGCTTCCAGACAGCGACAAGACTAAAAAAGGTAAACTTTTACGAAAAATTAAATTCATTGTACTATTATTCTCATAGAGCCGATATGAGAATTTCCAATCAAAGCGCTGAATCCCTTATCAAAAGTAATCAATGAATCACAGCTAGTTTCTTTTGCCAACAAAGCATGAAGTATATCTACCACGAGAATTTGTTTGTGAACTGATCTTTTGTAGTTTGAATTACAAATACTACAATTATTGTAAAGCTTTACAATTCCTTTAATGTCATTCATGATTTGATATGCATAGTCTAAAATGGATTGAAAGTTAGTTTGCCTTCCTTTTTCAAATTTGATATATGGTAGCTTTAATAATTCCGCCATCAAGGTATTGTACATGCTCGTAGCTTCTGTTTTTACATAATCGGCCTGTTTGTTTGGTTGCATAGCTTCTAGAATAGTTCTCTCATAACCTTTCAGTGTCCTTAGTACACCTTGTAGTTCTATTAAGGTAAGTGTAGATATCACTCCAATGTATTTTCCTTGTTTTATCTCATCGAAGATTTGTTTAGCTTTTGGATATTCTCTAGGTTCTTTTTGTGGTCCGCTAACATATGATACTAGAACATTAGTATCAATGTAGACTTTTTGCACATTAAGAACCTCGGACGGTCCTTACAAGCCCCACAGCATCTATTTTGTCTAATTTGATTTTATTTTGTAATATGCCAGATAACCTGTCAAATGCCTTTACGTCAAGTTTGGGAATCTCTTCCAAACCAATTTGCTTAGCTAATTTTTCCCTCAGATCTTCATCATTAAAGACGTGTTCAGATGTTGTTTTAGTTATAAGGTTGGTTATGTCTGATTCTAATTTCTTGGAAGACTCTAATGGTATTTCAAACTCTGACTCTTCGAACATGGTTTCTAGATCAATTTTGTTTTTATTTACATCTGCTTTTATCGTACTATTTGTTGTGTATTCTGGATAAAGAGTATAGACATCAGCCAGCACTTCTTTTAATGATTTATCGAAATAATATTGTGAGATTCCACATATCTCTTCAACTATTTCTTTTTTTTCAATTAGTAGTTGCTGAATTTCATTTCTTCCTTTGTCAGTTATTCTATAACGGAAGCTTGGTTTTCCATATGTATTGATTATGTTGTCTTTAGTGATGTAATTCTGTTCCTCCAATAACGTGACAGTTTTTGCAAGAGACTTACTGAAAACACCATATCTATCTGGTTGCCAGTCATTGAAAAACTCCTCTTTTTGGCCTATTTTTTTATGAACGAGTAGACCATACTTTTGTAATCTTGTTGAACCATCAATGTATTTTGTTGACCCGATTAATACAAGAAGCCATTTTGCAGCAGATGATATCATGATTAAAACCACCTATTGTAACAATAAAGGCATATCGATTCTTCTATATGTGAGATTGTTATGTAACACATCAAATTTTGTTTGGATATATTAGTTCTCATTTCTTATATTTAATTCCTGTCTTGAATTCGTTAGTTAAAAATAGCATCATTAAAGTAAACGAGCTCCTCATAGTGTAGGTATTAGTTAATGTTGATTACATAGTAACGAATGTAATCTCGAAATCGGACAATATTGTTCAAATTCCCGCGAACCAGAACTCAATTTCTGAATGAATGAGGTAATTCTACTGGTAAAACTCTAGAGGAACCCCACATCCCGCATTTTTATAGGTCTGTTTATCACATTTATTCAATGATTTTAGACACTTGTAATTGTACTTAATTATCAGACAAGTTGAACTGATTCCAATGACCAAGTGCCACCTCCGCTAAAAATGAGTATGGGAAATACGTTGTGACTCACCGAAACTGTTTCTAGGATACCGCTTTGCCCTTGTTTTAGAGATTAACCTTTCAGACATTGGACGGAAAAAGATAATGAGAATCATGGCTCTAGAACTTATTAGTAGTCTTCTGAATAAATCCCACCTGCCAATACAAATCATCTAAGCCGATTGATTCTGTAATTCACAACAAATTTTTCGAGAACCTCTATCTCAAGATCGAGAATTCATACTTTTGATTAACTCAGAA
>JBDUUJ010000069.1:0-16460 GCA_039938575.1 Nitrososphaera sp. | reverse complement strand
ACTAACCGACATTTACATCTCAATTATTGTGACACTTGGTGTAGTCATAATTGGCCTCATAATTGAAAGAATACTCAGAGGGCGCCGAAAAGAGTAAAAATTACACAAATACATCTCAATTATGACGTTGACCAATAAAGAAAAGGCATTGATAGTAATTTCAAATGCAGTTTCAGTTTACTCCGTTTATACAAAGAACCCAGATACACTACCAAAAAACATATCATTGATCGACTTTGTTTTAAAATCCACCCCTGATGAACTAAAAAAAGAGATTTCAATAGACCTCATCGACGAAGTCTTTGAATTTGTCTCAAAAACACAAGCAGAGCTTTCATAAAGCCTCTAACTTAACAGATCAAATGACAATGACTTCGATTGCTACTCTTGGCTCACATTGTGCCCTCCAGGTTTTAAAAGGCGCGAAAGATGAGGGATTCAAGACACTCCTTGTCTGCGAAAAGAAACGTGAAAAGCTATATCGAAGATTTGAATTCATAGATGAATTGATTTTGGTTGATTCGTTTTTGGAACTGCTTGACTCAAAATGCTCTAAAATCCTTGAAAAAAACAAAGCAGTTCTGATTCCACATGGAACCTTGATTGCACAAATGACCACAGAACAGATAGAATCAATCAAAACACCTGTGTTTGGCAACAAATGGATTCTCAAATGGGAGTCAGACAGAATGTTAAAAGAAAAACTCATGCTTGAAGCAAAACTAGACATTCCAGCCTCAATTCCCACCCCAAAGCAAATTAAAAAACTGACCATAGCAAAAAGACATGGTGCAGCAGGGGGCAAAGGATACTTTCTCACTACAAGCGAAGACGACTACAAAAGAAAACGAGACAAGCTTGTCTCCAGCGGCCTCATAAATGGTGACTCGGACTTGTATTTACAAGAATATGTTATGGGTGTTTTGGCATACCTGCAATATTTTTACTCACCTCTAAATGAAGAATTGGAATTTTTTGGTGTAGATAAAAGACATGAATCAGATATAGAAGGATTAGGCCGGATTCCAGCACCACAGCAAATGAATATGGATTACATTTCGTCGTTTAATGTTATTGGCAACAGCCCTATGGTTTTGCGAGAGTCATTACTTGAGGATGTATACGACATGGGTGAAAGATTTGTCGAAGCATCAAAAAGATTGGTTAAACCGGGAATGAATGGACCATTTTGTATAGAGGGAGTCTACGATCAGAATGGTAAATTCTGGACATTTGAGTTTTCGGCAAGGATTGTTGCTGGAACAAACATCTACATGGATGGCTCACCATACTCGGTTTTACTGTACAAAGAGCCAATGAGTATGGGTAGAAGGATTGCACGTGAAGTAAAAAATGCAATCAATGCAAAAAAATTAGATAAAATCACCACTTAAAGACAGAACTTGTCTTACAAAGAACCAATCCAAGACAAGTTACAGTTCCCATGACTGCCATCACACCTAACGGAAATTCCGGTATGGCACTAGTGCCGATTACCTCTACTTCTTCTGTGTCTGTTTCTATTGGAACCATTATCGTCGGATTTCCATTATTATATAATATGGTATAATCAGTTTCAAGGCCATCGACTAAAACAATGAACTCTCCATTTGTGGCACTAAGCAACTCTGATGAAAATCCGATTTCAAACACAGTATCAGATACATTGGCAGTGCCAATTAACATTGAGGTTGATTCCTGATCTATTCCCATTGAAATCACACTGCCGTCAAGCTTGTATGTAATGTCGAATGTTTTTCCATACGTTGTGAGTTTGTATGTTCCTGAATCTGCCAGTGAAATTTGAAAACAAGAAAGCAACACGATTGTCGAGACTACATAAAGATATTTTTTCAACATCTATCAAACAATAATTGCGCATATAGGTCTTTCAGCTGTGTCATTCTAACATTTTGGTACACACATCAAGGAGATTTTTCGTTTATTTTCCACAACAATTCAGATTTTTCATGTGCAATTACATCAAGTAGTTTTTGTTCTGCGCCGCCAACTTTCTGCATACTTTTTTGAGGTATTTTTTGCACAGCACCACTTGTATCTATGAAGGGTAATGCAAACAACGACGCTACTGCCGCAATTATGACAATTCCTATTGCAGTGGCGATTTTGGATTTTGTGGAATATTGCATTTGCTCTAATTATTTTCTAAAAATCAAATTAATTATTAGTTGATCATTTTAAACAAAAACATTCGTGTCCCCTAAATAACAAGGTGCAATTTTTCATTAAATCCAAATTTAATCAAAGATTATAATTCATTGATTTGTAAATCGAGAAGATATGAAGCAAAGATCATGTTTTATTGTATTTAGTTTGCTTATATTGTTCATCGCATCTCATGAAAATTATGCTTTTGCACAACAAAACGTGTTAATGTTTTATGGGAAGGGGGAAATGACCGAGGGACCATTTCCAGGCACAGTTATTCGTACGCTGATAAATAACGACGAGGCTACAATTATTCACTCTGGTGCAAATGGTATTGAGATAACACGAATAAAAATCATGCCTACTGATTCATGTATTCAGACTCAAAACACACTTTGTTTTGATGGTGTAGTGACACAGACAAAAAATGTAGTCACACATAAATCTGGTGACAAAATTGGAATAACTCTAGATTTAAAAAATAAAAAAGAAACTGTATTTTTTATTTCTGGGATTATGTCTGATGCTTCTGTAACAATCGATCTCTCAAAGATCATATTTCGTTTGAATGATCCTTCTACAATATCCTTGACGCAAGAGGGTGGCATTGCTGGCATCCAAAATGAAATGACCATCAACACCTCTACATGGGAGCTTGTGCAAAACGATGATGTAACAAAATTAGATATAGACTCAATTAACGCGATCTCAAACACGATTAAAAAATTAAAATTTACAAATTTAAATGAGGAAAACTATCCCCCAGTAGAAGGCGCTGCAGATTATTTCAGCTATTCTTTAACAATATTACAAGGTACTTTACAAAAAACAATTACGTGGACAGATGCATCCGAAAATGTTCCAAGAGCATTGTTTATGCTACGCAATGCAATTACTGGCGCAACGCATGTCGAATCAGAAGAATCAGCGCAAATACAACTTGCAAAGAATTTTGTTGTGTCGTCACCTACATTTGCTTTTGATGGGATACAAGAAACGCTCACAATACTTGACGAAAGAGTTTTGCAGTCATTTCCAGAAAAATATATCATCACATTAGGATTTACCTCGCTGCATGGCGGATACGGGAACAGAACAGATCAAATAATGACACAAACGTTAACGCCACATCAAATTACAGTTACGATACTGAAAAACATGGTTATTTCAGCAGTTATTGATGGCAAATGGGACGAATTAAACCAGCAAACGCTGGAGAACTAGCTTAGATCTACTATGACTGCGGCCTTTTCGGCACCGCTAAGCTCTTCTTGCACAGAGCTGATGATGTGTGATGCAGAGGTGAGCCCAGATAAGTCTATTAATTTGAGGTTGCTTAATACGTAGACTTGGGGGGCAATGTCGCTTGGCCTAGACTCCATAAAGTCATCCAACTCTTCAAGAATCGAAATTCTGCCTCCCTGGAATATCCGGCCATTTTTTATTGAGAGTTTCTGTCTCCCGAACCTGTCCAGAACAAGTATGTGATGTCGGTTTTTTTTGCTAAAGAGTTTTTTTTCTGAGACATGTCCAGTAAATACAAAATAATGATCAGTCTCGTAGCTCAACTCTACCAAGTCTTTACTTATTTGCATAATTTCGCTTGCACGACTTTGTGCTTCCTCAAGTGTAAACACATTTTTTGCATTGTCTGTGCTATCCAGTTCTACATTGCCAGTTGCTGATATCCTAAGTAGTGATTTTTCTGAAACGTATTCACTGTTTATGACTATTGATTCTGGAACGGCCCCTTTGTCGATCATCATGGCATGAATTTTTTTATGTAGTTCTGAAATCTGTTGCGGCGTAGGGTTTGTAATGGTGTGCTCGATTTCTTCTTGGATCATAGAAGAAGCTACCCCAATTGATGATATCACTTCAGCATGCTCTGCCTTTTGATACTTGATACCAAGTTGCTTCGCTACAAATGGGACGAGTACTGATGCTCCGCCACCACCTCCAATTATCTGTGTTTTTGATTTTTCCAGTTTGAATTCTTTGAGTATCTTTGACACAGTTTTTGTTATTTCAAATGATGCAGTTTGGATTATTGACATTGCAGCTTCTGGACCAGTAACGCCAAGTTCTCTTCCCAAAAACTCCATTGCAATTTTTGCTGATGTCTGGTTGGCATAAGAGTAATCGTCTTTATCTATCATTCCTAAAGCATTTGCAGCACATGTATTTGTTATTGCAAAGGTTTCAGTCTCACATTCTATTGCCACATACGGTTCAACATCACTTTCTTTTGGTCTGACCATGACAATCTTTCCTTTCTTAAGCATCTCTGCATCGGCAAAGCAAGCATAACGCATACCAGATATGTGTGCACTTCTTGGACCAACTTTCCAGATCCGGTTATTTTTGATTTTTATCATACTCCCTCCCGCAACACCCAAAATTCGCACATCCATTGAACGGATGCAAGTTGGATGATCTTTAATTGTGACATATCGGATTTCCGGCTTGCCGTTTTTTATGATACATATGTTTGTGCTTGTTCCTCCTACTTCTATGAATATGCCATTTACAACTTTAAGATACAACAAAGCACCTGCCACACTTGCTGCAGGTCCTGAAAGAATAGTCAGAATTGGTTTTGTTCTAAACGTATCCATATTGGTGACACCACCATCGCCTTTCATTATCATTAATGGCGCTTTGACTCCGGCATTCCTAATTGCATCTTCTACAAAGTTTGCAACCTCAA
Organism: Nitrososphaera sp.; assembly: GCA_039938575.1. Taxonomy (GTDB): domain Archaea; phylum Thermoproteota; class Nitrososphaeria; order Nitrososphaerales; family Nitrosopumilaceae; genus Nitrosotenuis. The sequence goes on along the minus strand of JBDUUJ010000069.1, from coordinate 11,581 downwards.
ACGTCTTTGGAAGAACACTTGCATTAATTGCCGCCGTCAAAGTTCTTATCTCAAGACCGTAAATTCCAGATATTTCGTGAGACGCCGTAGCTGGTACGTTATTGGACATCGCGTTTTTCATCACAAAGAGTTCATTGGATGGATCATCGACGCCAAATGCTTCTGTCGCAACAATTACTTGCACACCGCGTTTTTTTAACTCGTGTATGGCTTGTTGAATTTCAGATTCTGTAATCAAATGTGATGTGTCAAGAAAGATGTGTTCGGTCTTTAGTGTTTGATCCGAATTAAATTTAGCATCATTGAGTAAAGTGCGTTTTACTATCTCGTTTTTTTCAGGAGCAACACCCATTGACACAATACCAACTTTGGCAGTGTCAGCTTCAAGTAACGCATTAATGGCCTGTGTGGTGCTATGCGCAATCAATTCTATTTCGGATGTTGAGATTTTGGTTTTATCAAGCAGTTGTGTTAGCGCTGCCACTATCCCTTCTGAGACTCCTTTTTGTGCCTTATGTGTGGTGGGTACGGTAGATTTTCCAATTATCTGACCTGTCTTGATGTCTAGCGCCACAGCCTTCGTGAATGTTCCACCTACGTCAATTCCAACCCTAATGCGTCTCGAACTCATCGACTTCCCTCCGTGATTTGCGCATGGAGGCTATTTTTTGCTCTCGTCTTGGCCTCAAAATTAACACATATGATGCGGCCGTCAGATATACGCCAAGCAGGATGATTTGGCCTACGACGGTTTCCAAAGTAGGATAAATTCCAGTCATAGTTGCCAAGTTGATATCAAGTCTTGGTATTATTCCAAGCATGCTGGTGTATGGTACTATGTCCAATATCTGCAACTCCCTTATTGCGTTACCCAAAAACGCAATGGAAAGATAAGCGCCAACACCCATTGTAAGGCCAAACAACATTTTGAGTGGCAATCGTTTTCCAAGTTTTCTCGTTATATAATATACTGCCAAAAGTGTGCCAAGCCCAACAACGAATCCCAAACCAACATACAATTCCATATATTTTGCGAATCCGAACATTGCTTCGTAGAACAAGACTGTCTCAAAACCTTCTCTATATACTGTAAAGAATGACAGCATTACAAACACTATAACTCCTCCAGTAGTTGACGCCTGCCATACTTTGGCTTTGACGAATTCCATCCATTTTTTATGCTCTATTTTGTTTAGTATCCAAAAGCTAACATAAAACAAAACAGCTGTTGCAGAAAGTGCAGCAATGGCCTCAATTAATTCTCTGTTTGCACCAGATATCTTGATCAAAAATGACGCGACATACCAAGTAACTGCAGTAGCTCCAATCGCAATTACTATTCCGTAATATACATACGGTTTGAATCTGGTGTTTCTTGATGCTTCTAGATATGTGAGAATTGCACCTAGAATCAACACTGATTCAAGTCCTTCTCTGAAGATCACCGCAAACGATGATGTAAATGCAATTGTGGGTGCAAGCTGTCCAGTTCCAGTCACAAGCCTCTCTGATTCATCAAGGCTTCGTCTTATCTTAATTGTCGTTTCTTCTATTTTTTCATAGTCTGCTTTTTGATTAATGAGATTTCGGAGCTCTGCAAATTGAATTTCAACTTCAAGCGTAAAGTCAGGATCTATTGAACGCAATGGAATTTCCACATTTTCATAACTATCTAGGTATGCAGTCCTAGCTGACGTAAACGCTGCTTGATAGTTGCCTTCTTTATATTGGACAAGCATGGTTTGTAAAGTAGCGCGGATAAAATCAATTTCACTCATTACGCCTGATTTTTGATCATTGGTAGCAGAACCCATTGGCCGTAGTTCATTTTGTAGTCCGCTTGTAGTGACAGTCTGGAGTGGAACGCGATGAATGTTTGCAACCATTCTTTCTGCATTTTCGAGATCTTTTAGAATTGGATCGTTGATGAACGCCTCAATTTCTTCAACTGGTTTCTTTTCTTTAACCATGGTTCTAAGCTCCTCCCTCATGTTTAGTTCCATCGTGTGTAGTAGATCTGAGTCCACTACTTCTATATCTGCTTCCAAATACTCAAAATTATCAAGATATGCTGTAATTACAAGCTCCTCAGCTTTTTCATAATTATTATTTCTTAATTCCACCAAAGTTTGTGCATATAGCTGTCGTATGGTATTGTACAAATTACTATGATCAGCGGCTATGGCATCGGCTCCAGTCAAATCACGCTGAATTGTTGTAATTAGTTTGCCAACAGAAACAAAATCTTTTTTGTCTGCTAATTGTGATTTCAAGTCTGCAAAAAATGCTTCTAGCTCTTCTTTTTGTCTTTGGTCAAATGAAGAATCGGTGTTAAAAAGCTCATTCGATCTTTCTACCAATGATGTCGCAATAACATACTTTTCATGATCATTTTTAGATATTGCTAATTGATAATTTTCATCTGCAACAGCAAGTAAGTTTGCGACTACAATTGATGTTTGTTTAGAATCTACAAATTCATCAAAATACTGTTCAATTTGAGATATGTCAGATAACGCCACATCTACACCAGTGGCATCTTGAATCTTGGATTGAACATCTATTAATAAAAGATGAAGGTCGTCTGCAAACTCCACACCAGATTGTCGCAATGCATGAAGTTGTTGTCCAAAGTAATTATTGGTAAATTCTGAATATTTTTTTGCACCTTCCAAGTCCCCGTTCTTAAGACTTGATTTGGTTAGTTGGGTTCCTATTTTTACTATCTCGCCAGTAGTGTGTATCACAACATCACTTTGTGATTGAGCATATGATAATGAAAATGGTATGATTAGCGCAACGACAAGAATCCCCTGCCAGAGTCTCATACTTTGGTTAGGGAAAGCTAACTTTATTTAAAGCAGGGATATATTCTATGATCTTAGAATGAGGCGCTAGTTGGATTGAAGGTTTAGTGTCGGCGTCATCCCGCCAACTATGATTTCTGCTTTCTTGATTCTACTTTTATAAAATTTGATTTTCTTTCCAGCATCTGAGATGACAAATTTGTCCACATAAACTAGTGTGAGATTCTCAAGATTAGCAAGAATCTTGTAAACTGTGGAGATGGACATTTTTAATTCATCTGCAATAGCTTGAGCATCTTTTGCTTTGGTGGTGACTGAGAATAAAACTGCTCTAGAGTACACGTTGGCAAGTGTCTCTATGATCTGCTGTGTTACATCATAATGGCTTAATTGGAATATGGAATTTTTTGTCATTATCATTCAGACAAAATTAATTTGGAGCCAAGACCAAGACTGGTTCTGGTTTTTTTATTGAAATATCGGCTTTGCTAATCCTGCTTCTGTACACCTTGAATTTTCGACCCTTATCAGAAATCATCCATCTTTCTACATGGACGAGTGTTAGATCTTCAAGGTCTGCTAGTTTTTTGTAAACTGAACTTAACGGGATCTTGTATTTATCTGCGATTTCTGCTGCTGTGCGGCCTTGTTTTATGAGTGAAAACAGAATTGTACGAGACTCTGCATCTGCAAGTGCCTCAATTACCTTTTGTGTAACATCATATTTTTTCAATTGCGGGAGAGTAAATTTACGACTCAATCAGATGTTTAGATTGTTTTGGCATTTAAATAAAATGTTATCGTTCTAATTTTATAGAATGAGAACTTGAAATACTGCCACTCAAGACACGAAATTATTGAATTTCTTTATGAGTTAGTCTGTCTGGTTGGAATTTTTGCCATAATGTACCTAAAATTAATGCAATTGCAAGCCAAAATGTCGATACAGCTATGGCAGAAGTTGCTCTAAACCAGTTTACAAGTTCCGCAGGGGCTGTAACCTGGTCAGGATTTTGTGGCATTGCAACGAACACTGCCGTCATAAAAACTGCATAACCGGCAAACGCAAGACTTTTTTTGCTTAGTTTTTTATACAATTGGTAAAATCCTAGCGCGCCAAATCCGGAAATTGCCATAAAAACAACGTAGAGAGTCTGTCTAAGAATGATGGTTTCTGGGTCTCCTACAGTTGGGGGATTGGCCGGATACTTTGCAAACGGTATGATGTACAAAGTCGTCCACATTATCGCAGAAAGAATTAGTGCTTTTTTGACGAGATTTTGTCCTGGCAACACATTCTTTGCGTATGCAAAAACTATTCCAAACAATGCGCCAATTGATGTTCCAAGTATTGCTCCGGCAAATATTTGTCCGCCTTTTTGCCATGCCCGGTAAGAATAGTATTCTGACCAAAATTGTGGCGTGTCTTGCGCTTCGCCTGATTTGAACATATTTTGGTTTTCGATACCTATTGCAGTATCAAGATATGGTTCGACAAGGACAAGATTCACAAGACCGTGAATAACACCGGCAATGCAACCAGAAACCAATACGAGTGCAATAAAAAGGAGTGTTTTCATGACATCACACCTAGTGGCAAGGGAATCCTGCTGCGTGCCTCATGTCATGTGTGAGTTCATGTATATACATGTCCGCATACGCCTGATCACCATAAACAATGCTTAATAGGTGACCCTGATCGTAACCAACAACAAACAGTCCAAATACAAAAATTGCTGCAAGAGCAATAATTGCAGTTTTTGGAACTGATTGTTTTGATATAGCAATCTCTTTTGAGTGAACCATGTCTGCCATGCTCAATTCAATGTATTTAAGTTCTTGGACAATTTATCCAATATATAACAGATAGGCATGAAAAGACAAATCCAAATTTTGCAAAATATAGTGTCGCGCAAAGGATCGGCCAAAGTTTTGACATTTTCAGTGCCGCACGTATTCAAAGCATTACAACTTTTACACAAAGAGCAATTCGTCAGTCGTGCCACTTTTTGCAAACAACTCCACATGGGCGAAGGGGCAGTAAAAACAATGATCGGACATCTAAGAGAAGAAGCAATGGTAGATTCTACAAAATCTGGAACGTTTCTTACCGCTAAAGGACAAACCTATGTCAAAAGTCTATTGAATATCATTTCTGCGGAATGTGAAATTAAAAAATGCATGATAGCACAAGGCAAATTCAATTATGCCGTCATTTTAAAAAAATATGGGTTTGCCACCAAAACTGGAATGGAGCAAAGGGATTATGCCATCTTGTATGGCGCCCTAGGTGCAACGACATTGTTGTACAAAGATGGCAGATTCATCTTTCCAAACGAACATGTTGATTGTCTTGTGGATGATCCTCAAACTAGAGCTGCATTACATGATAAACTCAAGCCACAAAATGGCGATATGATAATAATTGCCTCTGCAAATGATCCATTTGTGGCAGAAATTGCTGCAAAGAATTCAGCCTTGTGGACTCTTGCAATACATGGTAAATAAGATGGCACTGTTAATTTATCTAGTGCTACCAGACAACCAACGTTGGATTACACAAAACCTTAATTTTCATTATTTGCGTATGACTTGCGAATCGAGTTCTCGCAACTGCTCGTCAATTTCGGTCTGATTTTGGTTGCCGTATGAGATTAAGATCCTGTCATCATCCTCAATTACATAGTTAACAATGCTGTCAACTTTTTCGTGGTTGATGTAGAATTTGAGTGAGTAAGTATCGTTGGTACAGAATGTGTGTTGTGGTGTTCGATCTGGGAAGATAAAGCATTCGTCGGTAAGCCCTATTTGTATTGATTTGAATAGGAATCCAAGTGGTACGTTTGATGCATGTCGATGGATGGTATTTCCATCTTCCCCTTCAAAGTGAATGTATGGGCTTTTTACTTGATATGGCGGCAATGAAAAGTCAAATTTATCACCATGAATTCTGACTAGGATTGATGCATGTTCATGTTCATCGTTGAGTCTTCCTGCGCCAGGCGGTCCACGTAGTGGGTCTGTGGTACTTTTTTCAACAAATGTCCATGATGCATAGGCAACAATTGCAACAATGACTGCAAGAACACCTATTCCAATCAACATGTTTTTACGTTTTTGTCTTGCTTGTCTGTCTGCAAAGCTTTCTTTTCGTTCTTCTTTCTTTGAGTTCTTGTCGTTATTGCCCATGAAACACTCACACTCAAAAAATATCCCTAATTAATCAATCGATACCAATAATAAATTACGGATCTAACTTGCATTCATGCAATGTATTTTTTGTGAGATCATAACTGGAATGAGAGAGGGTCATTTCATTTATCAAGACGAACATCATGTGGCATTTTTGGACAAATACCCAATTGACAAAGGCCACACACTCGTAGTTCCCAAAAAGCATTACGAGAAAATAACAGACATGGATCCGACAAGCGTGGGAGCACTTTTTTCACAAATACCAAAAATTGTCAATGCAATAATGTCAGCTACTGGTGCAGATGCTTTCAGTCTTGCCCAAAATAATGGTCGAGCCGCAAAACAAATAATCCCACACGTTCACGTCCACATTATTCCGCGCTACAACGAGATGGGGGCAGTTTGGACAAAACGTACGATTCCATCTTCAGCAGAACTAGAAGAACTAGCACAACACATACGACAGTTTCTAAAGAACTAGCCTTCTTTTCTAATCTCATCTCCGAGTTTTTTCATATCTAGAGTTTCTTCGATATGTGCTAAAAGCTGGAAGATGCTATTTTTTTCGTCAATTCCTGCCTTTCTTAACTCTTCGCAAAGTACTTGAATTGGATTTGTGGTTTCTTTGGTTTTTTGCAGCTTTTGTAATGTTTTTAATTTCACTTTTATTTGATGAATCTGCTTTCTTCGTGCGGTAATTTCGTCTTTAGTCTTTTGTACCATAAGTTCTTGGTAGAGCAACTTGTCTTTCATTCTTTCAAACTCTTCTTCTAGGTGCATGATCAATGTGTTTGCATCTTCTTCTGTAATGTATTTTGGATCTAAGGCATCAAGTTCAGATCTTGGCTTCGTCTTATTCTGAAGATGATTTAATTCATTGGCAAATCTTTTCTCGCCTTCACGAAGATTGTTTATCTTGTCTAGATTTTCTCTAATTAACTCGTTTGCAAATCTAAAATATTGGTCTGTGTTACTCATCTGGTCTTTGAGATCTTCTGACTTTTCTCTTGTGATTTCTTCTTTTGTTGTATTATTAGCTTTGTTTGAGAATGTAATTGTTCTTTCATTTGCCAATAATGGATCTAAGCTTTCCGGTCTCGGTTCTATCCCAGGAACAAACTTCCACTCCTCTAGTCCCAAATCGCGATTTTCCTTTTTTGGAGCATTCTTCGGAATTCTCTGTATGTGTTTTACCACGACTTATCTTTTCATAGGAACGATTTGACATCGATGATGTTTACTAGAACACACAGTGTTATTTTGTTCGTTTAAAACAAAAAAACGAGTCTTAAAACACATTTTTTGTAATGATAAAACATGCCACTTGAGATCTTAATAGCAGAAGACAATGAATTTACTGCCAAACAATACAAAATCGCACTCGAAAAACGCAATCACAAAGTGATCCTCACTAAAGATGGTGTTGAATGTGTAGACTATTACGTAAATGAGGCAAAATACGAAGAGCTGTTCAGAAAGAATAGATCACCACCATTCGATCTTGTGCTACTGGACCACGATATGCCTCGAAAGACAGGTGCCGAGGCAGCAAAAGAGATCCTAGAGTGCAGGCCTAATCAAAGACTAATCTTTTTGTCAGCCTATGGAAACGGCATAATGCAAAAACTAAAAGATGTAAAGGATGATACCGTACACATAATACAAAAGCCATTTGCCCTCAGCTATCTGATAAAAAAGATAGAGGGTTCAACAATCAAACACAAAATAATGAATGTGCAAGATGGCAACGTCATGACTATCACTCAAGATAGTGCAGCAATCAGGTAAGTGTTTTTTAGTATGGAGATTTTGGCTTAAACAACACTTCGTAGAGTGGGGAGTATGGTTTGTATCCCCTGCATTCAAAATCAAATGAATCTGCGATTACAAACTGCGTTTTACCACTATACGTCTCATCACCATCAAACAATGTTGTGATGGAGTAACCTGCAACATTACAATCAGTATATGTCAGGTGCCGTAAAACCTTGCTGCCCTTTTTTATGTAGATGCTGACATCAAAGTCTTTGTAATCATTATTGCTCATATGTGATTCCCAAAGCTGATCAGTGATGTAGTACAACATTGGCTTGTCATCACTTACTCCTCCAGTAAGTGTAAATGATGGAAGTTCGTTTTTGTCTATTCTATAACCGCTTTTTTGAACGAATGTCTTAAACGAATTTACTTCCTCTGTTCCACCTTTGTGCTTGAAGACAGCTTTGATCGACAATCCGCCTACTGTATCTGTAGGCAGTGATTCGATTTGTGCATAGGCAACACCGTAGCTAATCAACGTTATTGATAAAATTGCAGTTAATGCAACAATTTTGACACTATTCAATTCGGTTTCCCAACTGTCAAAAAATAACTTAAAGAGTTGGTATGCAGTGCACTCGTGAAAAAAATGAATAACTATAATAAATCAAAAATTTCGGCGAAACTATCTCGGATTTGGATTATAACGCAATATTGCGCCAATTTTGCCAAGGCTACTGAGCATCGCACCGTGCTCAGAGACGCCCGATATGACTTCGATTTTTGTTCCAACTCCAGACGCAATAAGTGATAGATAGTCAATCAAGTCTTGCGAATTTGCTTCTTGGTCCATCGATTTGCAATTTGGACACGGCTTTGAAAGAAGTTCAGTTTGTCTTGGCATTATTTTTGGTCTTTCAAGTATTTCTTCTTGAACATTCCGACATCTTTTGCACGTTACTTCTAGACGATACAGATTTATGTCATCGGTAATCAGAATTGTGTCAACAACGTTGTTTTTGAGATAGTTTATGATCTCTTTTAGACCATACACGCCGAGTCCGGAATGTGAGTTTATTTCACGGAATAGTTTTTCTACTAGTTTTTTTTCTTCAACTAGTCTAAAGTCTGCCAAAACATCTTGGGCCTTTACAAAAGCTTCACGAATTCCCTCAGAACCTGAATACGAAGTATCTAGTGTCGCAATCACTATTTGCTGTAGTCTATAATCAAGATAATTAGATTTCAAAAAGTCTTCTTTTGTTGGGCCTGGTCCTGACACAATCAGTCCTTTGATTGGATAAATATCTATGAAAAATTCTTTTGTTATCTCGGCCACTCTGTTGAAATAATACGTAAGTTCCATTTCTCGAAGTCTTTCAAATCTGCGAGCTGACTGTCCACCTTGTCTGTGTTTTCCAGCCACGCCTGAGCTCGTCTCTCTTAAAACTTCGATTCTATTACCATGCAAAAGACCCCAACCTGCATCCTTTGTATCAATTGCCAAAAAACCAATTAGGTTTTCGTCTTTGAGCATGTCTTTTAAAATATCAACATGAAAATGATCATCACATCTGTACAAGAATGTGGAAAGATCTTTTGGTGGCTCTATTTCCCAAACTTTGATCACTTCGCTCCCAATAGGCCCTCCGCCTTCTGGTGGTAATGCACCACAAAAGATCACCAAACCGTGTTCTGGCGTATTTTTGTATAGCTTCAATCTCTGTTGAACTCTCGATAGAGCATCAACCACATGAGTTCTGGTAAGGTCCGACTTGATGTTGTCTGCAGTACCTTGTTCTTCTCTTAGGTTATTAATTACCATGTGCAATTGTTTTCCCTTTGGTATGTATACAGAAATGAGTTCCGTTCCCCTTCCAGAGATGCGTGAAAGCTCATCTAGTGTCTTTTTTATTTTGTAAATCTTGACAGAATCTTGTTTTTCTACGTTGATTTTACCCATTATCTCAAACCACCAGAGCCTCAATATTAAGAAGTTTTGGAACGAATTTCCGAATTGGAACGTATTTTTTGCATAAAATGCCGCACTAGTAATTAATCATGGCAGTGACTGCGAGGCGTGGAAAACCGCTTACAACCATACTGTATTGCAGTAGAAGACTATCCAAAGCTATTACGATATCGTGTGACCAAACAAGGCTTCTACCATATCGAGGATCTGATTTCTGAGATCTACCTTGAGTGCAAAAAAGTCCCAATGCGCAAGTTGGTCAATTTAGGACTGTTGCTCAGAGTAAATATGTGCCAGACCGCAAACATGGAAAACGAAAGCCTTTTTCAGGATGTCTCAAAAAGAGCAAGAAAATTTGGTGGCGTTGAACCAAAATATGTTGCAGAATGCATAAAGACGATGGTGTTAAGAGGTTTTTTAGAGTCAAACCCAAAATACGACAAGCATATAGCACTAAACTTAAGACAAAAAGGACTACATTGAATCAAGTGTCTTTCTGAATACTTCGATTGGTTGATTGCCGGTTATCTTGACTATTTTATCCCCAGATATAATTAGAAAAGAAGGCGTCGCATTAATTCCGATTTTTTGTCCAAAATTGTATGTATCCATTATTCGTTGTCTATATTTTCCAGAGTCAAGACAATCATTGAATTTTTCTAGATTCAACTCAATATTATGTGCAAATCCAATCAATGCCTGTTTATTGACCCAGCCTGTTCTTTCACCAGCCCAGTTATTGTACAACTCATCGTGGTAATTCCAAAATTTTCCTTGCTCGTTCGCGCAATGGGCAGCTTCAGCTGCCAAGATCGAGTCATCACCGTTCAATGTAAAATCGACAAATACCAGCCTAGCTTTGCCAGAGTCAACATATTCCTCAGTTAACATATCAAGGCTAGATTGATGAAATTTGTAACAAAATGTACATTGATAATCGCCAAATTCGATGATCGTGATTGGGGCCAAAGCAGAACCACGTAGTGGCGAGCCCAAATTGAGCAGTTGTTGGAGCGTAAAGTCATTTTGAGTGTCTTTTGGATTTGTAAAATAAACAGCAGCAAAAACTCCTGCAGCAATTCCAATTATGGCCGGTATTGCCAAGTAATATTTTGCCATGATTTGACACTAATCGGACTCTTCAAATAGTTTGCTCTTATTGGTTTTGTTTACCAACAGCTACTAACAAAAAAATGAGCTTACAAGTTAATGTCAAGGTCAACATCACTTGCAACAAACATGTTAAATAATTACACTCAATACCTGCAACATAATTTGCCACACAAGTCCATCAAACAACCATTCACACCAAACACCGAACAACTACAAATGATGGAGACCTTCAAAGACATGGTAAACCGCTGCATAAGAATCGGCATTGAGAACAACTGTTCCACAATGAAAAAACTGTCACTGCTCTCATATCATACCCTAAAAGACTATCAAATCCAGTCATACTACAAACTCACTGCCATATCACAGGCAGCAGGCAGACTGGCACAAAGAAAAAAAGACATCAAAAAAGGCAGGAAAGTAAAATCACCATATGTCAGCAAGCCATACCTTGTATCGTGTTATGGATTCAAAATCAACGGCATGTTGTTATCTTTTCCTGTATCAAACAGAGAGTTTGCAAACATTCTACTAAACGACCACACTGCAAAAATACTCTCAGATAAAACATTGCAGCCAAGATCCTTTGCTATCACGCCAACCACACTGTCCATCACTGTTAGAAAAAATATAGAGGAAGTCAAGCCAGAATCCATAATGGGAATAGACAGAAATCTCAGAAATATCACCATATCAACACCACAACAAGCCATCATGTATAAAACAAACAAAATTC
>JBDUUJ010000068.1:0-6360 GCA_039938575.1 Nitrososphaera sp. | reverse complement strand
GGCAAGACCACCGGATCTGTCCTGTATTTAGATAACATCGTAAATTGTCATCAACTAGACCATTCCATGTCATACTTCCGCCACATCGCAGACGCATAAAAAGAATCATGGAAGAGGCGGTTCTGTCGGGTTGTCGAGGGATAAAATGTTGATTAATTACACTCAATACCTACACAAAACAACCAAAGATATTGTGGAACTGGCAAAGGAATCCAGATCTGCCATAATACTTGAAGACGTCAAGGGCATCAGAAAACTATACAGAAAAGGCAACGGCCAGGGAAATAAATTCAGACGAAAAATGAACTCGTGGTCATTTTACGAATTTCAAAGACAGTTACAATACAAGGCAGCATGGGAAGGCATTCCCGTACTATTTGTTGATCCTAAACGCACCAGCAGCTCTGTCCAAGATGCGGAGCGCAACTCCAAGAGGACAGACTATGCCGTCGTAAATTGTGGTGCATTAATTGTGGGAAATTGATGGATCGCGACATTGTCGCATCCATGAATATCGCCTACAAGGGGTGGAGTAGGTTTTGCCATCCTCGAGGGCTTCCAAGTGAAGCGATGGGGGGAACGTGGGTTTATTTGAACCACTAAACCTCAGAGTCGATGGAATCAAGTTGGTTGTTGGGTAGCACCAGATGGTAAACATCGTTGGCCAGCACCCGTCAATTACACAGAACCCTGTCTAATGGTAGACTATCTTGCGACTCAGATGGCGCTCAAGCTTTGTTATCGCTTCGTCTAATGCAAGTATGTTTGCTTCAAGATAGTTTGAGAGGTGAAATGTCGCTCCATATTTTTCGCCTACCTTTGTCACAAGATTGTTTTTTTCCAAAGTTTCAAGGTGATGCTGGACCGCCTTATAGTCTAGGCCGATCTCAAAAGCAAGCTGGTTTGTATTCATAGGTTTTTCTGAGAGGAGGTTGATTATCTGGAGCCGCGTGTAGCCTCCACGGGTTGAGGTAAACACGTAAAGTAGCAGCCTTCGCGTGTCACGGTCTGGCTTTCGTGCAGTTGTAGATCTACTTTGAACCATTTGGCGGATCGCTACGAGCTTTTCCACACTCAAAAATTTGTGCATTGACTTAAAACAGTATTTCCAAATCTGTTCCAAATTCGATCTTAAAATCTAGGCTGGAGAGTCCAACTAACGCTTAAATTGACAACATAGATAGCTTTGATCATCATGATGCCAGCTCGTGGGTACGACATGACGCCCACAATGTATTCGCCTGATGGAAGAATCTACCAAGTAGAGTATGCAATCGAAACTGTAAAGCGCGGAACTTTGGCAATTGGAATAAAAAGCAAGGATGGAGTTGTTATGGCAGTAGAGGAGATTCCAAGAAAGCTCCAAGTGTCTGGCGTAACTCAAAAGATCTTCCAAGTAGACGATCACATAGGCGTTGCAGCTGCTGGCTACATTCCAGATGCACGAGTCCAAGTCGACGATGCAAGGACATTTTCGCAAAGTCATAAACTCATCTATGACGAACAGGTTGATGTCGAAACTGTTGCAAAACACCTAGCTGATAGATGCCATCAATATACCCAGTATTCAGGGGTTAGACCGTTTGGCGTTGCACTAATTATTGCAGGAGTTGACCAGAGAGGAAACCTCATTTATGTTACTGATCCTTCTGGAACTTATGTTTCATATTCCGCAGTTGCAATTGGTGCAAACGCAGAAGAGGTAAACTCGTTTTTAGAGAAAAATTACAAAGACGAGATGTCTCTTGACGACACTATTGCACTTGCTATTGCGGCAATTGACCTCAAGACAGAACAAAGGGATGGGACAAAACACATCAAGGCAGCCAAGATAACAAAGGACAAAAAGATACTAGAAAAACTCAGTGACGCTGAGCTAGAAAAATACGCCAAGGTGGCAAAAGAGAAATTTCCCAAGCCATCCTAAGACTTAGTACAAATTACGTTGGGTTTGTTGGTATCCTAAATGGGTCTTGGAAGCTACTGGAGTGAGGTAATCGAAGTACTGCGCCAGATTATACCAGTATATGACAAGGTGAACTCATACATCTCACTTGGAAAGGATGCAGAACATAGGGCGCATGGAATCTCCGGCCGTGTCAGGCCAGGTGATGTGATACTCGATGCGGGCTCTGGTTTTGGCAACATGTCAAAGACTGCTGAAAAGATCTGCAACGGTGACATCAAAATAACACTGTATGACCCACTTGTACCGATGCTCAAAAACACCGGCACATTTTTTGAAAAAACACCTGACATGTCGTGTGGTGTATTTGAGCACATTCCTTTCAAGGATGGTCTGTTCGACGCTGTATTGTGCGGGTATTCTCTGCGTGATGCAATCAACCTCAGAATTGCAATATCTGAAATTCATCGCGTCCTAAAAGATGGTGGAAGATTTGTCATAGTAGATTTAGGCAAACCAGATAACTCTGTGGTGAGAGCAGGTGTTTCGTTCTATCTAAGAGTGATTCTTCCAATTATTGCATTTGCAGCAGGAGGGAGACTTGGACTCAAGTTTGCTACACTATATGGCACTTACAAAAGATGGCCGCAAAACAAAAAGCTAAAGGCAATGCTGCTTGAGAGGTTTTCCAAAGTCGAGATGGAAGAGGATCTTATGGGCGGCGCAATAATGGTTGCTGCGTATAAATGAAAAAAACACTTGTACTAATCAACATTACGGGACTCATAATAGGAATCTCTTACGGGATACATAACCCAATAGTTCCGATATTTGCAAAAAATGAAATCGGTGCTTCATATGCTGAGCTTGGCTTAATCGGCCTTGCAAATTTCATTCCCTACATGTTCATCCCGGTCATAGTTGGAATTCTTTTGGGTAGCTTCAACAATGGCCGTCTGCTTTCAGTTGGGGTCGCAATAAATGTCGCCTCGGTGTATCTTCTTTCCGTTGCAAAAACCGTTCCAGAAGTCATGGCATTGAGGGCATTGACTGGAGTGGCACACGCATTTTTTTGGCCACCTGCTGAATCCATAATCGCAAATTCAAGTCAGAGTGGCTCGCGCGTCAAACACATTGGCCAGTTCACAGGATTTTTTGTAAGTGGATTTATGATCGGACCGCTAGTAGGAACATTCCTCATAGAAGGATTGGACGTCACATACAGAATGCTGTTTGTGATTGCCACGTTTATCATGGCTGCGGCCATAATATCATCACTCAAGCTTGGGCAAAAAGACTCACCAAGAACGGGTGCCAAGTTTTCTTTTTCTGGCATAAAGGAAGTGGCCAAGTTCCCAATTGTTGTGGTGCTTCTCATTTACTGTGCGTCTTCGTTTGGAATAATTTTGACCATATATCCTGCGTTTCTCAACGATCGTAGCATGTCTGCAACAGAAATTGAGATCCTCTATTTTGTGTTTGGTGCGTCTCGTGTGATTACTCTGGCTCTCACAGAAAAACTCGCAAAAAAGACAGCCGTTACTCTGATTGCATCATGTGGGACGATATCTGCGGGGTTAGCATTGTCGTTTTTGTCGCACTCGATATTTGAGTTTGCGGCAGCCATGTTGATGATGGGATTTGGATTCAGTATCATGTTCCCACTAACACTCGAAGTCATTTTGCGAAGAATCCCAAAAGAGTCATCTGGTGCAACAATAGGTGCCTACGAGACGACATTTGGGATAGGGTGGGCTGCCGGACCTATAACTGCCGGCTTGATTTCAGAATTTTCATCCAGTGCTATGCCGTATGTGGTGTTTTTTGCAATAGGTGTCGGTGTGTTTGTGCTGAGTGCTGCAAAAAAGAATGTCCTGGAACCCGTTGCCTCTTAAATGTCCTGACACCTTACTGATTATTACTGCGGGTGTTACAAAATACATTCCTATGTTTAGCAGTATTATGGCAAGGCCATAAATTACCAAGTCTGACTCTGAGTCGATGTCTAAGTAGTTTAGGATGGATAGTGTCGAAAGCATCGGTGTGAGTGTGATTTTGACTGCTTCTCTGAATGTGGGGCTTTGTCTTTCCCAGTCTGCAATTGTAGGAGAAAACATATAGTATATGCTATTAAATGTTGAAAGAAAGGCAATTCCAGAGCCTGTTTTTGCTATTGTGGTATCGCGTAACTCTCTTAACTGTTGGACTTGGGGCGAAAGCTCCGTTCCATACGCAGCAGTTGCGACTAGGCATCCACCTCCCAACAACCCATGCGTCTTGTCGAGAACACAGATTCCGTTTTCGAGGTGTGTTCCAGGTCCACAGGAATTTTGGGGTGCAGGTTCTGATATTCCAACTATGTCGTAAATTGTCTCACCTGGGAAGTTTCTATCAAACCAGGCCTTGTATTCTGGCTCATTGTTGTATCGGTTGATGTAATATTGTGGATCCTTGGTTGGGTCGGGGAAGCCAGGGATGTGGGTCTTCTTTGGGCCTGGCACACCAAGTATTTCATATATCGAATCTTCTGGGAAGTTTCTATCAAACCAGGCCTTGTATTCTGGCTCATTGTTGTATCGGTTTATGTAGTATTCTGGTTCTCTGTTTGGGTCAGGAAAGCCAGGAATGTGTGTTTTTTTGTAGCGTGATTCATCTTCTGGCTTGGGCTCTGGCTCGTATTCTGATTTTGCAACTATGCAGACTCCATCTTTGAGTATGGTACCTGTGCCGCATTGCGCTGGCTGCTGAGTTGGTTGTTGTGCTGGCTGCTGAGTTGGTTGTTGTGCTGGTTGCTGAGTTGGTTGTTGGGCTGGCTGCTGAGTTGGTTGTTGGGCTGGCTGCTGAGTTTGACCTTTCTTTTGCGCCATGACCTCAGCAGCAGACGGTATCACAGGGGAGCCGTCAGGAGAATAATCAAACAGTATGGATGTGCCAAGGTACGTTGGCTCTTGACTGTAAAACGCAGTTGCATTATAGATTCCCTTGAGGGGGAATTTGAGTGCCGTCTTTTGTATTGATGTGTCAATTGGAATGGTCTCAAAGTTTCCACTCGCATCAGAAAATGTCTCCTTGATCATTGCGAACTCGCCATTTGGTCCGTAGATCTTCACTGCGACCATCTTGTTTGAATGTGCAGCATCCGTTCTTCCGCTAAAAATTATCTTGTCACCTTTTTTGTACGATGTCTTATCGGATTGGAACTCGACAATCACTCCATATGCTGGCGTAATTGCTATGGTTACTACTAGCATGACTAATGCGGCAACTATTACTTTCAAACCCTGTCTAGCGTACAAATAGGCAAAAACATGTTTAATTAGATTGGGTATCATTTATTCTAGTAAATTATCAGTGGCACTAGACATATTCAATAAGCTTATTTTTGCAAGTAACTAACTCTAAGCGTGCTGGAATACACTCTGAACATACTTGGCAGCGAATGGATTGTAATAATATTCGTGGCACTGCTTGCGCTTCTTGGCACAAACAGGCTGCCAGAAGTGACAAAAAAGCTCGGACGTGCAGTAGGCGAATACAACAAGACAAAAAACGAGATTCAAAGCCAGCTTGCAGGTACAATGAACCCAAACCTCCACATAACTGCGCCAGTGCAAAACGAGCGGCAAAAGCTAGAATTCATTGCAAAATCACTCGGCATTGATTTTGCCGGGAAAACCACAGAAGAACTTAAAAAAATCATATCAATTAAAATGTCAGAAACAGACCCAAAGGAAAGTTAAATTTTGAACAAGATTTCATTTAATCAGATCTACAACATGGACTGCGTCGACGGAATGAAGCTCATTCCGGCAAAGAAAATCGATCTGATTGTAACAGACCCGCCTTTTGCAATTGACTTTAAGGCAACAAAACAAAACTACAACAGAACTGCGTCACGTGTGATGCAGGGATACAACGAGATCAAAAAACAAGATTATTATGACTTTACAATAAACTGGATGAGCCAGGCCTACAGAATCTTAAAAGATTCTGGCAGCATGTATGTTTTTTCTGGCTGGAACAATCTAAAAGATATTCTAAATGCACTAGATGATGTTGGGTTTGTCACCGTAAACCATCTCATATGGAAGTATCAGTTTGGTGTGGTTACAAAGACAAAATATGTTACCTCTCATTACCATTGTTTGTATGTGTGCAAGAATGAAAAAAAACGAAAGTTCTATCCTTTCTCAAGGTTTTCGCAAAAACAAAAGACATCTGATGGTCGAAGCATGCACTACAAAGACAAAGAAGATGTCTGGAACATAAATCGTGAATACTGGACTGGAGACAAGAAAACACCAACCAAACTTCCAGCTGAATTGTTGCGAAAGATATTGCAGTATTCAAGCAAAAAAGGCGACATCGTTTTTGATCCTTTCTTAGGCTCAGGTCAAGTCGCAATGATAAGCAAGCAAATGGGTAGGCACTACTTGGGGTTTGAGATTGTTACC
>JBDUUJ010000067.1:0-27653 GCA_039938575.1 Nitrososphaera sp. | reverse complement strand
CAACGAACTCAGATAATTTT
Organism: Nitrososphaera sp.; assembly: GCA_039938575.1. GTDB lineage: Archaea > Thermoproteota > Nitrososphaeria > Nitrososphaerales > Nitrosopumilaceae > Nitrosotenuis. The sequence goes on along the minus strand of JBDUUJ010000067.1, from coordinate 27,633 downwards.
TTAAAGCGTCTGTGTATTTGAGACGTTCTATGAAGGAAGTCGGCAAGATCTGGATGAATGGTAGGCTGGTTCCATTCAAGGATGCAAAAGTACACGTATTGACGCACGCACTGCACTATTCCACCGCTGTCTTTGAGGGCATCAGATGCTACAACACTCAAAAAGGTTCTGCAATATTTCGACTACCAGAACATGTTGACCGCTTCTTTAGATCGGCCAAACTGTACTCCATGAAGATGCAGTTCTCAAAAGAACAGATAACAGAGGCAATAATAAAGACGGTCAAGGCAAGCACACTCAAAGAGTGCTACATAAGGCCGATTGCATATTACGGATACGGTACCATGGGTCTGACGCCAACTCCAAACAAGGTAGATGTTGCAATTGCTTGCTGGGAGTGGAAGATGGGCGAGTCAAAGGCAGGCAAGGTTACTGGGGCAAAATGCAAGATCTCAAGCTGGCTTCGAATCGATTCTCGCTCGCAACCCATGCAGGCAAAAGCCGCATCAAACTATGCCAACGCGGCACTTGCAAGAGTCGAGGCACTCAAAAATGGCTACGACGAAGCAATCATGCTAAATTATCATGGAAAGGTCACAGAAGGGAGTGCTGAAAACATCTTTGTGGTAAAAAATGGGGACATATTCACTCCTCCACTTACATCCGGCATACTAGAGGGGATAACGCGAGACAGCGTAATCCAGCTGATCCGCTCAGATGGAATGAATCTAGTTGAACGCGACTTGGATCGAGACGATCTGTTTTCTGCAGACGAGATTTTCATGACGGGAACTGCGGCCGAAGTCAAATCCGTAACCCAAGTAGACGACGTCATAATTGGTGATGGAAAGGTAGGCCAGACAACTCGGAGACTACAGGATGCGTTTATGGATGTGGCAATGGGGCGCGACGAACGTTTCTCTCATTGGCTTCATTACGTTTAATATTTTTTAAGGAAACTGCCGTATGTCATCTGTGGATTCGTGTTCGGTTGGAGGAGAAGGTCAGAAGATCTGTTGGTTTTGCAAAAAAGGCAGGCATTCAGAATGCATGAAGGAGATACCAACAGATGCACGCTCAGAGGGCCCGCATGATTGCACATTTGACACCAAGATGGTTCGTTGTCAGTGTGCCCACTAGAGTTGTTTCCAATTTCATAATGAAATCGAGTCAAAATAAACTGTGAATGTATAATGAGCTGGCCCTGAACAGAAACACTCAGAAGGCAAAGACGCATAAATGTCAGTTTTCACAAATTATGCTGTGAATTGTTTCGTTGATTATCACTTCTACTATGTCGCCTGAATACTCGGCAGTCCTGCGAATGTCCTCAAGTATAAAGTGGATTGCGGCTGAGTTTTTTGATTCACGCATTGAGTACATTAGATCTTTTTCCTTTTCTATTATAGAGGCAATGTTGGTTGCTACCTTTTCGGCCATTACGTGATCTTTTTTGCCAAGCGCCAAGATCGCACCTTCAAAGCATCTTAATGCATCCACACTAATGGCCTCGATCTCCTTTAGTGTCTTTGAATCAAGCGGCTCTTTTAGGAATTTAATTCTCTTTGCAATTAACGCTGCGTGGTCTGCAATTCTTTCTATTCTGGATATTACTGTTCGGTAGTTGAGGCAGTCTGATGGTTGGGCCAGGCCCACATCATACAACATACTTGCGTTCTGTATTGCCATGATTAGTGTACGCATCATGTACAGCCCAAAGCGATCCACTTCGTCATCCATGCGGATCACCTCTTCTGCATACTCGGCGTCGAATTTTTTGAGTGCGTCAATTGCCTGACGATGCATGTTCGCAGTCATCAAATACATCCTCTTTAGAGCTACTTCAAATGTGAGCTCAGGCAGCCTAGTCAGTATCTGAATAGTAATTGATTCAGAGTCTGATTCGACTATCTCGGTTCCTATCATGAATTTGCGTACCAGATCCTTGATCAACCTAGAGTATTTAGGGGGGAACTTGATGCCCTTTGATGATATTCGGATCGTCTTGTAGCCTGTGAGGTACAACGCAATCACTTTGCGGCGGATTGACTCCTCGGAGTCTTTTTGGCCGATAGTAATGGTTGCATTCTTTGGAGGCTTCTCAGAATCAAGCCCCGGGAAAAGCGTCAATGATCTGTTTGCGTTTTTGATCATAGTCATGTTGTCACCGTTTTTGATCCCAAGCTCGTCTATCCATTTTTTTGGCAGCGATATGGTATAGGTGGAGCCGCCGCTTATCTGAATTCGGCGAGTTTGTTTTGTGTCCTCCAGCGACTGCAACGCTTTATCTGAATTATCAAGCTAAATACTAGTTTGGTCATTACACTATATTGATCAATATAGAATTACAGTTCCTCAGTAGTATATGTGGAGATCGTAGATAAGCCAAAAAAAATGCAAAAAGTTGTTGCAAAGTCAGCTACGTGTCAGCAGGATTCGCTCAGATAAGATCTTCAAGATTGTAGCAACCACTGCAGGGGTCTACGTTCTTGTAATTATAGCTGTCATGGTCTTTGAGTTATACTCTGAATCTAGGATGGTTTGGGTAGTCGAGGGCATTGATTTTCTGATTGGCTCTGAATGGAACCCTGTAGAGGGAAGAGAGGCGTTTGGTGCGGCGCCATACATTCTTGGCACCCTAGTTACGGCGGCTCTTGCCATGACAATCGGCGTGCCTTTGAGCATCGGCATTGCCATGTTTCTTTCCCAAGCACCAAAATATCTTAGCGGACCGCTTTCCGTTTTAGTGGATCTTCTTGCGGCGGTGCCAAGCATCGTTTACGGTTTTTGGGGCCTTTTTGTGTTTCGAGGATTCTTAACGGAGTGGATAGAGTACCCGCTCCATGATACCTTTGGGGACAGCATCTGGATATTTTCAAGCGCCCCATTCGGCCTTGACATCTTTAGTGCCAGTATAATTTTGGCAATCATGATCATTCCAACCATATCAGCAGTTTCAAGGGAAATAATGATGGCAGTTCCACATCAACAAAAAGAGGCCGCCTACATGCTTGGCGCAACAAAATGGGAGATGTTTAGGCTTTCCATATTCCCTTATGCAAAGACTGGTCTGATCGGGGCAGCAATACTTGGCCTCGGCAGGGCGGTAGGAGAAACTATGGCAGTGACCATGTTGATTGGCAACGCAACCGGCCCAGGCGCGTTTCCGCAGACACTCTTTCAGGCAGGACAGACCATGTCTAGCATCATTGCAAACGAGTTCATAGAGGCATCACCTGCTTCACTACATCTGCCAGCACTGATAGGCATTGGTCTTGTTTTGTTACTTGTCGCAATCTGCATCAACATAGTGGCACACGTTCTAGTTTCAAGAATGCTCAAAGTCAAAGAGGGCGTGATAAACACATGATGTCGACTATAACTCAGAAAAGAGCCGAATACAGGTCATTATTCAAACACAATGTCAAGGGCAGACTGATATTGGACAAAATAATGATGGGTGTAGTCTTTGCATGTGTCATAGTTGTATTGATTCCGCTTGGCAGCATTCTTCTTGAAGTCTTCAAAAATGGAATCACTGCCATATCTGTCGAGTTTTTGACGCAGCAGCCTGGCGCAATAGGCTCTGGAGAGGGCGGAATAGGTCCTGCTATTCAGGGAAGCGTCATCATAATTGGCATGTCAAGCCTCATCGGAGTTCCCATTGGGGTGATGTCTGGGATATACCTTGCAGAGTTTGGCGATAACAGGCTTGGCCGTACGATTAGATTCTTCAACGATGTATTCATGGAGTTTCCATCAATAGTTCTTGGGATATTTGCATTTTTGACAATCGTGCTCATACTTGGACATTTTTCTTTGTGGGCAGGTGCATTTGCGCTCTCTCTTATCATGTTCCCTATAGTAGCAAGGACTACTGAGGAGTCGCTCAAGATGGTTCCGCTCACATATAGGGAGGCAGGCCTCGCACTCGGTCTCAAAAAATGGATAGTCATCTGCAGGATAGTTCTTTCTGCTGCAAAAAGCGGCATGGTCACAGGGATCTTGCTTGCGGTGGCAAGGATTGGTGGGGAAACTGCACCACTCATTATGACCGTCCTTGGAAGCAGTCAGTTCTTTGCAGGATTTGATTCTCCAATGGATGCGCTTCCACTGAGAATATGGAGACTTTCTTTGCTACCGTACGACAGTGCTCAAATCCATGGATGGGGGGCTGCAGTGGTTCTCATAACCATAATCTTGGCAATCAATCTTGGTGTAAGATACTATTTTGCTACAAAGGGTAAAAAGTCAAGCATCTTGGCAAAAATGTACGGTGTGAAAATAAAGTGACTGCAATCTTTGATATGAAACAGGACGGCATCGAGGTTAAAAAATTTCCAGTTGACGAGAAAAAATACAAAATGATTGCAGAAAATGTCTCAGTATACTACGATGGTATCGAGGCAATAAAAAATGTGACAATCAAGTTCAAAGAGCGTACGGTCACCTCCCTGATAGGCCCTTCAGGTTGCGGTAAGACGACATTTTTGCGCTGCCTTAACAGGATGCATGATATGACAAAAAGCGCCAGAGTCACAGGCAGAATCTTACTTGACGGCCAAGACCTGTACTCAAATGATGTGGACCCAATATACCACAGACGCAAAGTTGGCATGGTGTTTCAAAAACCTAATCCGTTTCCGACGATGTCAATTTATGACAATGTGGCCGCAGGCCTGCGTTTAAACGGCGTCAAAGACAAAAAGATACTCGACGACATAGTTGAAGACTCGTTGAAGATGGCATATATCTGGGATGAAGTCAAAGACAAGCTCAAAAATCCTGCTATGGAGCTCTCGGGTGGCCAGCAGCAACGCATCTGCATTGCGCGCGCACTTGCAATTCAGCCGGAGGTTCTTCTCATGGATGAGCCTGCCTCTGCCCTTGATCCTATTGCGACACAGAAAATCGAGGAAACGATAAGGGAGCTTGCAAAAGAATTCACGATAATAATAGTCACTCACAACATGCAGCAGGCAGTACGTGTCTCAGACTATACTGCGTTTATGTATTTGGGGGAACTCATTGAGTTTGACGAAACAAAAAAGATCTTTACTCAACCAAAGAATGAACTCACAGCAAAATATGTAAAGGGTCAGTTTGGATGACGAGGCTCATTGACCCATCACTTTGGAAGCTTTCTACGATAATGTCAGAAATGGGCCAGCTCTCCCTGCAGTCATTTACTCTTGCAATTGATTCGTACATTTATGGAAAGAATGTAGTAGACGCAGTTCGCGACATTTCCCATGAGATCTCTAAAAAATACTTCCAAGTGGCAGATCTCACATTTGAGATACTGCTCAAGTACCAGCCGGTAGCAGACGACTTTAGGCTGATCCGTTCGTCAATTGAGATCTCGTACGGCTTTTCCAGATTCGGCAGGTACGCATACGACATCACCCAAGTTAGAGACGTATTTGGCGATATTTCAGAGTGTGACAAGGGCTGGTTAGTCGAAGCATCAAGCAAGGTAAAGACAATGATCAAGGATTCTGTGACTTATTTTGCAGAGCTTGATATAAGAAAAGCAATCAACATTCAGCAAAACGAGGAATTTGTCGACAGATTGTACAAGGAGCGACTTCCAATGCTGATTAACTCCAATAACACCAAATGCGCTCTTGCAGAGGCCCTCGTGCTGCGCTACCTTGAGAGGATAGCGGACCATGCCATCTTTATGAGCGACGCCATAAACTACATCGTCACTGGAAAGCACAAACTTACAAAGCAGACGCCGACAGGCGGTTTGTAGCACATGTTGACTACATACAGGTCAGAAAACTATTTTGAACAACATCTTTAGTTTCAGAGTTGCAGCATATTCATGCCAGATGAAAGCTGCAGAAGATGTGGTGGAAGCCTCATCGATTATGCACGCTGTATCGAGTGTAAAGGCATCCTGTTTAGGATGTGCAAAAGGTGTTGCGATGTTGTCAATCATGACGCTCACACAGACTGTTTTTTTCTAGATTTTCAGTTACGAATCAAGCGTAACGGAAAATCGTCATAGTTGGTTTTGGGAAATCATTGTACAATCTTGTGATACTTGGCGTTTGCAAATAAGAAAGTTTAGAAAAGCAGCAGCTACTTGCTGCTGCTTGGTGTTGGAGTTGGTTTTTTGATCGATTTTTCTTTCTTTGTTTCTTTTTTTACAATCTTTTTGTCTGATTTTGTGTCTTTGGGTTTTGTTTCCTTGGTAGACTGGACTGATTTTGTGTCTTTGGGTTTTGAATCAGTTTTTATTGGTTCATATTTCCATAGCTGCTCGCCGTTGAACTTGATCCTTGCAATTCCCTGCTTGTCCAAGTCTTGGATTGATGTAGGAAGTGGTACGTAAAGGAGTGGTTTTGAAAACTTTTGGCCATCCGTTATCATCCAGTGTAGCAGCTGCACAAGTGCTTTTGCCTTTTCTTTGTCCTTGATTACTTGGTCTAAGTTTTCATACACCAGCAGGTAGCTCAGACTTACAATCGGGTACGAGTTTTTGCCCGGTGCCAGTACCATACTCACCTGGCTCCAATCTTCCTCAGAACGAGGGAGTTTGTCAATCGGGTATGTCTTTGCAGCCTCAAAGACCGTGTCAAATGTAGGCTCAACAAAATTGGTCTTGTCGCCATTTTGCAAGGATGCATAGGTCATCTTGTTTTGGAATGCATATGCAAGCTCAACGTATCCTATTGCGTATTTCGTGTTTCTTGTGGCCCATGCTACACCCTCATTTCCTGCGGCACCGACGCCCACTGGCCATGGAACACTCTTTCCTTTACCTACCTTGTCATTCCATTCCTTGCTCACTTTGGAGAGGTAATCGGTAAAGACGTAGGTGGTTCCAGAGCCGTCGGATCTTCTTGTAACAAGAATGGGCCTGTCAGGTAATTTTAGATCGGGGTTGTTTTCTTGGATCTTTGGATCGTTCCATTTTTTTATCTTGCCAAGGTAGATGTCAGCTACATTTTCACCTGTTAGTTTCAGTCCACTGTTTGGAACCTCTGGCAGATTGTACGCAATGACGATTGAACCGATTGTCTCCGGTATGTGCAGTGTTCCTGGTGCAAGCTGACGCTCATTTGGTGTGAGTGGTGCGTCTGATGCTCCAAAGTCAACTGTTTTTTCTGTGTGCTGCTTGACTCCGCCTCCGCTACCAATTGACTGGTAGTTGAGATTGACGTTTGAGTATATCTTGTTGTATTCGACTCGCCATGTGTCAATTAACGGGAACGGGAATGTTGCACCTGCACCATTTATCTGGAATGTACCAGTTGGTGCTTGAGGCGTCTGCGCATTTGCAGAAAGTGGCACGAACACAGACGTAATAAGGATCAGACCAAGTGTTACCGATAGTAGTTCCTTCATTGATTTTGAAAGATTTGGATCTTATTTACGAATGCTCTGCATAGATTACGTTTTTTACGTGAATCACATGGTGCTATATAGTTCATAATTTGATTTGGGATCCTATGGCAACAATAAAGAAGATTCTTTAGTAACCCTTTTTTCGATTCTAGCTAATGACTCCACAAAAAATAACACTTGCATCAGTCGTAATCGCAATTGCCTCACTTGCAATTATGGTTGGTCTTTCGCACACACAACAAACAACGGCCCAGTCGGTGCCCCTTGGCAACAATGTCTACGTCTTTGCCGAAGGCGTATATCCAAAGGCGACCTTTGGGTTCAGGGACGCTACAGTCACATACGAGTTTCAGATGTATGACACCGTAAACAACCTATTTAGCACAAGCGCGACTGCCTTTACCACAAGGCAGATGGCGCCAGAATTCACACTGGCAAGGGCAATAGGTGAGACGCCGTACCTGCACGAGGCAGTAGACCAGACATTCCGGTACAACGGAAAATCCTCAGGATTCGATTATCCGTACAAAGAGTTTGACGTCACAGTTGAGCTGGTTCAGGCAGGACAGTCACTGAGAACCCTAGAGTATGAGGACTGCTCCATTACCAACTACAAAATAAACACAAGAACAGACAATGAGGAAGGGTACACAACCGGAGGCAAGACAGGATTTGCCGTGGTGGAAACATACAGCTTTTCCTGTGCAGGATTCACTCCGCACGCGCCCACATACGACAAGTTGGTAAAAGAACAGCAAAACAAAAAGCCATACGAATAACACCAAACAATTTTTTTCTTAATTTTTTAATTTTTTCAGTGGTACAATTAGCGCTGCAGACGATGCGGCAAGTAAGATCAATACAGAGTGGAATTCTGGGATGACTTGCGTGCCGACTATCTCAATTTCTTTGCTCCGAGACGGAATCAGAAATATCATACTTGTCTTGCCGTCCTGTTCAGATGATTCATACCCCCTTTGTTGTCCGTTTATGAATAATGTGAACTTGCCTCCTTGTGCAGATAGGATCTCATTTGGGAATCTCACAGACATTATGTCGGTCTGCTCAACGCCCTCCAGTCTGATCACAAGTGAGGCGCGTTCTTTGTTTATTGTCATTGACGTTATATTTGCGTCAAGGTCTTCTGATGTGCCTTCTGTGTGTGATTTCGTAGTGCTCAGTCTATAAAAGATCACATAGTCGCCTTCGTCCACATTTAGGACATATTTTTGCATCATAAGTTCAGCAATGTCATATTTTTGCACCAGCTTGATGTCGTCGCCTGAGATACCGGCAAGTGCGACAAGCATTATCAACATGAGCGCAGCCATTTTTCTTACAAGCTTGGTTCATTTTCATTTATTTGAAAAGGTTGTAGATTATCAAGCAAGAAAATCATCTTAATGAAACCACCTAGTTTCAAGTTTGATAATTTGACGAGCCGTTTAATTATTTCAGAGTTATTTGCGAATCCATGATAAAGACAAAATTCCAGAAGATACTGGTTCCGCTTGACGGCTCAAAGAACTCCCTGCGTGGGCTAAACCACGCAATATACCTGGCAAGACAGTGCCAGGCAACGATAACTGGCATCTACGTGATTCCAAGGCCGCCGCATCCTGCGTTTCGAGCACCATCCTACCCAGAAAAGCCTCTACTCAAGGACGCAGACAGAACAATCCAGTTTGCAAAGAAACATTGCGCACAAAACGGCATACTCTTTGAGGGCAAGATAACTTTTGGCGACCCCGGCTACACAATAGTCAGGTTCGCAAAGGACAAAAAGTTCGATGTAATAGTAATCGGCGCCAGAGGACGTGGAGCAATAAAGCAGCTCTTTTTTGGGAGCGTCTCAAACTATGTTCTGCACAAATCTGGCCTGCCGGTACTTGTTATAAAATAGTATTTTAGATTCTGTTGATGTAGCCATAAATTGGAATAGCAGGCAGAGCCTTTTCACAGATTTTTTTTATCCCATATTACGGTGTAAGTGATAACTTTTTTTGGTGCCTGCTTTGAGCCCCACTCGTCTTTTGTGTGGCCCGAGTTCTGCTCAGCAATTGTGCCCCATTTGAATTTTGGGAACTGTGTTTCAACCATGAGCCTCTTTTGTGTCTACAAAAGATAAGCGTCAAGCTTGCAGTGCAATGCAACGCATACCGACTAGTTATATCAAAAGAATGCTAAACTTGCATCATGCAAATTCAGCTAATAGGAAAAAAAATAGATGACGACAGAAAGGACGCCATCCTCGGAGTGGTGTCAGACAAGTATTGCCGTGCCATACTGGAATCAACTATGAATTGTCCCAAGGCCGCAATAGAGATAAGCGCAGACACACAGATCCCAATCAGCACCGTCTACCGAAGGCTTCAATTGCTCTTTGACAACAAGTTACTTGCCATCTCCGGCTCGATTACATCCGAGGGGAAAAAACACTTCCTCTACAAAAGCAAGGTAAAGGCCATAACATCACAGTTCAACGGCGGCAACCTAGAAGTAGAGATCGTTCCTAATGAGACTCATTAGGAACCCAGACATTGTTTTGAGACTCGATTATGAGAATCATGCTCGCTCCTTAAATCTGCAAGAGGTGGTAAATCATCGTGACGGCCAAGCTGTATTCTAGTCCTGTGTTGACTCTGACTACGTCTGCTTCGATGCATGATGCACTAGTTCTCATGAAGACAAACTTTGTCAAAAGAGTGGTAGTGGTCAGAGACAAAAGGCCTGTCGGGATCCTCACTGAGCGCGACGTCAACAGGTTCCTTGAGAAGGACACCACAAAGAGATCACTTTCTGAGATACCGATTCGGGAGGCAATGAGAAAAGACTTGATTACAATAGTTGCCGACTTGGAGGATTTCTTGCACCAGTGCGCAACCCGTATGGTGACATTTAAGATCGGCTCAATAATTGTTACAGACGAAAATGGAGATCTTGTAGGCATCGTGACCAAGACAGACATTGCAGATGTTTTTGCTACCAAGTACCCAGGCAGGTACAAGGTAAGGGACTATATGAGTGAAAAGACGGTTACCTGCAGGAACTCAGATCAGCTCAGGTACGCACTTGAGATTCTCAACAAAAATGACGTCTCAAGGCTCATAGTCACGGATAACGCAGGTCACGTCATGGGCCTAGTCACCACCAATACATTTCTCAGACGCAGCGAGTACTTCAAGCGCGCAGACGGCCTAGCAAGAGATTATCTTCTTGAAGAGTCAAAATACTCGCTTTCAGTCGACAGTCTGCTTGACGGAGAGATAATCATAGTAGAGCCCGACTATGATCTGGCAAGCGCAGCCCATGTCATGATAAAAAATAAGATAAGCGGAGTGCCCGTGGTATTACACGACATGCTCGTAGGCGTGGTAACAAAATTCGACATCGTCAGGGCGTTTTGCGATGTTCCGGTGCACAAAAACGTGCTGGAAAAATACAGGGCGCCGACTTGATCAGTTAAATAACAGAAAACAAGTATACCAACATTGGAAACAGAAATTCCAAGAAGAAAGCCGCATCCTCCCAAGAAAGAGACGACCCGAAGCATCACCTACAGGCTGCCCGCAAAGGTAGTCGAGGAGCTGGAGACAGAAGCGATGCAAAAGAACATCTCGCACAATGTGTTGGTGAGGCAGATTCTTGAAAAGTATTTGGCCTGGGATCGGTTTGCAGACAAAATTGGAATAATTCCAGTTCCGAAAAAGATTCTAGAAACGCTCGGCGTCGAGCTTGAAGGCAGCGAGATAAACGAGATAGTCGACGCAATAAAGCCCATAATCAAAGAATCTGTCCTCTTCATGAAGGGAAAATATGACCTAAAGCGGGCAATTGAGACACTCGAAGACTATATGCGAGCATCAGGTATGAACTCGGACCATCGGATCGAAGGCGCAATACACCATTTTATCATACAGCACGATCTTGGCATCAAGTGGTCTCTGTTTACAGAGCAACTGCTCAAGGAAATATTTGGTGAGTTTTTACCTCAAAAGAATCTCAAGTGCCAGACAACAGAAAAGACCGTCATTGCATCAATTGAGCTTGGAAGCGACTTTAGCGAACACGATTATTAAAAAAAGAAAATTTTACTGAACTTGGATTGTGCTGGTCTTGGGTTTTGGCGTCGGAACAGCCTTTGGCACCGTGATGTTTAGGATTCCGTCTGTGAGTTTTGCTTGCGCCTTGTCTGAGATTATTTTTTCTGGTAGGGGTATTGTCCTGTAGTATGAGACTTCGCTTCTCTCCTTTCTTATGTAGTTCTTTTTCTTTTCTTCTTCCTCTTCTTTGTGTTGTGCAGATATCTCAAGCGTGCTGTCTGAGGCGTTGAGTTTTATTTCGTCTTTTTTGACTCCAGGGATCTCGACTTTGATTGTGTACTTGTCTCCTTCGTCTGCAATGTCACACGACATTGATGCTGTTTTTAGAGTCGGAAACGACGGAAGTAACGCAAAGGATCTTTCAAACTCTCTTCGAAGGTTGTCAAATGCCCTGTCAAGACTTGCCCAGTTGAACGGCCACACAGGCACAAGTTCAGTTGTTTTTTGCTTGTCGTCTTTTGTCATTGGATATGGGATGCGATTTGTATTTTATTAGATGTGATCTCGATTTTCAGACTTGATTTTTACTGCTATTTTTGTGGCGTCTGTTTTTTTGGTTCTTGTAGGAGATCCTTTCTTACCAGTATGGGCACATTGTAAAATGTGGCAAGTGCAATGGCGTCGGATGCCCGATAGTACTTTAGAATTATTTCCTTGCGCCCAGTAAAGTAGAGGTTTGCCCTAAATATCTTACCTGTTTCGTAGATTTTTACTTTGACTAGCACTATCTCGTTTTCCTCGCACATCTGCTCAAACATGTTGTAGATTGTCGGTACCTCCTCTCTTTTGCCTTCGATGAAATTTGCAATGTAGCGTGCAACCTCAGCAGAAAAGGCAGTCATGTGGAACTCTTTTCCGTCGATTGATTTTAACACCATGCCGCCAGTCATCGGGTCTACAAGGCCGAGCTCAGATATCACTACAGTTTCGTAGTCCTCGTCTGGCTTTTCATCAATCTTCATTGTATGTAGTCACTTACTTTGACCATAAATTAAAGCCCATGATTTTCATACATGATAACATGACGATTCATTTTATCTAAGAAGAATGCCTTTTAGTTTAAATGGAAATAGACTATGTTTCGCTTGCAGCCCTGCTAATATCGTTGTCTGCGGTAGGCCTTTCCGTAATCAAGTTTACAAAAGAGAGCAAAGTCAAAGTTCAAGCAGACATGGTGACTACGCTAACCAAAATAATAGACATAGTGAGAAATGACACTGTACGTGAATACCGAGAGTTGCTCAGAGAAAGTGAGGCCCTAAAACAGATAAACATTGAAGGCAACAAGGCGCTGCCTCCGCTTGATGAGCGGATAGAAAAGGCAGCGCGATATGTTGCAGTAGCGTACGACAAGCTTGGCTTCATCATAAAGCATGATGAGGATCTACAGAGGAGGGTTCTTGAGTGGCACGGTGATGACATTGCAGAGATGTGGCTCATGTTGCAACCCATAATCAAGAACAAGTGGAGATTGAGGCACCCCCGTTATGCTATCGAGTTTGAAAGGCTTGGACAAAAGGCAGTTGCCTACGAAGAAAACCACAAGCATCATAAGAATTTTTGATCAAGTACATTCAATGACGACTGTGTTGCCTTTTTGACTTCGGCCAAAAGTTCTTTGAGTGTTTGTTCGTTGCCTAGAATTCCTTTTTGCTGCAGCTCTGTGTTGTAATATTTCATCCAAGAATATGTGTGCTCAAGGTTTTTGATTGTTTCAAATTGTAGTAGAGTTTGCTTGCCTGAGAGAATTGTCGAATCCCACACATCAGTAAAAAATGGCTTGTAGTCATTGTACTTGATGGTATCGTCGATGAAGCGCAGCTTTCTGATTAGATCTTCTTTGATAAACAGTAGAATTTTTTTTCTTGTGGCACTGTCTTCTTTTTTTTGCATACTTCTGTAGGACCAGTTCTCCACAAAAACGGCGCCAAAAATTATGGTGGCAAGAATAGTAGATTCTATTATGATGCTTTCCCACTGTACCATGAGCCCCATCCTCTCATTTCACTATCAGTACTGGAACTTTTGATTTGTTAAGAACGTAATTTGCAACGCTGCCCAAAAACATCTCCGCTACTGGGTTTGGCCCCTTTGAGCCCATTACAATTAGATCGAATTTTCCCTCTTGGGCGAATTTGACTATTTCTTTTCCTGCATAACCGTTGAGCCGAAGTTTCCAGTAAAATGGAATGCCGTCTTTTTTTGCAATCTTTGCGGCCTCTACAATGATCTTGTTTGCAAGTCTTTGGTATTGTTCCTTTATTTTTCTGTCTGAAATTGCAGGCAAGATTATAGTGTGGAAGCCCGTAATTGAAGTTCCCTGTTTTGATAACTTGATTGCCAATTCCAGAGCCTTTTTGGAGTGCATTGATCCATCAAGGGGAACTAGGATTTTTCTAATAGTCTTCAACGGTATGACTTTGAAAATCTCAATTAAATACGGCTTGATGAAAACCAAAATTGATAATTGTTGTAGGTGTAAAATCTATTCTGTTTGGTGGTATCATATGCACCTTAGAGTGGACATTCTTGGAATTGATGCTGGTGGAAAGCCAATAGTGTTTTTGAACAAGGCAGACGCCGACGAAATAGGCGTTGCCGCATCTGGACGCGTCAGCCTCAAAGCCAAAAAGGAGATAACAGCAATAGTCAACATCTCTACAAAGACTGTCAAGAAAGGCCATATAGGAATAAGCGAGGAGATAAGACAACTGTTTGGCGTAGCTCCTCACACAGTAGACGTTGAGATCTCGACATTCCCAAGGTCTCTGCAATTCATAAGAAACAAACTGGATGGAAAAAAGCTCACAAGGCAGGAAATCTTGGAGATCGTAAGGGGCGTAGTTGACGGAACATTAAACGAGAGCGAGATTGCGTCTTTTGTTACCGCGCTGCACATCAGGGGAATAGATCTTGACGAAGCTACAAGTCTATCTGTCTCGATGGTCGATACTGGCAAGCAGCTCAATTTGAAAAACAAAACTATAGTAGACAAGCACAGTATCGGAGGAGTCCCAGGCGACAAGACGACATTGCTGGTTGTGCCAATAGTTGCGGCCGCAGGTCTCACCATACCAAAGACATCATCAAGAGCTATAACTTCGGCATGTGGGACTGCCGACAGAGCAGAAGTGCTGATGCCAGTAAACCTTTCAAGCAAGGAGATGAAGGCGGTCATAAAAAAGACAAACGGTTGTATAGTGTGGGGCGGTTCACTTGAGCTTGCGCCGGCTGATGACATTTTTGTTAGGACTGAGTACTCGCTTTACATAGATCCTTTGCTTTTGCCATCAATTATGAGTAAGAAAAAGGCGGCTGGGGCCACACACCTTGTAGTAGATATACCTACAGGAAGGGGGGCAAAGGTAAAGACAATAAATGAGGCAGACTATCTTGCAAAAGACCTAATTGAGTTAGGAAAAAGATTGAAGATTCACACCCATTGCGTGTTAAGCTATGGCGAGCAGCCAGTAGGATACACGATAGGCCCTGCACTTGAGGCAAGAGAGGCTCTTCAAGTATTGATGAATGAGGCAAACGTGCCTGACTTGCTTGACAAGGCATGCAACATAGCTGGCGCAATCTTTGAGATCACGGGTAAAAAGAATGGCTACCTGCTTGCAAGAGAGATTGTACGATCTGGCAGAGCCGAGGCAAAGCTAAGGGAGATAATCAGGGCACAGGGAGGCAACCATGCACTGACACCAGGCGACATCGAGATAGGACAGCAGACAGTCAGAGTTAAAGCAAAAAACGATGGCAGACTCTTGTGGATAAGCAACAGCACCATGGTAGAGATTGCAAGGATGGCTGGCGCTCCAAAAGACAAGGGGGCTGGAATACTGCTTTACAAAAAGATAGGCGATCCCATACTAAAGGACGATGTGATTTTCACCGTGTATGCTGAAAAATCCCGCAAGTTGAGCAGAGCGCAGAGAATGCTTGAAGAAGTGGTGCCGGTGGGCATCGGTAAACACACAGACATGGTGATTCACACTGTGAAAGAGGTGCCGGAGCTAAAGCGAAGCTTTGTTTTGGAGAGATAGTTAGATTTCCTTAGCTACAACATCAGAGACATCAACAACAGATGTTTTTGATGAGATCGTGTTTGTAGAAATTATTTTTTTGATTCCAGCTTTTTTGATTCGATTTTCTGCGTCGTCTACCAATAATGCATGTGTACACGCTGCGTAAATGTGCCCACAATTTTGATTTTTTAGATACGTTGCTGCTGCCACGATACTGCCTCCAGTGCTTATCATATCATCAAACAGTATGACGTCCCTTCCTGCTAGATTCTGCTTTTTTGATGGTATGATGCGCAGTTTACCTGTTTTGCGATCTCTTTGCTTGTTTAGAGCAATTGATTGCGTACCAAGCAAGCAGGCCATGTTTTCTGCCGCATTTGACCAGAAAAGATCTGGTGCAACGACTAGCGGGTTTTGAAGATTAATTCTCTTTATGTAGGTCGAAATCTTTTCTGTTGCACTCAGGTTTAAGATCTTGACTCCAAAGTAATTCAATGCCAGTTTGCTGTGTATATCGACTGTAATAATTTTTGATGCACCTACCGAGCTGAGCAGGTCTGCTATCAATCGGCTTGTAATCACCTCTCCTTTTAGGAATTCCATGTCCTGTCTCATGTAGCCAAGGTATGGGATTGCCGCAATGACTTGGTTTGACCATTTTTTTGCTTGTAATATCAATGAAAAGGCGTGCAGCATGTTTGTGTCCACCGGGGGTGGAGTAGACTGCACCACGACGATTTTTCCCTTGCGCGGTATTCCATTTATTGTGAGTTTGCTTTCTCCATCCGGAAAGACCCTCGGTTCGGATTCTAGGTATTTGGCGTCGAGTCTTTTTGCTATTTTTTTAGCAATCTCATCAGAAGCAGGTCCGCCAATTACCGTAGTCATCAGTTGAATTGTTTTGTTGTTGTTGAAAAGTCTTTTTGAGTGGTCTTGTGTAATTGAGTGGACTAATGTTTACAGAGTCTGTCAATTTACGGCAACTCAAACACTACTTGACATAGAGTTATTTGAATCAGAGATTCAGGTTTGAGAATTGCACTCAATTCTTATAAATAAAAACACGTTTTGTGATTTATGCAAAAAGAGATCATGGATTTTATGCAAAACCATCTTGAGCTGCTGCTCAGCCAGGCAAAGTCATATCAGCCATTCATAAAAACTGCATTTCCTGGAGTGAACCTCTCAGACGCATGCTTTAACTTGATAGCTGGAAACGCATTTTCGGTCTTTTTGGGACAGTATGCCATGAGAATGCAATCTCCAACCGAACAGGATTTTGTAGAGTTTGGAAATCTGGTTGGCCAATACAGGGAAAAGATCAACGAGTTGTTTCAAAAATAACTTGAGGCACTACAACATCACGCAGATTTATCCAGAAGCCAGTAAGATTTTTTCATGCTGCGTATCAGTTCAGTGTGGACACACCGTTCCGATGCAACCGCCGGAAAACTCCGAGTCTGCGACAGCCTTTGTGCCATGCCTTGTTTTTTGATGAAAAGACAGTACTTGATTTGGCTTGCTGCCATACCTGTAGACTGTGATCCCCTTGCAGTGAAGCTTGTATGCAAGCCAGAAGGCGTTCCTGACGTCACGTGGAGTAGCATTTTGCGGCAAGTTGATCGTCTTGCTTACTGCATTGTCTGTATATTTCTGGAATGCTGCTTGCATCCTTATGTGCCAGGCCGGTGAAATGTCGTGCGCAGTAACAAAGATCCTCCTGATTTTTTTTGGAATTGCTCTAATATGCTGAATCGAGCCACTTTTTGAGATCTCTTCCATAAGTTTTTTAGAATAGAATCCTTCTTTTTTTGCAATCTCTTCAAAGTACTGATTTGTCTCAAACAGCTCTGTTCTTTCCATCACGTTTCTTACGTAGGAGATCGCAAAAAGCGGCTCGATACCAGACGAGCAGTTTGCAATAATGGAGATAGTGCCTGTGGGTGCAATGGTGGTCACCGTGGCATTTCTCATTGTTTTGTAATGCTTTTTTGTCTTCCAGATGCTTTGCTCAAAGTTTGCAAAGTTTCCACGTTGGGCGCCAAGTTCTTGCGATGCTGCATGGCCATGTTTTTTTATGAATTTCATAATTTTCGCTCCCATCTCGAGTGCCCTCTCAGAGTTGTACGGGATTTCGAGCTGGATAAGCGCTTCAGCAAATCCCATCACGCCAAGGCCGATTTTTCTGTTTGCCTTTGTGATTTTTTCAATCTGAGGTAGTGGATACTTGTTTACGTCGATGACGTCATCTAGGAACCTGACTCCCATCCTGACTAGTTCTTTTAGTTTTGACCAGTTGATTTTCTTATTTTGGACCATTTTTGCCAAGTTAATTGAGCCCAGGTTGCAGGACTCCCAGTACAAAAGAGGCATCTCGCCGCACGGGTTTGTTGCTTCAATTGGGCCAAGTTTTGGAGTTGGGTTGTGACGGTTTATCTCATCGATGAAGATGAGTCCCGGATCGCCACTCTTCCATGCGTTTTGTACTATCAGCTCAAAGATTTTTTTTGCGCTGACTGTTTGCGTTGTCTTGTTGGTTCTTGGATTTATCAGCTTGTAGTTTTTGTTTTTCTTGACTGCGTTCATGAATCTGTCAGTAACTGCAACAGAGATGTTAAAATTAGAGAGAAATCCCTCCTTGCTTTTGCACTGCACAAAATTCAAAATATCTGGATGCTCTACATTTAGGATTCCCATATTGGCTCCGCGTCGTTTTCCACCCTGTTTTATGACCTCAGTAGTTCTATCAAAGACGGTCATGAATGTGATAGGCCCAGATGCTGCGCCATCTATTGATTTTACATAATCGCCCTTTGGCCTCAGCTTACTAAATGAGAAGCCCGTTCCGCCTCCGGTTTGATGTATGAGCGCAGTAGCTTTTGCTGCATCAAAGATCCCAGTTAACGAGTCTCCCACTGGTACCACAAAACAGGCGGATAGCTGTCCGACTCTGGTTCCTGCGTTCATCAGTGTAGGAGTGTTTGGCAGAAACTCAAAGTTTGACATTGCGTTGAAAAAGTCTTCTTCGGTTTTTTTCATATCTACGTTTTGTTCGTAGTTCAGCTCAGCCAGCGCTATTGCCTTTGCAACCCGTCGGAAGAGTTGTGTTGGCGATTCAATGATACGCCCTGTCTCATCATGTAAAAGGTACCTTCTTTGTAAGACCTGTAGCGCGTTTATTCCAAGCGCATCCATGTTTTCACTACCACGCTCATAGCACACAGATAATTGTATTAGCACATATAATTTCAATTCTGATAATCATGACTCAGTTAAATTGTACCTTTTGAGAACTTCTATCATGTCGTTTTTTGATCTTATTTCCTCAAGGCATTCTGTCAGGGCATTTAAAGAAAAGAAGATTCAAGAAGACGCGATTAAAAAAATTTTGAGCTCTGCTGTAAGGGCAGCTTCGGCTGGAAATCTTCAGTCGTACCAGATCTTTGTTGTAGAGAACAAGCAGGCCAAGTGCAATCTCGCGGCGGCTGCACATGACCAAAGCTTTGTAGGCGATGCATCCGCAGTCTTTGTTTTTTGTGCGGATCCAAAAAACTCTGAAAAAGAATATGGTGCAAGAGGCAGAGATCTGTACTGCATCCAGGACGCTACGCTGGCGTGCGCTTTTGCGCAGCTGGCAGCACATGCATTGGGCTTGGCTACTGTGTGGGTAGGCTCATTTGATGAAAGATCAGTTGCAGACATCATCAAGTGTGATTCTTCGCTAAGACCAGTCGCCATGCTGGTCGTAGGTTTTGCCGATGAGGAACCGCAGATAACTCCAAGAAGACCTATGACCGAACTGGTTCACAGAATATGATTACAGATAGGATTGCAAAGGTTGGTAATTTTGAGTACAAAATAGAGGCAGATCCAGCAATTGGTATGCGTGTTCCCCTCAGAATATTTGCAAATGATGATTTACTCTCAAAGATGCTTGCAGACAAGACAATTCAGCAAGCAATCAATGTAACTACATTGAGAGGAGTTCAAAAAAATGTAGTAGTCCTTCCAGATGGTCACCAGGGATATGGTTTTCCTGTAGGCGGAGTTGCGATAATGGACGCACATGAAGGCATCATAAGCCCCGGCAGTGTAGGCTACGACATCAATTGTGGAGTCAGACTGCTCAAGACAAATCTTACCGAAGAGGATGTACGGCCAAAGCTGAAACAACTTGTGGCCGATCTTTTCGCAACGATACCTGCCGGCATGAGTAAAACGGAAGGCTGCATCAGCCTAACACGCCAGCAGCTTGACGAGGTTCTAGTAGATGGACTGGGCTGGCTTGCAAAAAACGGCTATGCGACAAGAGAAGACCTTGAGCTTTGTGAGGAAGGTGGGCGCATGGACGGAGCTGACCCAGAGATGGTCTCTGAGTTGGCGCACAAGCGAGGAGAACCACAGCTTGGAAGCCTTGGTTCCGGCAATCATTTTCTTGAAGTCCAGCGTGTCGATAGAATTTTTGATGAGAAGGCAGCACAAATAATGGGAATAAATGAAGGAGACGTCACAGTTTTGATTCACTGTGGTTCTCGGGGACTCGGACACCAGATTTGCAAGGATTATCTTGCAGTATGTGAACAATCATACAAAAAATATGGAATAGAACTGCCAGACAGGCAGCTTGCGTGCGTCCCCCATGTTTCAGAAGAAGGAATCGCTTACAAAAAAGCAATGGCATGTGCGATGAATTACGCATGGAGCAACAGGCAGGCAATTACTCATTATGTGAGAGAGTCTTTTGTGGCAGTCTTTGGCCGCTCAGATGAGGATCTTGGAGTCAGACTAGTCTACGACATTGCACACAATAGTGCCAAAGTAGAAGAGCACGAAGTGGACGGCAAGAAAAGAAGCGTTATAGTCCACAGAAAGGGCGCTACCAGAGCATTTCCTGCAGGCAATGCTGCAATACCATCAAAGTACAAAAGTATTGGACAGCCGACCTTCATTCCAGGCTCAATGGGTTCTGCAAGCTGGATCCTTTTGGGCAAGCCAAATTCACTTGAGATGACATTTGGATCAACTGTACATGGGGCAGGCAGACTTATGTCAAGAACCGCTGCACACAAAAACTACAACTACAAACAAGTTGTGGAAGCACTTGAACGGCAACAAATAGTGCTCAAGTCACAGACACGTTATGACGTAGTTGAAGAAGCCCCCCAAGTCTACAAAGACGTAGACACCATAGCACATATATCAGACGCGCTTGGAATTGCAACAAAGGTAGCGCGTCTTGTCCCAATCGGTGTCATAAAGGGCTAGACAGCTTGTGTTTTTCCTGAAATCAGACTCATACAAAAGCTGTGCATCTGCTCCAAGTTTGTTGATACAATTTTTTGGATCTGGGTTTTATCAGCTTGTGTCATTTCTACATTGTTTTTTGTGATTGGTTGAATGATGACTGCCTTTGGGTCATTGACCGGCCTTCCAATTATATTGTACATCAAAACGCTTACTTCGTCGACATTAGATACTTGGTTGTAGATCTCGTCTGCGATCTTAAAAGAAAGTGTGTTGTATATTTTGCCGATGTGCGAAACTGGGTTTTTGCCCGCAATAGCTTCTGCACCTGCAGGCCTGCATGGCGATATAACACGATTTGCTTTGTTTCCGCGACCGACCTCACCGGAATCTGCGTTGTCTGCCGATGTGCCCAAGACAGTCAGGTACATGCCATCCATTCCTTTTGATTCATCATCGAGGCAGTTTATTGCGGTGTGAACGTTAAATCTGCTCTTGTTTTTTGCAAATTCAGTAACAGCCGACACCATCTCGTGTTTTTTCTTAAAATAGTCTCTTTGCGAATCTACGAATCTGTCCACAAACGCAATAGCTACTGTGAGATCAAGCCAGTTGCCATTTCTTAGGCCCATCACCTTTACATCTTCTCCCGCTACAGGAAACTCTGACTTGAACTGTTTTGAGTTTATGAACCGCTCAACTTCGAGCACTATTGATTCGGTTTCCGTGAAAGGTGCATATCCTACCAGTACCGATGTATCGTTTGAAGTGATTTCCTGTTTTTTGAAAATTGATTGAAGTTCCGTTGATGTAGTTCCTAACTCTAGCTGAAACTCTACATTGTCTTTGACATATCTGAGATTTTCTTCAAGCCAGGATTTTGCAGTTTCTTTAACAAAATCGTCAATCTGTAGTTTTCTGCCGTTCACCTCAAAGGTGGCCCTGTCACCCAGAATAAACTTCATTGGCTTGATTACTTTGCCGCCGCCAAACCGGTTTTCCGTCTTACCGGCCACCAGCATCGTCTTGTCCATATTGTGGTGTTGGATGGTACCTGTTTCTTTGAGATAAAGCTTTGAGAGCTCAATTGAAACTTTGTCCATCATTAGATCACATATTGTGTCCGGATGTCCTATTCCCTTTCTTTCTACAATCTCAAACTGCCTTCTAAATGTAGGAGTGCTCTTTATCTGTTCTATGAATATGCCACTCAACTACAATCATGCTGATTTTGTTGTAATTTAGCTCAGATTACAATTTTCAGATCTGAGAATTGTTTTGTCATTTAATATGATTTGATGTCATACTATGCATAATGGAAAAAGAAGCCGTGTTGTATGAAAGGCTGCCAAATCACAAAGTGCGTTGTCTGGCGTGTGCAAGATATTGTGAGATGGGCGAAGGGCAAACTGGATTTTGTGGAATCAGGGCAAATAAGGACGGCAAACTTATTTTGTATGTATATGGCAAGGTGGCAGCAGCCCATATCGACCCAATTGAAAAAAAGCCGGTTACGCACTACAGACCTGGCACGAAGATATTTTCTGTTGGTACAAGCGGCTGCAGCTGGATGTGCAAGTTTTGCCAGAATTATGATCTCAGTCAGAGAAGAAAAGTAGAGGGTGCAGACTATACACCAGAAGATGTAGTTTCTTCTGCTCTTGAGCGAGGCTGCCACGGTATTGCCTACACATACAATGAGCCAAGCATTTTTATCGAATTTGCAAGGGACTGCGGCATTCTTGCCAAAAAGAAAGGACTGTTTAACATCTTTGTTTCAAATGGCTACTGTACCCCCGAATCCGTATCTATGATGAAGGAATTTCTGGATTGCATTACTGTTGATTTCAAAGGAAACGGCGAGAAGTCTTTTGTGAGAAGATATGTAGGAATACCAAGCTCACAACCTGTCTTCGATACTGTGTCAGAGCTTGTCAACCTCACGAACATACATGTGGAGATAACAAATTTAGTTGTGCCTCAGGTAGGGGATGACTTGGAGCATGCCAAGAAGCTCTCAAAATTTGTCTATGATGTGTGCGGTCCTGAAATGCCGATCCACTTTCTGAGGTTTTATCCCGACTACAAAATGATGGAGTTTCCACCCACACCACTAAAGACGCTTGAGAACCATCATCGGATAGCAAAGGAGGTAGGACTCAAGTATGTATACATAGGCAATGTGCCTGGACACCCCTATGAGAGCACCTACTGCTCCGAATGCAAGAAAATAGTGGTAAGAAGGTACAGTTATGACATCTTGGAATGGAATCTTGATGAGCAAAATAGGTGCAAGTTCTGCCAAAACAAAATACCGATTGTAGGCAGCTTGGACAAAGGTTACAAGGAAAAGCGCTTCGAGTTTGTAATTTAATTTCAACACACGGTAATTTGTTGAAAATCTTTCAGTTGTTGATCCGGTTCTCGTAGTTGAGAATCTTGCAGACTGGTTAAGTATCAGGTATTGGTATGCAGTATGGCGAGAATGGCAGAAAAGAGAAATCTCTTCTGACTTCGACAACAAACAAGTTCACCGTAACTGTGTTTTTGTCTTGGCTGTGCTTCTTGGCAACAAGCAGCGCTGACATTCTCGCTTTATTCTATTTTTATTTTTGAGCCTTTGTACAGCTTGGGCATAGTTATTGTCAGTTGGCCATCTTTGAAGTGTGCAGATATGTTCTTTACATCAACATTTTTTGGTATTTTAACGCCAGACTTGAAATACTCGTATTCAAAGTTGTGTGTGCCCTTTGAGTCAACATACCTTTCTTTGAGCTTTGCCTCTACCACTATCATATCATTTTCGTCCAGGTAAACGTTGATGTCTTTTTTCTCAACAAGTGGAAGATCGAATTCCAGAATCCATTTTGACTCCATCTCTTTTAGATAAGACAGTGGTTTGAGGATTTTTTGTTCCCAGTCATCCCATAGCTTGATTGTGGGCAGAGACGACAACTCGATGTCGAACCAGTCTTTTACCATTTTTATCATCCGTATATGGTTGGTGCCTTTGTAGACAGTTGTTTTTCTTGTTGTGCGAGTATGTCCAGTGTCTCCTGCATGAGGTTTCTGTGCTGGATCTTAAGATAGTCGACGCGCTTTTGGATCTCCGTTGTGTCAACTTGAATTTTTAGCACCCTTGCAAGCGACGTGATTGCGTGTATTGATGCTTGTGGATCCGGAAAAAAAGGATGGCAGGCAGTATAAAGCATCAGTAGTGGTATTCTATAGTTTCTGAATGTGAGTATGACTAGGGCATCGTTGCCGATAATTGTTCCTGAAAGGAATTTTGGTATGTCGTTTTCGTACATTATTTTGTCAAACACAGGGTCGGTGGCAAGGCCATACGTTTTGGTGTCCTTTGAATCAATGCCTTGTGTGTCTACGCCGCTGGGAACAATCACCCTGTTTATTCTGTTTTTGCGGCAAAACTCTGCAATCGAGGAGATGAACTCGTTTGCGATTTCCGGATAGATCGGTACATCTGAGATTATGGCGTAGAGGTTGTCTTTTTTGTAGATTCTAATTGGGCTTATGATTTCTCCGTTGTCCACAAAGAGCGTCGGTGGAAGTTCCGGATGACTAATCTCACCGGTCATTTTCATGTTCAGATGTGATATCAGATACGAAATAGTGAATGTGCCTATAAGGCCGTTTCCAGGAAATCCCAGAAGCAGGATTTTTGTCTGATTATTTTTGTTGTTTTTTGTTTTCATCGTGTTTTATCTTTCTATTTTTCTGATGCTTAGCTTGTATCGCTTTTTTGCACGTTTTGCTAACAATCGCAACAGCCTCTGTGAGATTTCATCGAAGACTTTGCTCAGGTCGTATCCCTGCCTTGAGAAAACATATCTTTGATTCGGTGTTATTATTGTGGCGGACGCTTCATAGTTGTATCTGCTTCCGGTGCCATGGTGTTTTTTTACGTAGACTTTGGCTTCTTGCACATCTGGATATACCTTCTGGAGTCGGTCGAGAACCTTGGTGAATTTTTGCGTAATTATGTTTGCATTGTCTTCTTTTGGCAATCCAATGATGAAAAGTGGAATTGCGCTTTTCATCTTGGTTGTAAGTAAATTCAAAATGTCCCTGTAAGTGATGATTCCTTGCAGACTGTTCCTTAACGAAACAAGGCAGAATGTGGTGTTTGTATGCAGCATTGAATCGACCACCACATTTAGGTCGTCAAGCGGTGCACAGCTGGTTATCCTGCTTGTACCAAGATTACCTACACTAGCTTGCAGCTTGCGGATCTTTTTTGAGCCATAATCCTTCCTGCCAATTTTTTCCAGTGGCAGGATGGTCTGAAGTATGTGATATGGCGTGAGAACCTGCAGCACCTTGTCGCCGTCCACTACCGGGAGGTGATCCACTCGCCTAGTCGTCATTATTTTTCTTGCCGTGCTCAGAGGGGTATTTTTGTCTACAACATACGGGTTTGGAGTAAAGATTTGGTTTGCGTTTATCCACTTGTTATCAAGCTCTGAGATTAGCTTTAGAATCTCCTTTGCATGGACTATGCCGGTTATTTGGCCGTCCTCAACTATTGGGGCTGCCCTAATTCTGTTGTGTGTGAGTATATTAACTGCCTTTTCTACGGTGTCTTCCTTATTTAGGCTGTCAACTGGGTGCAGAAACGGCCGTACCTTCATGTCTGTTATGTCTTTTGCTAAAAGAAGGTCTCTCATGTTGGTGTTGAGCGTGGTTCCTTTTTCGGTGCAAAAAACATCAAATGTATCATGTTTTGAGACGGTGGCAATTACGCTGGAAAGTGTTTGGGATGGATCGATTAGAACAGCTTCGCTTCTGAGCGAGTCGATCTTTGTGTTCATTATCTCTTTGAAGTGATCATATATTACATCTAAGCTCATGATGATTTGGAGTTATTTGGTTGAATTAAATAAATTGTACAATTTTCAACGATGATATTCAGAGTTTGATTATCGTGGTTGTGTTTAAAAAGCCTAATTTGCGACTACAGACATGAAATTAAAAAATCTGAGTTTGGATCAGGTGATAAAAAACTCGATCACCGTAGATCAAAATTCTACCTTTCTTGAGGCTCGCGAGGTGCTTTTAAAACACAAAGTAGGCCGCCTTCCGGTATTGGACAGTAACAAAAAACCGGTTGGCATAATTACTGAAAAAGACTTTGTGAGAGCAATCTACAGACTTGGCAGTAAATCAGTCGACAGGGTTTTGGTAAAAGACTTTATGTCAAAGAACCTCATTACAGTGAAAAAATCAGATACCATACGTGATTGTGCAAGGCTGATGCGCACGCACAAGATAAGCTCGGTTTTGGTGCTGGACAATGGCAAGCTGGCCGGAATAGTTACAAAGACCGATTTAACTGGTGTCTTCCTAACACAGTCTGTTGGGCCGCTGAAGGTATCTGAGATAATGACTGCCAAGGTGATAACCGTGATGCCTGCAGACTCGCTTCTCTTGGTGGAAAACCTCCTTGTGAGGCATGGCATATCTAGGATAGTTGTGGAACGAAACAAAAAGCCAGTAGGCATAATCACAAACAGAGACTTTCTTCCTGCAAAGATGCCAAGATGGATCAGAGAGTTTGCAGACCCAAAAGAGGTTGAAGAGTACAGACTCAGCCCGCGCCCAGACGAATTTAAAATGAATCAGCTCTCCTACATTTTGTCATTTAGGGCAGAGGACATCATGACTCCAAACCCGGTGACGGTAGACGCCGATGACGATGTTTCGACTGCTGCGTTACTCATGATCCGAAATGGGATAAGTGGCCTTCCTGTAGTAAAGAGATCCCTTTTATGCGGCATAGTGACAAAATCCGACATTGTCAAAGCTATTGCGGCCTAGCTGACAGTGACTACCCCTACCCTCCATGGATGTATGGTGCAAAAGTAGTGATAGACTCCAGTTTCATCAAATTTGTAGACGAATCGTTCTCCGGTGCTCAGAGCCTTGCTGTTAAAGAGCGGTATGACATTTCCTTTTTCATCTTGGCTCACTATAGTGTGCTCTATGTTGTCGTCGTTTATCCAGATCACCGTGGTCCCTTTCGTTACTTCCAGATTTAGTGGTAGGTAGAACCCTACGTTTCCTACCTTCGAGTTACCGTTTGGAATCACGATGTTTGCCACCTGCGGCTTTTTTTCAGCTTGATGTTTTTCTTCTAAGATTATTATTTTGTTATTAATTAGATACTTGATTGCGTTGAGAAATTCAGTTTCTGTGATCTTTCCTTCGCCGTACCATTTGGCTGTATTTTTGATCCAATCTGGCACAAGTTGTGCCTGAGCTGAGCCTGCTGCAACAGATATAATGCAAAGAACAACAATTACCAATACGATATTGTTCATTGCATAATGATGTTCGATATTGATTATAACACCTGAGTAAAAATTCAGCACTGAGAATTATAGACATGTTAAATTGAATATGAAAAATGAGAAAAAGGGGTTTTTTGCTTATGGGATGGATCTGCTGTACAGTTTGCCTTCTAGGGCCATCTTGTACATTTCAGCAACGTGTGGGTTCTCACCTGGTGTTTCTGCACCTAGTTCGACCAGTCTAGCATATACTCTTACGACATAGGCTAATGCGCCCATGAATGCTACGACTACGCCCATGTTGAACATCCAGTGGTTTGGAACTGCAAACACCTCTTCGACAAACCAAAAGTGCCACATCTCGTTGACTCCGATTGTGAACATGGTTGCCAAGTAACCCAGAATGGTCATCTTGAGACCCGTGTTCAGAGAGTTGTTTGGGCCGCGCAAAATTGGCACCTTTCTATCATAGATTGCTACTGCTCCCCAACCTAGTGGTAGTGCCACAAAGTGTGAGTACAACCACCAGTGTGCTGGAGTGAATGCAGAGTCTCTGATAGAGGTTTGGTGTAGAGAGCCGTCTACGAA
>JBDUUJ010000066.1:0-44703 GCA_039938575.1 Nitrososphaera sp. | reverse complement strand
CTGCACAAACCAAAGATATTGTGGAACGGCAAAGGAATCCGGATCTGCCATAATACTTGAAGAACTCAAAGGTATCAGAAAATTATACAAAAAAGGCAACGGCCAGGGAAATAAATTCAGACGAAAGCTGAACTCGTGGTCTTTTTACGAATTTCAAAGACAGTTACGGTATAAAGCAGCATGGGAGGGCATTTCTGTGATGTTTGCTGATCCTAAACGCACCAATCAGCTCTGTCCAGTATGCGGAGGGACACTCGAGGACAGGCTATACTGTCGTAAGTTGTGGTGCAATAATTGTATGAGATTGATGGACAGAGAGGTAGTGGCATCCATGAATGTAGCATACAAGGGGTGGTTAGGTTTACCCATCCTTGAGGGCTTTTAGTTGAAGCAGTGAAGGGGAACGTGGGTTTATTTGAACCGCTAATCCGAGTTGATGGAAGCAAGTTGGTTGTCGGCTAGCACCAGATGGTAAACGTAGTTGGTCAGCCCCCGTCAACAGAACCGCAGAACTCTTTTCAGGTAATAAGCGGCCTTCTAATTCGTAAAGTAAGTACACCATTTCTGTACTTAAAATCCGCAATCTCCATTCCTGATGAGCCATCTATTGGAACTTCTTTTGAAAAATTGCCAGAGCCGCGCACGTAAAGGACACCGTCAATGAGTCTGACCATTATCTTGTCGTCCGGTCCAGGCACCTCTGCAACAAAGACAATCTCGTTTTCGCCTTTGATGAGGTCATATACCCAGTTTTTGCTTTCTGTCTCCCTTGCTGTATACTTGGGCTTATCAGCCTTGGTCATCTTTTTGAGTACAAATCCCCAATAGATCATAGTTGCAGCAGCAATGCCTACCAAAATGAATCCTACTGCACCTTGGCCGTAGCGCAAAGACATGATGTACACTATGCCCAAAAACAGGATTATCATGATTGGGACTATGAAGTTTATCGACTGTTCATTGGAGTAGGATTTTTTGTAGCTTGCCACTTGGATAGGTTGTGTCCAACTAAATATAAAGCATTTATGGACAATTGCGTTACATGTAAAACGGCAGTGAAATCGAAAACGTGGTGGGATTGTTTGATACGGATATGGTGCCATTGTGTTGTTCCACTATGCTTTTGCAGCTGGCAAGGCCAAGACCAGTTCCTTCTTGCTTTGTGGTAAAGAGTGGATCGAAGATCTTGTCAATTATGTTGGTTGGTATTCCCGGTCCAGAGTCCTCGATTTTAATGAGGATGCTATTTTGTTGCTTTTTTGCCCTGATGTTAATTGTACCATTGCTGTCCCCAATTGCCTGAATCGCATTTAATATCATGTTTGCAAACATGATCTCAATTTTCTGCGCGTCACACAAAAACACAATGTCATCTTTTGGGAAATTGATGGTGACATTTGGGGGGATCATCAGTGTCTGCAGTGCAGAGATGATTATCTCGTTTAATGAAGATGGCTTTTTCTTAAGGGGTGTTCCTTTTACATAATCCAAGACACCATCGATCTGATGCGTCATCCGGAAAATCGATTTTTCAATAAGGTCGATCCTCCTAAGTGTGGGCTCATCCAAGTTTTTAGTTGTTTTTCTGATTAATTGGACGGTTCCTTTGATAACTGAAAGTGGGTTTCTCATGTCGTGGGCAAGCCGCGATGCAAGCTCACCCATTGCTGACAACCTTTCTGCCTGAATCAATTTCTGAGTCATCTCTCTTACTTCGGATTCTAGTACTGTCTTCTCTCCGACCAGATTCCTTTCTATTTTGTTAAATTTTCTCAAGTTTTGCTCAAGAATCCTTTTGAATTCTGCAGAGTTCTTCTTTTCTTCCTGCAGCTGACTTTCTAAAACCATTATTCTATTCTGAACCTCTTTTTCTACGATTGTGTTGATGTCGTTAATGATTTTGTCTGACTCGAACTCTTTTCCGAGGGCTTCAAATTCTGTGCTTGCCGGCTCTACCGGTACAGGCTGTCCTACTTTGAGGACATCGAGTTCCTTTTCAAAGTTGTTCTGCTTGTTTTTTATCTGCTCTATCTTTTCTTTTTGCTCTGCGATGTGCTTGCTAAGAGAATTTAAGTACCTGTTGACTTCTTTGATGTCATCACCAAGCTCTACTGGATCCACTATGTGTTTATTTTTGGTCTTTTCCAAAAAAATTTCTTTATCTGGTCGTTCTAACAAGTCATCAGAGTCTTTGACCTTGTCACCGTCACGGTTTAAGTACTTTCTATTTGTCACAAGTTAGGTTTGCGACATCCAAAATTAAGTAGCCATGTGTTCAGAATGAACAATTAGACAACGCATCAAATTAATTTTTATTATGGAAACAAAATCGTCAAACGTGGACAAAAAAATCACAAACACAACCAAGGGAATATTCCTAAAGGGATCTATCATTGGCACAATAATCACGATTCCGTCGCTTATTGCTTTCTTTGTAAGCTGGTATGTGCTGGGAGACAAAATAACAGCACTCATCGTGGGCGCAATAGTGCATTTTATAGGCATGGGCTTTTCTATCAAATTATCAAAAAAACTATTCAAAGTAAGGCAACCCCAGATTTAATTATTCACGCATACAATAAGTTGCATTGAGCTTAGACAGAATTGAAAAAGATCTTATCGATGTGATCAAACTCAGCACACTTGAAGCCAGGGTCTTCTTGCACGTGACTACTAAAGGCAAAATGGACGCAAGCAAAATCGCCCAAGATCTCGCAATAACCTATGACGAGGCACTCAATGCAGCTAAATCTCTTGTTGAACGAGGAGGCTTTATCGACCTGACACCAACGGAGTTTGAAGCCATGCATCCAAGATTTACTGCAGTAAACATGTACAGAAAGATGTGCCAAAAAGAGAACATCGAATTCAAAAAAAATCTTACAGTAGATAACATAGGTGTGGCCTTAGAAGACCGCTATGATCGTGCAAGGACTAAATAGTACCTCTTTGCGCCACAAATCGATGAGCGTCAACACAGAAAGCTGCAGGCACCAGATCACCTACTATGGAGTGACGAATATTAACTACAATGAAAGGACAATAGGCTCAGTGGATGTGTGGCGCTGTGCAATATGCAAAAAAAGGTTTTGCGAAGAAAAACAACTCGGCATCGATTCAATCGTGGATTACGTCGGTATGCCAAAGATAGAGGCCGATGAAAAATGGGCAGTATTGGTGAGGAAACTCTTCAAAGGAAAGGATCGATGGAAGCTCGTCAAACTAAAGCAAAATGGCACACTCAAAGTAGAAAATCCCGATGACAATGTAATTGAGATTCCAGTAAAGAACTTTGTAGTCGATGACCCAAATCACGTAAGCTTTCTAATCGACGACTACGTCAACAAGGCCATAGAGATCTAAGGTGGATGCCATGCAACTAGATGTTCACATAAACGATGTCAAAGGAACGCAGATGGCAGCCAAGATTGTAGGTACGTTTAGCGTAGACGGCCACACATTCAAGTTTTCAGCAATCGCGTTTGGACGGATAGGCGGTCACAACATAGGCGCAAAGATATCAAAATCCACCGAAAAAGAGCTCAAAAAGCTTGGCTACGACGTAAATGCGGTAATTGATGCACTACAAAAGAACCTAGTTGAAGGAAACATAACTCTGCCAGACGGCATAAACAAAGAAACATTTGCGGACAGCTAAAACTCTGCTTCTTCTAACGCCTTCGCACAATGACACTTTCTTTGTTGCGGAATCTCATCTGGAATGGATGTAAGTAGTCTTTTTGTGTTTTGCACATTCTTTGATAATGTTTCAAGCACCTCTTTTGCAGTGACTGGTTTTTCGGCCCACACATCATAATCTGTGACAGTCGAGATTGAGGCATAGCAGATCTGTGCCTCGCGCGCCAGTTGGCATTCTGGCACAAGCGTCATGCCTATTATGTCGGCACCTGTTGACTTGAAAAACCTAGATTCAGCCTTTGTCGAAAATCTTGGGCCCTCTATGCATACATAGGTACAATCCCTGTGCACAGAAATCTTTTGCACTCTTGCCGCTTCAAGTATTGCTGATTGCAGCTCAGGACAAAATGGATCCGCAACTGAGATGTGAATCACCCTGCCGTCCTCCGAAAAGGTTCCACTGCGCGACTTGGTAAAATCGATAAACTGGGATGGAAGGACAAACTCACCTGGGGCAAGTTCTTCTTTGAGGCTACCTACGGCTGATGGAGCTATGATGCGCGTGACTCCAAGCTGCTTGAATGCCCAAATATTTGCCCTGTAGTTTATGAGGTGTGGTGGTATAGTGTGCTTTTTCCCATGCCTTGGCATAAATGCGATTTTTCTTCCCTTGAAGATGCCTACTGTGATAGAGTCAGATGGCTTGCCGTATGGTGTCTCCACTGTGATCTCTTTTGCTTCCTGCAGCAGGCCGGAATCATAGATGCCTGTGCCGCCAAAGATCCCAATCTCTGCCTGTTCCACTAGTATTTCACCAATGACTCTATTCTGTATTTTGCTATCTTCTCTCTTCCGTTAAGCTCTGTGAGCTCTACTATGAAGGCAAATCCAGCTACGTGGCCTCCAAGTTTTTCAACTAATTCTGCCGCTGCTCTGGCAGTACCTCCGGTAGCAAGCAGGTCGTCGCAGATCAGTACACGCTGGCCTTGGCTGATAGAGTTTTTCTGTATCTCCATTGTTGCCTTGCCATACTCTATAGAGTATGTCTTCTTCACTGTGGCACCTGGGAGCTTTCCTTGCTTTCTAATCATGATCATTCCTTTGTTGTAGCGTAGTGCTAGGGCGCACGCAAGTGGGAAGCCACGTGATTCGATTCCTGCAAACAGATCGATGTCGTTTGCGTGGTATTTTTTTGCAATTTCGTCTACCACATAGGATAAAGCTGATGGGTTTTTCAAAATTGGGCTAATGTCCCTAAACAAAATTCCTTTCTTTGGAAAGTCTTGGTACTCTATGATGATGTTTTGTAGGTTCACATCGAATACGTCTTGGCAGAGTAATAAAAAGCGTTCTGGCTTATTGTACTGTAAACGAAGTCTCCGCTGTTTCCGCGCCAACAGTAGCCTTTATCTTGTAGGTTCCGGGCTGCAACCCAAGTGGGACAGTCCAGATGGTCTGGAAGCTTCCATCTTTTGTCGAACTCATGGAAAGCTTTCCTATTTCGGAATTATTTGGATTAAATATCTTTATTATGGTAGTTTGTGTCTTTCCGCCACCAGTACCACTTATGGTTATTATTTCGCCTGGGCGAACGGTGTTTTTGTTTACGGTTACTACAAACGCTTGTTCCACTGTTCCGGCTACCGTAAGCTTTGTCTCTGCAAGGTTTGACCCACTTGTTGCCTTGATTGTCCAAACTCCTTCCTTTGCGTCACTTGGAATCCTGAATGTACCGTCTGAGAATTTGCCTTTTTTATCAGAGAAGATCTCTTTTCGCTTGATCACGTTGCCGTCAGGATCGGACATTTCTATTTTGAGCAAGACGTTTGGATTGGTGGAACCCAAAATTAGGATGCTGTCTCCAATCTGGTATGTCTGCTTTGTTGTCTGGATCTGGATTGGCCCTGAGCTTGTTTGCAGTCCTACTGAGAAGACTACTGTTGTCTGGAATTTTTGGTACTTTACGACAACCGAGTAAACACCTGATTTGAAGTTTGTTAGGCTCAACTCGTATTCTGCTCTGCCGTCGAGGCCTAAAGTTATACTGTCGGATATCTTGGCCTTGTCTGATGGATCGAGTACAAGCAACGAAATATTGGCCTTGGCAGGACCTTGCAGTGCCAGTTTTGCTTTTTCAGAGGTAAGATAGTTGAGCTTGTCAAATTTGGCTACTATCTGCTCGCTTGGAAGCTCACCAAGCCCTATGCGCAAAATCTCTGATTCCTGGTCTTGTGTAAATATGACAACATACGTACCCTTGGTGGATGTGGATTGTGTTTGGTATTCAAAATTCACCTCTCCAGAATCACCCACTGTCAAAATGTCGGAGAAGATCTCCTTACCAATTGGATCGTTTATTACTACTTCTACTGCCTTGCCAGTCAGCGCTGTTCCATTGAACACCATCTTTTCTCCTGGATTGTACTTAATGGCAGATGACGTGATGCGAATTGTCTTTGAATGCGATATGCTGATTGTCTTTTCTATGCTGTCTATGCCATCACTAAATATGACCTTTCTTGTGCCTAACGGTGCATCTGGTGGAATCGTCGTCTCATGGGACCACAACCCCTGGCTATTTACTGTCACTACTGCTTCGTAAATCTTGGCTCCAGATGGATCCTGAGCTGTTATGGTGATTGTACTACCAGGTTCACCTGTGCCACTTGCACTGATGACTTGGCCTGGCTCTGCCAACTCGGCAAATTTGTCTACAGTGAGGTGTCTTGCTTTGGGACTCACTATCTGGGTGTCTTTGTGCTCTATTCTAATGCTGATGACTTTGCTGTGTCCTTGATCATCGGTTAGGGAGAATTCTACTCTGTCTGCTGCTTTGGTGAGTGGTATCTTTGTCCTACCAAGCAAGTTGCCGTTTGTGTCCGTCATAAAGTCCTCCAGCTTTTCGCCGTCGATTAAAAAGTCAAGCTGCTTGTTTGCAGGGAAAC
This sequence comes from Nitrososphaera sp., assembly GCA_039938575.1. Classification (GTDB taxonomy): domain Archaea; phylum Thermoproteota; class Nitrososphaeria; order Nitrososphaerales; family Nitrosopumilaceae; genus Nitrosotenuis. The sequence continues at coordinate 38,119 of JBDUUJ010000066.1, read as the reverse complement.
CATGTCCAACTATTCTGATACTGTCTCCATTTTTTGGCTTGTCTGGAATTATTCTAAATACCGCATTGTCCAGATTTTGAGTTGGTTGGGTTTCTTGAGTTGGGGGCTGCGCTCCTGGAGGCTGCACAATCTGTCCGGGAACTGCTTTACCAATGGCTAACTCGTTGCCGTTGGAATCCATTGTCTTCCAGTTTATGCCAGGTGACTCGACTTCAGTCTTGACTCCGAACTTTACAGACTCGCCTGGCTCCAAGGTGTCGTCAGAGGTGAACACAAGTACACCTTGCGGCGTCTTAAGACCCGTCCATCCGCTTTCGGTCTTGAAAGACTTGAAGGTGCCAGCCTCTGCTCCAAGCCATATTCTGACTGTCTTTATCGGCGTGCTGTCGTTGTTTGTAAATTCGAGTATGGTGGTTTTTTCAAAATTTGTGCTTTCAACTACCGTGTCCGCAAATGCGGGGAGAAATACAAATAGTGAAAATAACGCTAGTCCAAAAACTGCTAGGGTGTGGTCTTTCACAATCATTCTACCTGCTTTGCGGAACATTATTTACTTACCCTTTTTAAGACTTAAGAACAATTTATCAGAACTGTCTGTAAAATAGTAAAATCTCGTCGTATTGTAACACACGCTATCTTGGCTTGCTTCGCTGATACTTGGTTAGCCCTACATGCGCTGTGAGGTTTTGTTGCTGTCTTATTCGCTCTGCGATTAGTCTGAAGAGCCCACGGAATTGGTCTTTTGTTTTGTCTGTCAAAAAGTCCGCTTCCTTCAGAGATATCTTTTCACAAATGTATCTTGCAATCTCTTCTACATCAAACTCATTCCATCCATCATCTCTGTGATCCTGCCAAATGCTGCGGAGGTTGTCCACTATGCCTTTTTTGCCTTTTGCGATCACTTCTTCTTTTGTGAGGTTCCTAAACCCTTCCCTTCTAAGCTTTATCTCGTACGTCTGATTTACGGCGTGGAGATAGTCATCTATGATGATGAGATCCTCGATGGACTCGATCGGCTTTCCTGCATGCTCTAAGTAGATTATCTGCATATCAGAAAACTCGTTTGCCTTTAGTTGTTCTGCAATCTTTTTTGACTCTGGCGTGTTGTCTAGTATGACAAATACGTTGTGACCGTGATTTCGGTAAAATATGGCAAGAGGTAGAGTCGAATTTTTGCTGTATGATGCTACCACATTTAGTGGGTTCATAGATATATTTGGGTCCTCCAAGAATTTGTCAAAGGCATTTAGGTACATTGCATCAGACATAGTCTCCACAATTATGACGGGCCTAGAGTTGGTGCCTATCTCTCTGTCGACTATTGACTCAACTAGGCCGCGTGAAAGTCCATACAAAATAGGAATGAGTGTGGCGTCATCTGCATTCCAGTAATCATAATAAATCTTGCTTAGGTGTCGTCTTTTATCAAGTTCTACTACGAGCAGGTTGCCTGGCGTGTAATCAAATATCATAAACGGAGAGTGGGTAGCGTACAGTACCTGATTTGAGCCTGCCAAACTCTTGAGGAGATCGGAGATTCCCATCTGCTGTGCTGGATGAAGGTTTCTTGCAGGCTCGTCCAACAGAAGAATTGCCTCCTTTAGCTCTGCTCTCTGTGTCTCTGCTGCAAAGTTGACAATAAACGAAAACGTCCACTTGAAGCCTTCTGCCCTTCTACTGAGTAACCCAGTGTTGGTGACTGTTCCGTCTCTGTGGACATCGGAGATAACTACGCTCATTATGTTACCGGGGTTATACCTCAAATCGACATGTATTGGGTCACCTTTCCATGCAGGGTTTAATCTGTCTGTGAGTCTTCTACTTGCGGTATTTAGTAACTTGATGAGCTTTGGTGGACTGTTTTTGTATTCTTCAAGCTTTTCTGTGTCTAGCTCTGCTAGGTAAAAGAGGTTCCTTACGGTTTCCGCTTTATCAAACTCTTCACCATATTCTAGTCCTTCTGGACGTTTTATCTCTTTGATGTATTCATCCAAGTTTATGTTTCCGTAGATCTTTTTGTAGTCTGAAAAATATACAAAACGAGGATGAAGGTGTTCTAAGACAAAGTTCTCAAGTGCGGTTTTTTCTGTTGTCCCTATCAGAAGCTCATCATATGTCTTTTCGCGTTCTTCATAAAATCTTGACCACTCCGATAGTATCTGTGGTTCATCTGCGGCAAGTACTTGAAGTGTGTTGTTGAATTCAATCATTTCTCTTAGGTAGGTGTCTTTGTCTGGAGGCGGAGGACCTTCAAAGAATGAGGTATTGAACTGGATCCTAATGTGGTTTGGTATTGTCGAGATAAAATCGAGAATTTTTTCTGTATAATTTTCCCATGAATTGAGCGCCTTGTTTCTTTCATCGCTTAGTTTGATGTCACCAAATTCGTACTGGATTTTGGGGTTTTTGTTTGTTCGAAAGATCTTCATCGTCGTGATTTCTGGAAGGTGCGGAAATCTTTCCTTTATCAGCTTGGTTTCAGATGCACTAAGCTGGAAATGTCCTTCCACTAGCACAACTTCTGACTTGAGTTCCTCAGTCATCTCATCACACAAATCTAATTCAGAGATTCGTTCGTCTTTGTTGAGCAAAGTCAGAGCTTGCAAAATAGTCGTCTTGCCACTTTCATTTCTCCCAACAAACGCGGCAAGGTCCCCTACTTTGATCTCACCGGAGTCATGTATGCACCGATATGCCCTCACACGGAACTTTCGTAATCTCATCTAGCGCCTATTTGAGTGGCAACGATTTAACTTATTCGACACAAAGTTAGGCGCAAAATTTGGGTTTAACTGTAAATAGATATAAAGATACAACATACAAAAGAAAATTCGTTGGCAACTGGAACTACCGTAGGCGTATTCATAATTCCAATAGTGTTCTCTTTCATATTTGGAGGATTGGTGCTTGGGGTTGCACTTCAAAATCCAGAGCGAACATTCAGCTTCGAAGCAGGAACATCTGTGTCTAACTCTATACAAATAGTGAATCTGCAAAACCAATACGCCGTATCGGACAATGTTGGCGCAAGTGTCTCTGTAAGCGATGCGGCATTCAACTGTGGTGATCTCTACATGACCATATACGATGTGTCCTCTGGTCAGAGAAAGGCAGTAAAACAAGGTGCCTTCTTCAATCAGTGTTACGGCTCATCTGGTACTTTGCCACTTGAGGAAGGCTTTTCCGTCAGAATGGACGTACCTGGTCAATACCTCCTTGAGGCACAACTTTTTGACAAAAACGGCAAGTTCATAACAGCGAGCCAGAGATTCACCGTACAATAGATTCTGAATGCGGTTCTCCCATACGAAATCCAGATGCTTGAGATAATCTGGCACATGCTAAGATGGAGGAGTATCGTACACAGAATCACAAGTTGACACTGCGAAAGTATAAGAAGATGGAATTCAAATCACAGCCATCCTGATTCGGAAAATCACACCAAGAAAGGTCCACAGTAGAGGATTGGGGATGATTTCGTATGGGAGAACCCTGAATGCTATGTTATATATTGAATCCATAGTCAGTATCAAGTGCACGTGAGTTAGATGGCAAGACCAAAGGCTTCTGAATCAAAAAAAGACAAAAAAACTGAGAAAAAAGAAGAAAAGAAAAAAGTAGAAAAAACAAAGGAAGACAAAAAGGTAGATAAAGAAAAAAAGAAAGACAAAAAAGCTGACAAAAAAGAAGAAAAAATAGAAAAGAAGAAAGAAGAAATCTCAGAAAAAACACTTGAAGAAGAATTAGAAGAACAACTTACAGACGAAGAAATCGAAAACTTCCAAATTGAAAAAGTTGACATGGAAAAACTCACAAATCGAGTCTGTTTGTATTTGGCAAACTTTGAAGATGGTATAGTCCAAAGCGAGCTGTGGAAAAAGTTTAAGCTTACCAGTAGGGACGGTTCAAGGCTTGCACTAAAGCTGGAAAGAATGGGAATCATCACACGCGAGAAAATTCTCGAAAACAAAAGATGGACGTACGTTTTAAAAATAAAAAAGACTCCGGTAAGCACCGAGTCCATTGAGAACGCGCCGTGCCTTGTGTGTCCAGTTGAACAAAAGTGCAGCCTCGACGGAGAAGTCAGCCCAAGAACATGCCAGTGGATTGAGGACTGGGTGCTGGCGGAGCTGTCAAAACCAAAGAAAAAGAAAGAACAATGAAACTGCTGGATGCAAAACGTGATCATTATAGAAAGCTCGCAAAGGAGCAAGGATATAGAAGTCGAGCAACATACAAACTGCTTGAGTTAAACAACTCTTATAGAATAATTGGTCCTGGGTTCTTTGTCGTAGATCTTGGATGTGCTCCTGGCGGATGGATGCAGGCTGCAGTAAAGCTTGCAGGAAACAAAGGCAAAGTGGTGGGAGTTGATACTGCATATATGGACGAAATACCAGGAACGCATTTTATCAAAGGCAGTGTCGAAGACGAGGCAGTGTCAGATGAGATATTGGAATACCTTGGTGCAAAAGCAAACGCAGTCATTTGCGACGTCTCGCCACACATCACAGGGCACTGGTCGATGGATCATGCAAAACAGATCTCGTTGAACTATTCCTGTTCAAAGATAATGGACAGGGTTCTTGCACCAAAGGGAAACGCAGTATTCAAGGTTTTTGACGGTGAGTATTCAATGGAGTTTAGAGATTATTTACAAAAAAAATTCGTCAAGGTACATCTAAGAAAGCCAAATGCTAGCAGAAAACCAAGCAGTGAAATGTACTTTGTCTGCCTAGGTTATAGGCCTAATGAATAAAGAACTCTTTGATCTTGTTTGTTGGACAGTTTGTCCTAAATCCAGTTGGATTTAGTGATGTGGGGCTTGCAACAAATCCACTTTGCGATATCATCTCGATTATCTTTTTCAACGGGAGAGGAGATGTCTTGACGGCCTCTGCAATTTCATCGAGAGTATAGTAGCATGCAGGCATCTCGGATTCTACCACGGCCTTTTGAATCGCTGTTTCGCATTTTTTGTCGACTGTGTATTTTGGAATCTCTGTAAGCATTGAAGACGCAAACTCTTTTTCAAAGAGGGCACCAACCCACAACGGCCCTGCAGTTTGTAACTCAGAGCCGCACAACTTGCAGTGTTGAGTTGGTGCAATAGTCGAAAACCTGTTCCCACAACTTGTGCAGTGCTGGATGAATCCAATTAGATTCCGTGTGTCAGCCTTGTGAAGTATTCTCAAGTAGGTGCGGTAGTAGTGCTGGTTTGTCTCAACAAAGATCGGAGTAGCCTCAAGCTCCAGCCTAGCTGCGACTGTAGCTATCATGCCAAGTATGAGTCTGATCGCAATTTCGTTGCTGTATGCCGTTTTGATTGGAGTGCCGTGGTACTTTTTCTTGCATGCATCATTGAAGAGGCCGTGCAAAACCTGCAAGTCAGTTGCGCTCACAGACAGCAGACCGCCGTGGACTGTAGCACGCAAACCACATTCAATGTATTTGGCAGGGGAGCCAAATGGATCTATGTCCACTATGGTACCACGACTTCCCTTGCTTGAGAAGGTACCAAGGAATACACAGACCTCGTTTTCAGAGAGTCGGTAGTTTTTCAAGGAGTTAAGTTCTGCAGATCTATGTGACAGCTCAAGGGCTTTTGGATTTACATCATTTACAAAAACTCGAACATCTTTGATCTCATTTGCAACGCGCAGGCCACGTGCACCAAGGCCTGACATACCATCTAGGAAGATTTTTGGACCATCAAAATTCTTTAAAAACGCAGAGTATGCAACTATGGAAAAGTCTCTGCTCAACTTTGCTCTCGGATTAAAGAAAGCTATCTCTCTTGGAGGAACTTTTTCTTGTATTGAGCCACGTGGTACTAAGATCTTAGTTGTGCCCTCAGTCACCATGACTATCTGGTTTTGATTGATTTGCAATTAGTATTGTGTTCTGTTCCCCACTAAAAAGTTCTAATGCTGACTATAGTTGTGAATCAAATTCAACTTGAACTGGTTTAATATCCATCAGACGCAGCTGGTTCATGCTTGTTTGCGGCGTAGATGAAGCAGGCCGAGGATCTATGATCGGGCCGCTCGTAATAGCTGGTGTCGTAATAAAGCAGACAAAGCTGAAGCTTCTCTCACAGCTTGGAGTGCGCGACTCTAAAAAATTAACACCGCTTGCACGAGAAAAACTCTACGAAAAAATCACAAGGCTGGCGGATGATTACAAAGTATTGAAACTAAACCCAAAGCAGATCGACTCGTACGTACTAAAACACAAACTCAATTTCTTGGAGGCGACATACATGGCAAAAATAATCAAAAAACTTGGACCGGATGTGTCTTATGTAGATTCATGTGACGTCAATTCGGCAAGATTTGGTGCAGAACTTGCATTGCTTGCAAATACTGGCAAGATAAAATCATACCATCATGCAGATTCAACATTCGTAATAGTCTCTGCAGCGTCAATAATTGCCAAAGTCACGCGTGATAGGGCAATCTCAAAACTAAACAAAGACTACGACTTGGGTAGCGGTTATCCCTCTGATGCAAAAACTGTTTCATTTGTGAGAAAGTGGTACACAAAACACGGTCAAGTTCCCAACTTTGTTAGGCAAAGTTGGGCGCCGATAAAACAGCTTAGCAGTCAAGTTTTGCTATGATATTTGGCTACGACAAGAGCGTGATCCTTGTCGTATGGCAAAAGGTCTATGCTCTGTATTACTGTAAATATCGTTTCTAACTTTCTTATTTCTTCAGCTATGATTTTTTTTGGCGATTTGGTAACATCGATGCTGCGCGTCTTGATCACCATGAAAAGATAGCCACCATCCTTGAGAAACATCCTGCAGTTTTCTATTGCGATTTCTGTTTGGTCAGGTTGAGCAATGTCTGAGTACACTACGTCAACTTTACCGTAAACTGAAAAGTATTGGTCAGGATGACGTGCATCCTGCAAGATGGGGACAACGTTTTTTCTGAAATTTGCGACACGATCCAAAAAATCTCTGGCTACTCTACTTGCATGCTCCACTGCAAACACGATGCCTTCATGGCCCACTATATCTGAAATGTGCGAGACGGTGGTTCCAGTGGACGCCCCAAGGTAGAGCACCTTTGTTCCAAAGTTTATTGGAAACACATTGAGGCCTATGGTAAGTGCTGCAGCAAGCTTGCTTCGGAAAGGATCCCATATGCGGTATTCGACTCCTGATTTTCTGTACAACTTTTCACCATATACCTGATTTCCCTCAACATAATTTACAGTGGCAAGTCTTTTTTGTCCATCGACCGTAATCCAATAGATGGGACTATCTTCTTTTTCCAAACTTTTTTCGCTTTTTTATGTCGGCTCTAAATTCCCTTCGAGAACTTTTTGGCCTAAATCCCTCTCGTCGTTTTTACTCTCTTGGTTGCATGGGTCTCTCAGTTGGCTGCCTGTACTTTTCACCAATCTCCATTACCCTGACGTTAAGCTTCTCAAGCAAAGTTTGATTCAATCCACCACCATACACGTCGACGCGTGCTGCGATTGCGGCCTTGGATGCAATTGCTCGTGCCATCTTGCCTCGCTGCCACCGCGGGGCTGCATGTACTATTGGGTGCTGGAACAAAATTCCATGTTTTGGAGGCTGCGTACCAGTCTTCAGAGCTCTGAAGAGTGCTTTTTCCGCACCTAGTACCTGGATTGTGCTTGCAGGAAGCGTTGCAAGCTTTTTGAGCGAACCTGCCTTTGAGAGAATCCTTGCTCCAACCGACGCACCCAAAATCGCAGTTAGATTCGGTGCAACAACTCTCATCTCATTTTCCACATGGGTCTCAAGATCCTTTCTTATTTTCAACATCTCCAAGATCTGCCTTGCAATGGACTGCACCATTGCTAAATTTTCTTTTGAGATGTCACCCCCCTTGCTTTTTTCTTGAATCACTGAAAGCATTTCGACTTTGGAGTCTGGAAAGCCTGCGTCTTGATACACCTTGGTTGAAAGGTCAGATCTCTTTCCTGCCATGACAATCTGTGCGTACCCACTAATACTATCAATTATGTTATCAAGCTCAGGAAAATGCAGACCGTACCACTCACGAAGCCTAGACGACAAACCATTCACCATCACATCCACTTCATCTAGGGCCTTGATTGCTTGGGTTATGTGGAGATCGGGACTCTCGGAGACCTCAGTGACTCTAGCTGCCGAAAGCTGCAACGCAAAATCACGCAGCTTTGTCATTGCATCCTGAGTGTTTTTTGCAAATCCTGCATCGACTAAAAGCTGCGGCTTGGTTGCCTGAATCTGGTTCATCTGGTTTTCATCCATGTGGTGGACATCGAGTGACTCTTTTTTGAGTGTCTTTAGCAGAGAATCATCATTTATCAAAAAACTGGTATTTGCGCTTTTAAGAAACGAGATCAATTCAGTGTGTTTGTACTGGCCACTCTTTGACTTTACAAAATCTGCAGCAGCCTGTTCAAATGGAAATGACTTGAGTATTTTGGAGTCTTCTAAAACAACGGTGCCAAGCTCAGTCAAAACAACAAAATGCATAATGCAATGTCCCATCCTCTCATTAAAAAAGCTAGGGCTGACTTGAGGAGAGAATGCCAAATCAACCATTATAAGACAACAAGATTTAGTCAATCAAGTGAAGCCTGACCTTTCCGTATCAATTGGAACAGTTTCGCTTGAGAGGCCGGCAATGCTTGCCTCCGGCATATTGGGCATCTCACTTGAGGTCTTTGGCAGAATCTATCGGGCAGGCGCAGGAGCTGTGGTTACAAAGTCTCTAAGTAAGGAACCGTGGGACGGCTACCCAAATCCAACCATCGTGGGCATAAAGGGCGGTTACCTAAATGCAGTCGGCCTCTCAAATCCAGGAGCGCCATATTTTGCAAAGATGATCTCGCAAAATAATCAAATCCCAATAATTGTGAGTCTGGTGGGTTCAATTGAAGATGATTTTGAATTTATGGTAAAACAGTTTGAAAATGTAAAGGTGGTCGCATACGAGCTCAACCTGTCATGTCCACACGTCGAAAAGGTGGGACTAGAGGTGGGTGACGACCCGGAACTGGTGACGAAAATAGTCTCAAAGGTAAAATCCACAACCAAGGTACCAGTGATTGCAAAGGTGGGTCTTGGTGCAACAGACTATCTTGACACAGTAAAGGCCGCAATCGATGGTGGGGCAGACGCGATTACTGCAATCAACACTATACGGGCAATGGGGATCGACGTTGAGACGCAACGGCCCATGCTGAGCCATAAAATAGGTGGACTATCAGGCTCCGCAATCAAACCGGTCGCAGTAAGGTGCGTCTACGAAATATCTTCAAAATATAACATACCAGTAATTGGTTGCGGTGGTGTCTATGGCTGGGAGGATGCAGTGGAATTCATGTTGGCTGGTGCGTCGGCAATACAGGTAGGCAGTGCAATAGGTGACAAGTGGCTCAATGTCTTTTCAGAAATAAATGAAGGAGTCGCAAACTATATGGAAAAAAAAGGGTTCTCAAAAATTGAGGAGATGGTGGGACTTGCAAAGCGTTTCTAAGACTCCATCGATTAGGGTGATAGAAAAAATAGTTGATGAGACTCCAACCGTACGCACCCTCATATTCTCAGATGAAACACTTGCAAACGTTCTTCCAGGCCAGTTCGCAATGGTATGGATTCCAGGTGTAAATGAGCTCCCTATGAGCGTCATGGTGACAGATCAAAAAGGCAAAGCAGCATTCACAGTCCGAAAGCGCGGCGAATCGTCCACCGCATTCTACAACCTCAAAATAGGTGATCAAATAGGCGTCAGAGGTCCATATGGGAACTCCTTTGACATCAAAGATGGCAGGATCGTCCTAGTCGGCGGCGGAACTGGACTTGTTCCACTAATGCGTATTGCAAAGTTTGTCAAACCAACAAATGACGTGACCCTACTCATGGGTTCTAAATCAAAAGAGGAAGTGTTTTTTGAAGACACTGCAAACAAAATATTGGCAAAAAACAAACACAAAATCATAATCACAACAGAAGATGGCTCTTATGGCGAGAGGGGGTTTGTTACAGATGTCCTAGAAAAACTAGTTCAAAATGAAAGGTTTGACGCAATATACACATGCGGTCCAGAAGTGATGATGTACAAAGTAGTGCAGCTTGCAAATGCAAAAGGAATATTCGTCCAGGCAAGTCTTGAGCGCATGATGAAATGCGGGATCGGGATCTGCGGTAGCTGCTGCATGGATGACGTATTGGTGTGTCATGATGGCACTGTGTTTGATGGTGCATTCCTTAGTGGCTCAAAGGAATTTGGGCGCACACATAGAAGCAAAGCTGGTATCATAGAGAACTACTAAACTGCCAAAACAGCCCAACACACACGCGTAAAAATACCTAAACGGTTAAATAAATAAAAAAAAGAGAACGCCTAACAACAGATGGCACACCCAAAGATAGTACTCACCGCAGATCGTACTTTGATGTCTAATTACCGCGGAATCTCTCTTGCGACATTCTTTGGTTGTGCACCTGCACTAGATCCAAACAGGGATCACAACAGCTTTTGGTATAAAATCCTCAAAAATCAAGTGACGCCAAAAATTCTTTTTGACTTTATTTGTAACCCAATCCCGCACAACAACGGCGTTGCATCTTACGCACCATACGGCCTCAGAAAAGTGGAGGCAGGACTGCTACGAGACGGCTTTAAGCGAGAAGATGTGGTTGTTGCTCATCCTGATCATATCGACAAATTCATTGGTCCTGAAACTCAAGTAGTAGGTACATACGAGATGGATCCTCTGGGAATGGGACCAGTCACCATGACATTCACATACGGAAGAAAACAAATCTCGTATGACGAATACTACAACGCTTATCTGCACAAGAAAATCATCGAGGCAAAAAAGAAAAACGGCAGCAACGCCAAAGTGATTTCAGGTGCCTCTGGAACTTGGCAGTATAACTATGACCCAGAAAAAATAGAAGAATTTGGAATTTATGCAATATTGGAAGGCGAGCTTGGTGGCATCGCGCCGGAAATCGATGGCCATGCAGGCAGGTTTTTCAATTATCTGATAAATGGCGAATTTGAGAACATGAACCCGTTTAGAAAAAGAAGTGATTTCAAAGTCGACATTAAGGAATTCCACCGCAACGGTAGAACACTGCACGGCAGGTTCGTTAATTTCTGGGACAGGCCTGAAATCGATGAAATTCCAGAGATCGTCGAGCCGTCGATGCATGGGATGATTGAGGTGATGCGAGGATGCGGACGTGGATGCAAGTTCTGCGACGTCACGTTACGTGCACTCAGGTACTACCCACCAGAAAAAGTAAAGCGAGAAATCGAAGTCAACATCAAAAAAGGTGGCTTGCGAAATGCTTGGATTCACAGTGACGACATCTTTGTCTACGGAATGGATCCACGAACAAGCAAGCAGATGGAGCCAAACCGTGAGGCACTGGAGGAATTGTTCACAGCTGTGATGGAAGCCGGTGTAACTCACACTAATCCAACGCACGGCACACTTGCAGGAGCAATAGCAGATGAAAAACTAATTCCAAACATATCGAGAATAATTAAAGCAGGCCCAAGTAACCTGATTGGCATCCAATGTGGATTTGAGACTGGTAGTCTCAGACTGATTGGCAAGTACGCAGACAGAAAGCTTGCACCGTTTATGCCAGAAGAGTGGCACTGGGTGGTCAAAGAAGGAGTCAAAACTCTCAATGAGCATTACTGGGTTCCAGCATTCACACTAATTATGGGCCTTGACAACGATGAAACTCCTGAAGACTCGTGGGAGACAATTCAACTCATCAGCGAGCTTGAGCGCGAGCAGCCCGACTCTATGTTCACGACAACACCACTCACATTTGTACCAATTGGTCTGCTTGAGAAATCAGAATTTTTCAATATTGGCAACGAGATGAGTGCACCACAGCTTGGCGTAATGTACAAGACATGGCAGCACAACTTCAAGTACGGAATCCAGAAGTTCATGACAAAGACAGGAAGCAGCCAGACTTCGGTGCAAAAACAATTCTTTAACATGCTCGCACGGGCACTAGGAGGAGTGCCACTTGGTGCAATGGAGAGATTTGCAAGAAGAAAGGGACCAGAGCACGAAAAAGTAATTGAGACAATTAAGGCAAAGTACTGGTAAGACACATAAACCCAATATTCTAGAAAATACATATGGCAACTCACGGATCGATTACAAAGGCAGGAAAGGTGCGCGGCCAAACGCCCAAAGTAGAAGGACGTAAAAGAGTTGGAACCATCTCAATTCTGAGAAATAAGAATAACTTCAAGAAGAGATTTGTCCTCCACAGAGTTCCTGGTCAAAACAAGCCTGGCCAAAAGAAAAAGCGTTAGGCACACAATTTTTTATATCAGGATCTTTGGATCATCGAATTTCTAAGCAAAGCTAATTTACTTGGTGTGTGTTATTGGTATCACACGGAATTGACAAACCGTAGGACGGTATTGTGGTGATCAGTTGCTTGGGACGTGCGAATCCCCGAGGCTGATCATCTTTTATTCCATGTTTGTTTGATTTGAAAACACTATCTCATAGATTCTAAGCTGAGACATCAAAAAACAAGATGGGTTTCAGTATAGTCCTAGCTGGAGGAATAGCCGGAGCTGCAATGATAGCTGTTTTTTCGATTGTATTTGCAATAACGGCCCAAGTTTACGAGGTAAACTCGTCAAGAACACAATCTGCAATCTTGGAGAATCTGATGGCGCAGACAGATATGGAGATCAGATACCTAAATGCAACTGCTTTTGATAATGTGGTGAGTTTTACTCTTGTAAATACAGGAAACGAAAAGATATGGAACTATGAAAAATTCAACATAATCATAACCTACACTGCAGACATTGGTGGCGTTCCAACACTTACAACAGAACATCTCACATACAATTCAGCGTTGGCTTTTGGCGAGGCAGGAGATGACAGCAGCACTGCACAGTTTGCAAGGCCGGATTCGGATATCGCAAACAACAACAATTGGGCTGATCCTGCACCGGGTGGCAATAGCAACAACATATTGTACGACGAAATTGATGAGACAGTACAAAATGATGCAGATTATGTTACGTCTGGACCAATAGATATGATTTTGGATACATCGGAAACGCTAGTTGTCGGACTATCAGACATCGAGGATCCACACACTGCATCAAATCACATCGTCCGATATGCTTATCGAAAAGATCAATCAGGTGGAAACCAAATTGATCTTACAGTGAGCCTGCTTCAGGGAGGAACCACAATCGCATCTTGGTCACACAATAACATCTCTCAAAACTTTGTTCTTGCAACTCAGACTCTTAGCACAGCACAAGCAAACTCAATTACAGATTACACTGATTTGAGGCTCCAGTTCACCGGTACGATGAGCGGCATCAACATACAACCACGTTCTGTGCAGATTTCATGGGCCGAAGTAGAAGTTCCTCCTACAATCTATGATTGCTCGCAGGTGGCACTAGGATCAGGTGAGTGGACAATAGACAAGATAAGCAATAATTTACAGGACCCGCGCATCATTAACACAGATGAAGATGGCAAATTCTGCATCAACTTGACAAATAACGTGTATCCAAATACGGATGTCATACTTACTGTTTCGACTGATGTTGGCAAAACAAAATCTGCTACTTTTTCAACTTAAACATTCGTCATTTCCATTTCTTGATGTATTTGTGCTGCTGGAAAAGTACATCTGTTTGTAAAAAAAATTTAGTTAAACTCAGAATAAATGACCTCATATAGTATGAAAGTAAGTGAAATCAAACTTTGAAGAATTGCGTTGTTTGCGGCAAAGAATTCGATGGGGTCGAAAGGGATGTTTGCTCTTGGCAGTGCGATGAAAACCGAAGGAAAAATCTGAAAAAAAGACTGGATGATGCAGTAAATGCCGATAAATCACATACAAAAAATCTAGACTGATACTGCAAGATTGATTGAAAGATTAATAAAATTAGAAATTTTCATGGATTCATGCTGTTTGGGATCTTCGCCACACATGATCCGGATTCTTGCCCTCTAAACAACAAAGAAAGTAGAAAAATGTTCATCGGGCTTGAATCCAAACTAAAGGCCAACCTCAAAAAATTCAACATAACAAAGCTAGTGGGCTTTTACATGTCTGTACTTGAGCACCAATGGATCATAATCCTTGACGCAAAAAATGCTCACGACATAGAACAGCTATGCATAGCTACAGGAATATCATCAATTAGTACAATCAAGATAGTGCCAATCAACGACTATAATGTTGTTGTACGCAAAGTAAAAGCCGGACTCTGAACCTACACAAATTCATGTAGTTAAGAGTCTTTTAATACAAAATTATTTTCTTTTTGTGCGAAAACAACACGATCATGTGTTACCGTCTTTTGATGTAGTCTGTCATGTACCGAATCTTGATTGCTGTGAAATAATCGAATCGTACAAAGTTGGCGACGCCTCAATCTTTATCACAAAAGATGGTCAATACTTGGTTTCTGAGCCAAAGCTCTCCACCCAAGTCCATTCAATGTATGGTAAAATGATGCAGCAGATGTTTTTATCACTTGAACCACTAAAAAAATCAGACGATCCTGTAAATTACATAGAGCGGCATATCTGGAATGAAGCAAGAGAGCAAGCAAATTCAAGTCTCATGTCTGACGAGTTTTCACATCTGAGATACTATCTGATAAGAGACATTCTGGGTTATGGCATACTTGACGTACTAATGCAAGATGAAAATGTCGAGGAAATCACATGTGAGAGATTCGATAGATCAGTCGGTGTTGTTCACAGAAAGTATACGGAGTTCAATATCCTTGATACCAACATCAAATTCCGTACAAGTCAGTCAATGAACTCATACATCCAAAAAATTATTCAAAAGACTGGTAAGAGTGTCACGGCGGCCTTTCCCATTGTACACTCGATGACTCCACAGGGGGACAGGATCACGGTGACATATGAAAATGAGGTGTCTCTACCTGGGCCTACACTTGACATAAGAAAGTTCACACGTGAACCATTCACCATAGGTCATCTGTTGGAGCTTGGCAGCCTAAGTGTTCTTGTTACTGCATACCTGTGGTTGTTATTGGATGCAAAGGCATTCGGTCTCATTGTAGGTGAAACGGGATCGGGAAAAACAACACTGATCAATGCATTAATGGCGCTCCTAAATCCTAGGTGGAAGATCCTCACAATAGAGGAAACGCCCGAACTGAAGATCCCGCACTACAGGTGGGAAAGATTGTTCACTCGTTCAAGCTACATGATAAACCAGTCAGAAAACTATGACATCGACATGATGGATCTCATCAAGGCCTCACTTAGGATGAGACCTGATTTCGAAATTGTAGGGGAGGTACGGGGGCAGGAAGCACAATTTTTGTTTCAGAGTGCAGCCACTGGGCACGGTGGGCTGACCACCTTTCATGGCTCCGACGCCGAGTCTGCACTCAACAGACTTGCCTCTGAGCCAATCAACATAAAATCGAGTCAACAGATGCTTCTGTGGTTTATTTTGCACATAACGCGAACAAAGAATGCAGACAAAAAACTAGTCCGAAAAGTTGTCAGCGTAAAAGAAGTGATACCAAAAATGGAGGGAGTAGAACTAAATGAGATATTTCGCTATGATCCAAAGTCATCAAGCTTTGGGCCACAAAGAGTTGAGGAGCTAATCGAAAAGAGTAAAAGAGTACATATGGCAGCAAACATGCTCAACATAGATCTCCGACAAGATCTACAACAACGAATCTGTCTGCTTGAACAATGTAAATCAAACAAGATTGTGTCAATGCCAGAAGTGACTAGATTGCTCACAAAATATTATTCGGGCTGATACAGTTAATCAAGTTTGGCTGACAAATTTACGGGCCAAATACATTATGTGATTGAGGGAAAAAGCGGAGCTAAATATATGCAGACAATTGCCACTGTACAGGTAATTGAAACTGCCATGGTGTGCTTGATGGTAAAGTATATCAGCTTCGATATGACCAAAGACATGCAAAATGATGAAACGACGATCACCAAATTCACAAGCTGCAAAAAATCTTGCGGAATCACCAAAGTGGAACCTAATCCATACGTCATCTGGATGTATTCCGGCCCTATCTTGCTTAAGAGATCCTCCATTCCTTGTGTGGCCCAAACCATGAGGAGTGGGCTTGCGTAGACCATCAGCGCAAAGATCTTTACTCGGTTGACCATTTCTGTTTTAGCCTGATTGATTTTCGTAGAAAAATCTGTCATCTCCTCAAGAACCTGTGGGCTTGCGCCACCACTCTCAACTATCTTTGCGAGGATGAAAAATGAGATCTTTGCGTGCCATGAGCGAATGAATGTATTTTGTATGGAATTTGAGATTGATTCGCCAAAACTGACTTGTGTCGAGACACTTGATACAAATGTGTCAAAAATTCTATTGTATCTTCTTTCATTTGAAATTCGAATGATGGAATTTGGAATATTGAGTCCTATCTTCACACATTCAGTGATATCTCTGAAAAAATCTGGAAGTGCCGCTTCGACCATTCGGATTTCTGCAAATTGTTTTGACAAGCTAACAAAGTTGGCAAGTGATGCAGCAGCAACTATAACTGCAAAAATAAACCATGCCTGCGGAATCGTAAAAAATGTAACTAGTCCGGCAACGGTGCCCATGATTATGGGCAGCTTGCTAACTCCAATGATGTCGTGAGTTTTCGGCTGAATGCTGCTAATGAAGATGAGGAGGGCGGCCGTAATCGCTGGTACGCCAACAAATGAAAGAGCGATAATGATCCTCAAAGATTCTTGGTTCATCAAAAATGATGACATGATGAGCAATATCGGAAGTATGTTTAACAAAATGAGGAGAATCTCTGCAATGTTTTCAGCAGAGGTTGCATATTTGAAAAACTTGAATTTGGTTTGACTGAAAAACTCTTCACTTTTTGACTCCATGTATTTTATGAGATCGCCTCCACTTTTGTGTATTGAAACATATCCCAAAAGCAAGTTCCTAAATGCTATGTTTGGATGGGGAAGTGCCAACCTATTGACAGCTTCAAGCTGATCCATGCCAAAGAGTGAAACATTACGTTCCAACATTCTTCCTTCACTTTCGATTATTGGAAAAATTCTCTTGCCGACAGACTGCAAAATTGCGTCATAAATGGACCTGCCCACAGACTGCATGACACTGCCGTAAACTGCAAAAAATGCTAATTCATCCTCTATTGCGGTTTTTCGTTCTGCCTGATTTAACTTCAGCTTAAACAATGGGAGTCCAAATACGATGGGTGGGACTACCAACAATGCAAAAAATATGCTATTCAGCCAAAGCCCAAAGATGATGCCTAGGGGAAATGTGATCAAAAATGCGAGTATTGTGTATGCTATTGTCTGGTGCGCAAGGGTTTTTGGATTTGCAACTCTTCCGGAGTAAGTAATCTGGTTTGTCAGACTGTTCCCTAACTTAGTTTGTATTCGTGTCAATGACTTGTGCTCAATTACGGGTTTTAACAACGCGATTGCTGCGTTATTTGTAGGCTTGACGACCTTTACTTGGGCAGGCAGTATGTACTGATGCAGAAAACTCGTTTTATTTTTGACCAAAAAAATCAAGCGTGCCAACATCTTATCTCTTTCTTCAAACGTGATAAAAGATACTATAAGAAAGACGAGCACCACAAACACCGTCAAGTTCTGCAGGTAAATGAAAAACCACATGGCTGCAAGCGCAGCAAAAATGCATATCTTCGAATGTTTCATATCAAATAACAAATTTATACAAAAAAGCAGTTTTGCCTTAAATCAGATTCTTGCTTGTCAACCAATGACTAGTCTTTTGAGCAAAAAGCGTGGCATTGCACCTGCAATTACGACTCTGATTCTCATCGGAGTGGCAGTGGCCGCAGGACTTGGTGGGTACAGTGCATACAACTCAGCATCAAATGTGGCAACACTCAAAGGCGTAATATCTGTGGAAAACGTTCAGCTTATCAAGAGCTCAAACGGAGAAGAGTATCTTTCCATAACACTGAAGAATTCAGGAAATAAACAGATCGCCGCAACTACAATAAACCTCCAAACTGATGTTGATGCAAACACAGTTGGAATGCAACCATTCTCGACTTCACCACTGCCATCGTCGATGAATCCAGGACAGACATCTAGTGCATATTCTAGAATCAATTTTGCAAATGGAACCGCAATTACCACGCATAACATAGGTGACCACATTCCAGTTGAGATAGTGTCTACTACCTCCGATGGTTCGACAGTTCGTACTACGGCATCTGTGACAGTAAGTCTGTCTTAAGATGCCGCCTTTTATTTTTTGTAATTTTTTGTCATGATGAAATCAATCGAGCTGCTATGGTTTGAAGATGTAAACCCGTTTAATGAAGCAGTTTTTGCATTTCCACTAGTTGGTAAACTAAGCATGAAGCAGATGTTGGTACTAGGTCTTGGGATAATAGTTTCATGGGGAATTTACCAGTCTACTGCCAACTATGTTTCGCTTGCTCCACTCTTTGGATGTTGTTATCTTGCGTTCAAAAAACAAAAGGTGCAGTCAACTGAATCACAAATTATCGCGATTCTGTACTTTTACATAAGGTCAAGAAACAATTTAAACAAAAAAATTTCCAGCAAGCATCCGTTGATTCAAAAAAAGAGCAAAAAGCTCATCATTGCTGAACCATACAGGCCAAAACTCGAAAAAACTGGAAAAGAAATCCAAATAAGACAAGTTTTTTCCGATCCACTCAAACCAATTAGATTAAAAATCAAAATCCAAAGAACCGATGGAAAGCCTATTGCCAACACAGAAGCAAAAATCGTCTTTGATGGGAAAGTGGTCTCGACTCTATCAACTGACACCAACGGTGAGCTTGAGGCAATAGTGGTTCCGCAGACTTATGGCGAAAAGAAACTCGAAATCTATGCCAAAGGGATAGATATCCCAGTATTTCAAGAGATGATGTCTATCAAACACAGTTAATATGCAAAATTTACCCAAAGATTCATAAATTCAACTCTTGGAGTTTTGCACGTACTTGTTTTCTATCTCGTCATTGGAAGATGTTGTGCGAATTCCGCCAAGCATGTTCGGCACCTCGCTAAAAAAAGCAGCCATAGCTATTCTTAAAGAAAAATACGAAAGCATGATCAACGCCGAACTAGGCTACATCATTATGATCCTGGAAGCCAAAGTAGACGAGATGGGAAAAATGATTGCAGGGGATGGAGGTACCTACCACAGAGTAGAGTTTGAAGCATTGACATTTACACCAAAATTGCAGGAAATTATTTTGGGTGAAATCGTAGATATTACAGACTTTGGCGCCTTTGTGAGGATCGGGCCAACAGATGCGCTACTGCACCTCTCACAGGTCATGGATGATTATCTGCAATCTGATGTCAAATCTGGGATGATTATTGCAAAACAAAGTAACCGCACACTCAAAGTCGGCTCGACGCTTCGTGCGAGGATCACCGCAGTATCTCTTGGTAAGGCAGCTACGATGGGCAAAATAGGAATCACGTGTAGACAACCATTTTTGGGGGCAGAAGAGTGGATTGCAGAAGAGGTAAAGAAATCAGGCAAAGACGACTCGGGAGACAAAAAAGAAACCAAAGAAAAAAAGCCAGTTGAAGTGAAAAAGTAAATGGTCAAAGAAATGGCTTGCAGAAAATGCAAGTATGTTTTTGTAGGAAAGGTCTGCCCTCTGTGCAAGTCGTCGGACTTGACACCAGACTGGACAGGCGTAGTGTTGGTAGCAGATCCACAAAATTCACATATTGCAAAAACTCTGGGAATCAAAGAAAAGGGCAAATATGCCTTAAAGGTAGCCTAGGGGATGCTTTTAAATAATTTGTTTGATTAAAACACACACAAATTCTTACTAACATTTAGATGACTTGAAAAGTGTGTCAGACACCAGTCCATACTTTTTCATGAAGGAGCTGTCAAACGAAGAGTTAATCCGTCTTCTAGTAAACAAGATCAAAGAATTAAAAATTGCAAAGGAAAAAGCAGACGAGCTAAATATCAAACTGCAGGACAATATGGCAAAGCTTGAAGAAACACAACAAGCCCTGGCGCAACAACGAGACAGACTAAAAGAGGAAGTTAGGCAAAAAGCAGACGAGCTTCTAAAAGTGGAAAGACTGTCTGCAATAGGACAGCTCTCTGCTAGGATTGCACACGATCTGAGAAATCCACTAAGTGTTATTCAAAATACGTCGAGAATTCTAAGAATTCGGTTGGAAAATCATCTAGATGACAAGTCTCGTCAGCAGTGGTCTCGTCTGGACAGAGCTGTCTACAGAATGTCGCACCAGCTAGAAGATGTAATGGACTATGTAAGATTGCCACAACTAAAAAAGAAAAACTACTCACTGTCGATGGCACTACAAGACGCAATAGAAAGGATTGATGTGCCTCCAAATATCGCAATCCATCCACCGTTAAACGACTGCACAGTTTTTTGTGATCCTGAAAAAATAGAGATAGTCTTCGTAAATTTGCTCGTTAACGCA
Organism: Nitrososphaera sp.; assembly: GCA_039938575.1. Taxonomy (GTDB): domain Archaea; phylum Thermoproteota; class Nitrososphaeria; order Nitrososphaerales; family Nitrosopumilaceae; genus Nitrosotenuis. The sequence goes on along the minus strand of JBDUUJ010000066.1, from coordinate 17,608 downwards.
ATTCAGGCAATGGAAGGAAAGGGAGGTATAATCAAAATCACGATAACTGAAGATGATAAGGAAAACCTAGCCACAATCGCTATATCCGACAATGGCGTCGGGATTCCGCAAGAACTCCTAGAGAAGATCTTTGAGCCATTGTTTACCACAAAGCAAGTGGGGACAGGCCTCGGACTTTCAAGTTGCAAAAGTATCGTGGAGCAACACGGTGGGTCAATTACCGCATCAAGCACTCCAGGCAAAGGATCTACATTTACAATTAAAATTCCAATAAAGTCGGACTGGGATGACATTACAGGTTTTGACAACGTAGTGAAACAGACATTACCATAACCATTCCACATAGAAAAAGTTCTATTTGGGCACACGTCTAGTCCATTAAATGGATGTCAAAAGAGATCTCGCCAGATTCCTTGCCGAAGATATCGGTGCAGGCGATGTCACCTCCAGCATACTTACCAACAAAAAGGTATCTGCAAAAATCATCTCAAGGCAGACAGGAATTGTGGCTGGAGCCACATATACAAAAGAGATCTTTGCAATGAGAGGTTGTCGAGTAAAACTTGTAAAAAAAGATGGTTCAAAAATAAGACAAAACCAGACAGTGATGCAAATCTATGGCCCTGTAAGGTCGGTACTTGGATGCGAGCGAACCGCACTTAATTTGCTATCTAGGATGAGCGGAATTGCAACTCTTACGTACGAACTGGTCAGCAAGATTAAGAGCGTCAGCAAGAAAACCGATCTTTACTCGACAAGAAAAACCGCCCCAGGTCTTCGCTTTTTTGACAAAGAAGCAGTCAGAATCGGAGGCGGAAAAAAACACCGCATGACGTTGTCCGACATGATAATGATAAAAGACAATCACATCGCAGCTGAGGGCTCACTTGTAAGGCTGATTCAGAGGGCAAAGAAACACTCAAAAAAGTTCGAAGTCGAAGTTGAAAACCAAAACGATGCCATACTTGCTGCAAAAATGGGTGCAACCATAATCATGCTTGATAATTTCACACCGTCTCAGATACGAAAAACCATATCTGCTCTTCAAAAACTAGGGCTGCGCAGCAAGGTTAAACTTGAGGCATCAGGGGGCATAAACTCCAAAAACATCAGAGATTTTGCCAGAAGTGGAATAGATATGATCTCGGTTGGCAAAATAACAAACTCTGCACCTGCAATAGACTTTAGCTTGGAAATAGACTAACTTATTGCGAGCATGCGCTCTATGGCGCGCCTTGCCTTGTCCGCTGTTTGTTTTGGAACCCTTACTTCGTACTTGTCCTCAAGCAACGATGCATACACCTTGTCCAGAGTTATCATCTTCATGTATTGACATACGGCCCCACGCGAAGCTGGAATGAATGTCTTGTCTGGATTTTGCTGCTGCATCCTGTATAAAATTCCCGTCTCCGTAGCTACGACGAATGTCTTTGCTTCCGTCTGTCTTACATAGTTCATCATGCCTTCGGTGGATAATATCTGTACTTGGCGGTTGTTGTAATCGCCCACAGCTATATCGTACATTATCTGCGAAGTACAGCTGCACTCGGGGTGAACCAAAAGCTCGGATCTTGCGTACGAGTCCAACAACTTGTGAATATCGTCTGCTCTGATGCCTGCATGGACATGGCACTCACCTGCCCAGATGTGCATGTTCTTTCTTCCAGTAACACGCGCAACGTAAGAGCCCAAAAACATGTCTGGCAAAAATAAAATCTCTTTGTTTTCTGGGATAGCTTTGACCACATTTACAGCATTAGATGATGTGCAACAATAATCCAATTCGGCCTTTATGTCGGCAGTTGTGTTGACGTATCCTACAGCTACTGCTCCAGGATGAGATTTTTTCCATTCGCGAAGCTGCTCTACTGTGATCGAATCCGAAAGCGAGCATCCTGCCGCAAGGTCAGGTATTAGAACACGCTTGTCTGGACAAATTATGGCCGCAGTCTCTGCCATGAAGTGGACTCCACAAAACAGAATTGTCTTGTGGGGGGTCTTTGCTGCCTGTCTTGAGAGTCCCAAAGAATCACCGACAAAGTCTGCTACATCTTGCACTTCTGGTAGCTGATAGTTGTGAGCAAGTATGACCACGTCTTTTTTCTTTTTCAGCTCCAAGATCTTTTCAGCTAACATACAATCATAAGCTTGCTTTTGGTAATCATTTAAAGACTGGGATCATATTGGTAATTTTCAGCCAACCACTAGATTACGGCAATTTTTGCCAATATCATGTGCCTATTCGTATGTGCTCTGAGCAGACCTGCCTGAGGCATTCTATTGCAGAAAGCGTGGCAAGCCTGCTGGTCTTTGGGTTGGAGGGGTCTGGTACGTTTTCAACACAGATTGTGATTTTTCCGAACTTACCTTTTGCTTCTATGTGGTGAATATTTTTGTACGTGTGCGGATCGGCCACTATTTTAACTGCAGTCTTTTGACTGCCTATTCCAGCGAGGCTGAGAAGTGCTGCAACATTGATGTTTGCGGGGAATAGCTTGACTGCCTCCTTTGCAGGACCTTCGAAAATTACTTGTGAAGACTGCAGATTGACAAGATCCATCTTGTTTGTCTCAAAGAATTTGGCACCTGCCAGAGCTTTTGGGTTTTTCGTAGTGGTCAATGTCACTTGATCTAGCTCATCTCTGACTGATTTGATTGCATCAAGGCCAGCAATTGCACCGGATGGAAGATAAATCCTTTTTTTGAACTCTTGACACGCATCAAAAAGTACATCGAAGACTGACTCATCAAGGAGGGCTCCAACACTCATCACCATGAGGTCCTTACGGTTCTGTATTACACTGAGGGCATGATTTCTCACTGCGTCTTGAGATGCAGCCTCTACTACCAGATCAACAGGTCCTGAAGACAAAAGGTGTGGGTTGTCCACTATGATGGGCTTTTTTGCAACCTTTGCTGCAAGCAGAGCAGATTTTGCTTTATCAAAATCATAGATCTGTGTTAGCTCTGCCGGAATCTTCCCTGAGTTTATTGCCAGCGCTATTTGCGTGCCTATTGCGCCACATCCCAAAAGGCCTATTCTCTTCATTACTAATGAAACGGACAACCTACTAAATGAATTATTAGAATTTTGGCGATACTATGTGGTGATTTAAAACCATCACATACTCTCCGAGTACCAAGACTTTTGCAGAAAAATCTTGTTTGCTGAACCCTGAATGCCTTAGCGTCGAAAGTGTAAGTAGTCTTTTATGTTTGCTAATCTTTTCAATTTTGAAAGTTTTGTAGATTCAACAAGCTTGTGGCCGTACCACCAAAGATCCACCCCTTTTCTCCAAACCAATCTAAAGTAAATCGTTGCCGAAATAGGCAACGCCAAGCTGAGCATCAGGAACGTATGGTCTTCTCGTAGGACCGCCTTTGCATCTATGTTCTGAGTTGCATTAAGTGTCACAGTATCAGACTCATTTGGAAGGCCGACCCAATGATCAAAGACCTCTCTAACAAAGAACCACGCCTTGTCTTTTGGTGGCACACTCAATGTCACAGTACTACCGTAAGGGTAAAAACCGCCTCCGACTGCGTTTTCCGCATTAATTCTGATCATGCGCTGGTAGAGTGCCTGTATGGTAGTATCGGAATTGATGTACAATGATTGTATGGCATCAGAGTTTGCTACACGTTTTCCAAACTCAATGTGCTGTAATTGGTAGCCGTCAGTGCCGACCTCTACTGTGTTTGGAAATTTGACACTCACAAACTGTGGTCTTAGCTCTTGCTTATAGGGGGTCGCAAAGCTTTTTGAAATCTCTGAAGTGGCAAGACTGCTGTCTACATGTAATTCGTTTCCATCAGTTCCAATAGCTCCAAAAGATACGGTAAACAAATCCTCTGCAAAGATTTGGAGGGTGCTTTTTGCAGGCAGGTATCCGGTCTTTAATGCGGTAACAGTCAAGTTGTGGAGTCCTTGCTTGTCTGGAGTTACAGAATATGTGTCCTTGTTGATCTTTTTGAAAGGAAAAGGAGACTCGACTGTGATCTGTGCATCATCGACGTCGCTTTCTACTACAAGTTCAAAGCTTGTGTTTACACGGTTTGTGACTCCACGTGTAACCAATTGGAGAGACATCTGGTTTGCAAAAGACTCTATTTGTTGCGTGTCGGCTCCAAAATTTGAGAGGACTGCCAGACTTTCCACTCCGACTTGGTTTATCTTAGGCATCTCTGATGGCACCAAGCCCGGAGTCGTCGAAATTGTTATGGCGTTGATCTTTCGCAAAGGAATTCCGTACGCGTCTATTTCGTGTATTGTATATGGAAATTCTTCTTCAATGTGCACTCTTTTTGGAGCATCTAGCTTAATCGAGTCGGCTACCCCCCATGGCGTCAACACTCCTTGATAAGGAGAGATGCCTGCAGCAGATGCAACGATTTGTCTTTTTCCATCCAGACTTCCAGATAGTGTGGCGGAGTTTTTGTTGCCTATTATGATCTCTTCTTTGGAGTCTGTGGTCGCTGTGATTTTTATGGGTCCTCCAAACGCCTTTTGCACATCCACTAAGGCACCTTGGGCATCAAAGATGGACAAGATTGCAATGTCTTGATTGGAGTGTGGGAGTGCTGGTACTGGCACGAGGCCAATTCTGTACGTTTCTGTGTAAGGTTGCTTTACTTGGACCATAGTCTGAAAACGTTCAAGGCCTGGACCTGAAACCGACAAGGTGTGGTTACCGTGAATTTTTCCACCTATCTTAAATTCGACTGCCTGATTGGAACCCATTCCCCTTTTTAGCAAAACCTCGTTGCTTTCCGACAGTACAAGCATGCTGGGGTGGGCAAGGTAGGCCGACGTTAGTGTCACAGTTCTACCATCTAGCGGTACTGGCTCTATTCTGTTTATGGAATTTCTGATAAAAATTGACGTTCCATTGGAGTCGACCTTGGTAGACGCGTTTTTTGTTGCATTGACATGGTATAGTGCTATGACTCCAAAGGCTTCCGAGTCCGTGATGTTTGGATGTATCCACGCCATGACAATGTTTGGCTTTTTGTTTTCTATTTGCTTGATCCGGCTTTCGTCGCTAATTGGTTTGAAATTCTCATCTAATGTGACATCGCCCACTATAATGTTTGCTTGAGAGGAGCCAAATCCCTCTACATCCGCAGTAATCACTGATGAACCTGACTCTGCAGATACAAGCACTCCTGAACCTATTCCATTTACAAGTGGAACCTTCATGACCGTGTGTTGGCCAATCTGCGGATTCTCATTGAATCTAACTGAGTTGAGGTTACTTGATGAGACAAACGCATGAGTCGTGTATGGTGGCTTGAATGGTTTTCCATCTTTTTCCAGCCAGACGTAAAAATACGCCTTGGAATTCTCCATGACTATGTCTGGGGCAACAGATGTTCTTACCGTAACTTGGTCTTGGAGCTTTTCTATGTGGGCCTCGCCTGCTCTGAGAGAGGGGGCGGACGCAAGAACCGTACCTGAACCAATCACATTTGCAATAAATTTCGCATAATGCGTGCCTTTTTTGATCAGTATTTTTTCATTTACAGATATGGCTGAAGTAGTAGTCAGGGTGACAGGAGTGTCTTTTGATACTGGTGCAGGAGATCCTCCGGCGTCCACCGATAAGACGTATCCTAATACCGTATCTGCCTTGGTTTTATTTGATGCGAACAAGACAGAAAGTGCTGCAGCAGAGGTGCTAGATGGGTGAATCTCTGTCTGGGTGTTTGATACCATTCCGCCACCCACGGCAAATATTTTTACGATTCCCTCATGCAACGCTTTGATTTCGAAAATGGCGTGGTTCTTGTATGGGGGCACCAACACAGATTTAGGAATCACAAGAGCGTTTGGGTCATCTACTGAAAGTGAGATCATGCTGCCCGTAGATGACGCACTGTCTAAAACCACCAAACCTTGATAAGTCTCAGCAGTGATCAGGTTTTGCGGAACCCACAACTCTACTTGAGCAAAAGCAACTGCTGGCGTAAATAAGATCACTGGTAGAAACATGAGAAACTCTTTTCTCACGACCAGAAAAGCTATTTGAAATTTAAGTTGTTCAGAGTGTCACGGATTCGTTAACTGTGACGGTTTTTACACTTTGGTGCCACTGCTTGAAATAATCTTCATGTATAGTGTGGATTGGAATGACATTCTTTGCCTTTGTTTGTTGAACCACGTGCCTTATCTGCTCCTTTGAGCCGTGACCTGAAACATGAGTCACGTTCCAGTTGTCATCCTTCCGTAAGAGGCCAAAGTGCACCAGCCAGCGTTTTATCCTTTCGTGGTCGAATCTCATTTCGTCATCGAACGGTTCAGTGGATGATCTTATGTAACTTGAGTCTTCCTTAGGTCTCACATCGATTAATTCTTGGAGTTTAAAATCACTACAGTAAAACATGTATTCGTGTTGGTTTGATGAAACCTCTCTGTAATCGACAGAGTTGGACCTTTCAATAAATTCACGTTCCCAGATTTCGTAGTCCTCTAGTAACAGCTTTTTGGTCCAATGTTGGCGGTCTTTGTCTATTAGGCCCCATGATTTGCGCGGAACATATATGCGAATTGCCTGATCGCTCGTGCTTGGGTACATACCTCTGTATTTTTCTGACTGTTCAAATAACTTTAGAAGGTAGGCCTGTTTTAGGTCGATTACCAGTGTTCGATTTGTCTGCTTGGCTGCAAGATAAAACGACATCAATCTGTCCAAGTCACGGGTGGGGTAGGACACCACTACGAGATTTTTTGTCGAGTTTACAACGTCTTTGATATCGTTTTCCACGTCGAATTCGGTTGGAGATGAGTTGTGATCAATGCGAGTACCCTCGCATAATATGTGACCAACATCAGAAGTTGCACATTTTTCTACAAACGCCTCGCTCTCTTGTTTTCGCCTTCCATGAAAACGGAGATCTGCCGTATATGCCACAGAGCCACCTGATGTGTGTAGAACAAAACCACAAACACCAGGAAGGGAGTGGTCCACCGGTATGGGTTCCACCTCTATTGAATCTATGTTGAATTTTTTGTAAGGAGTCATGATCTCAATTTGCCGTTTTATGACTTGACGATTCTTGTCGTTTCTTGCTCTGCTAATCTCCCCCTTGGAGTTTTCATAGATTTGAAAGTTTTCTTTGTATGTGATGTACTCGTCATGTCCACCTGTATCTTGCAGCGCTTGCATGATCAGCTTTGTGGCCTCAGTACAGTAAATTGGGATCTCAGGCCTCAAGTAGTGTATGTATGCTGCGTGGTCTACGTGTGCATGCGTCAGTAAGACTGCGTCGACGGCTGTCTCTTTTTTGTAATCGTCGCTTCCCGTGTGTTTTGAATAGTCGGTTCGATATATGCCGTCGAGTTTTGGGAGGAGACCAAATTCAAACAAGTCACCCATGCCGTTGAAGGCACGAGGTTGCAAAAACTCTGCGTAAAAATTGTTTGCCTTTCCCATCTGCATTCCAAAATCCAGAAAAACGCGCGTGCCTTTGTCTTCGACAAGAAACTTGTTTCCACCAATTTCGTTAATACCGCCATAAAACGTAATGCTGGTCACATTGTACTTGTTGGTAAATTGTTAAAAAAATGTACTGATGATTTAACGAAGATCTAATGCGCTGTAACCTTCCGTTATTTCCCCCTTAAAAAAATCCTCAGTTAGTTAGGTGATGGCCAGCCCATATCTTGTTGCTGCAGTAAGCATGTCGGCCCTCATAGCTTTGGCAGCGATTTCTACGACGTCATCAAACCAGATGAACTGGTCGCTTACTGCGCAACAAGCTATGAAGATCCAGACAGACAAGGCATCAGAAGAAATCTCACTCATAGTAAAAAACAACACACTTGAGCTTACAAATAACGCAATGAAGGCTTCGATGTTAAAAGAGTTAAGGATTCTAGATGGAAACACCAATCAGTTAGGGAAAATTGATTTTTCGACGCACAAGGGTGGCGGTTACGTGCTTGGCGCATTTGAAACTATTTTCATGCGACCAGAAAACTTTTCTCAATATGATTTCGTCAATAGAAAAATCATCGCAATAACTGATCTTGGGAATGTGTTCACTTCGGTGAGTCTGGATGGTACGGAATCTGATGGTGGAAGCAAAGCCATGATAAACGGCATGGGGATTAATTCGAGAATAATTCAAACAGAATATACAGGAAAGATAAACTACGGACAGGGCATAGTGGGCACACAAGAGTCACTAGAGCCATACAAACTGGTACCTTCGATTACAAATTTTGCAGCAGAGCTCCTTGATTCTGAACCGAGCATTGGAATATCGATCCCAAAATTTAACACCAAATTCACATACAACAACGCGACGCAAACATTACAGGATATCGGCGGTACTACATCAAACGTGCTTGGTTATTCACAAAGCAGAAGTGTCGGTGGCTCCTCAAGTGTCAACAACGCTGACGGCATAAAGATTTCGGGAACAGGAACTGTGATTTTAAAGCTCAACGACTATCAAGGCCAAAGTCTGGTTGTAGAGGGTACAGTTCCAACTGGTGCCACACTATACATAGGATCAAGTCCACAGTATGATTATCTTGTCATTCCGTACCATACAACATACGGTTACCAGATATGGTCTGGCAGTCTACCGACACCCGTATACTCACAAAATGGATGCAGCTATGCAAACGGAGCAGGATACAACTGTAATGCGTCGTGGACGTACACTAGAACGTTTTCACCACCACTGGTACTCAGCTCACAGGCAAACTATAACTCGTTTTATTATTCTGCGTCCTGGCCATTTTCGATACAGAGTGGTACTCAGAATCCGACAACGTATTCTATAAGCTCAGTCAGAATGGTTGCCAGCGCATCCAGCGGTTGGCATTCATGTTATGGCTGTTATCCAACATCGTCGCCGGTTCCTGCAGGCCAGACGCATTTTGTGTATGACAAAGAGATCATCATGCAAAATAAAGTCGAGCTTGGTGGCAACTTTCAGACTATTTTTGCATTTGAGCAATCAAAGCAATACTATTTGGTGGCAAAACCAAATGGTGGTACGATACTCATAAGGGGTTTTATTTTTGATCCACAAAGCACACCGGTGCTTCAAGTGGACAATTTGCAACCAAGCATGCCATTTCAGATTGAAAAAAACAACAAAGTGGCAGTATCTGGAATGTCAAACCATGATGGAAAAATCACAGTGTATGCGTCCGAGTTTGCCGTAAATGATGTATCTGCAGAAGGAATGTTACGCATCTATCCGTCGGCATTATCATACAGAGGTCCATTTGGCACCATAGTGTTTGACAATCTCAACCACCAAACCATGCACATCCAAACACCGGAAGAAAAAATCTATGTTGTACACGCATATGTAAGCATTCCAGTGGTCGGTCAAGTCGAGGTGACTGATGTGTATTTGGACAACCACCTCTCACTTGCATATCTTGATGGCAACTATACCACAGGTGACAAGATAATGGTACCAGTGATTCCAGGGTATCATGACATCAACATGAAGATCAACGGAGTACCAACTACTACGGTAATAGCAAATGTTCTTGGTGGAATTGGCCTCAAAGTCATCGGGCCAACTTCGTCTACGATTACCAGATATGAAGAAAACGCAATAGTGTCGTCAGTTTCTTCGACAGCTGGTTCTATGTCGTATGTGATCTCGACAAAGGAAGGAAGCATGGTTGTTTCACTTACTGCGACGATCTCAGCCGAGTCTGAGGTTGAAAACTATGCGCATTTTGGGTATCCTCCACAGCCCCCTCCACCCCCGATACCACGTGATCCGCTCAAAGCATACGTTGATGTCTACAAAAACGGCGTTCTTGTCAAGCAGCAGGAAATCTATCTTAACACAAGCCCTATAGTACAAAATACGGCTCAGACTATTGGTTCGACATCAAAAGTGGCAGCCAAGTATATCTATTCTCAGATTGTGATAAATGGGGCAATCACAGTAGATACTTTTCCTGGCGACATGGTGGAATTCTATCTGCATGCAAACATACAAGCAGACGGGCCTATTCCGCCACTCCCTTCAGGAACTATATTCCATCACTACTCAGGTCAGGGGCACGCCACTGTGACAATACACGGTGGAAGCATTCTTTCGTCTTAATTTTGTATCTGGTTTGTGTATTTTCGGTGCTTGTATATTGCATATACTATGACCCAGTATGCAAAAAACCAAAAAATGTTAACAGGATGGTTCAGCTGGTACTGTCCGAGTGTCTCAAGATGGTAATACCATACGTCGCCTATTGCATTTGCTAGATTTCCAAACAACAAGATGAGCCATGCCTTGCCTATTAGGCCGCCACGAAACAACAAGACGCCGTACACCGTAATTGGAATACTAATTGAAGGAAGGACAACAAAGATTAGGCCGTAGTAAAATTCGAAATTGAGCTCGGTGCTTTGTGACATTGAGAGCAAAAAATACGAGGAAAATATCGCAAATCCGAGGCCGGCCATCCAGAGAATGGATCTGTGTTTGATTTTTGGCTCAAAATATCTTATGTTAATAAGCATGTGAGCTATTATGAATGGATACGCCAGTATAAAGAATGGATCGGCAACAGACGGATAGGGATCATCATGGATGATAAAATCTTGGATCGTGTAGATTGTCTCGCCGACAAATATGAAAAAGTAGCCTATTCCCAAGATGATAAATGATCGGCCAAAAACCTTGCTATGTGAATAAGTGCTGCCAACAAAGATTGCAGCAAGTGCGGTCGCAAATGAAGATGTCTCTGTGAATTGTTGTGTGATAAAATAGGTAAGTGTGTTTTGTTGTGCTGTGATTCCAAAATGAAAGGCAGAGACTATTCCAACAAGTGCTGCAATCAGCCAAAAGTTGATGTTTCCTTCAAGCTTGTTTGGTATGGTCCTAGGGCTTTCCATTAAACCAGTTGGAAATTCAACAAAATAAGAGTTAGGTTTTGTGCATAAAAGGAGCTAGCCCTTCATACCAAAACCGACAAGCACAGAATAACAGCCAAGGCCACAATCCTCACAGATTGGCTTGAGCGATTCTTTTTCGGCGCTTCCTATACAGCATGGTCTTTTTTCTCGTCCCATGTGGTCCACAGAAAGGATTGCCCAAGTGGGGCAGTCGACCGGAGTTGTCCCGTTCCCACCCCAGCTTTTCTTCATAAGTTCAAGCTGGCTTGTCGGGTTTATGATGTAGTCGCCAAGCTCCTTTCTGAGCGCAATTATTTCGTCAATTACTTTTGTTCTTTGTGGGCCAAAGGGCATCCACAGTGGATCTCCTTTTGCAAATGGAGTGTGAAATTGGAAGCCTATCTTGTTGGAGTAATCTTTCCACTCGTTGATTACGTCTTTGACCGTCATGTAATTTAGGGAGTTTATTGTCATGGTTATCCAGATGTCTTTGTATGCCTTGTCACCATTTTTTTCAACATAGTCTATGATGTTTTTTCGTGTGGTGTCATAAGATCCTGCACCGCGTATTTTGTCATGTATGTCGCGGGTGCCGTCAATTGAGATCCAGTAAAAATAAATGTCCTTGTATCGCTTAAGGGGCTTTGTTCCGTTCGTGACTAGGCAGACTCGCTTTGGGAATTCCTTGATGAAAAGCTCGACGACGTCGGGCCTAAGTGTTGGCTCACCTCCAACTAGGGTGATGATAAAGACATGGTTCTTTTTGAATTTGTTTTCGATTACTTCTTTCCATTGCTCCACAGTGAGCTCCTCGTTTTCTTTGCGGTTGAGCCACCAGTAGCAGTGTGTACAATGAAGGTTGCATACGTTGATAATGTCTGCAGAGCCGTATAGGGGGCTTTTCTTGTTAAATAGTTTGTAGGAGGCATACTTGCCAAACAAGTGAACATAACAAGGGGTCTCTCGAATTATCTGCTTGAAGCCTCTGCCCATTATTTCCATGTCATATCACACACGTTAAGAAAAATCACTCGTACAATAAATTGGCTGCTTTGAGTACTTAAGGTTGCTGTACAGAAAATGCGATTGGTTCTTATTTAGTGATATGAAGCACAAGGCATGTCAGAAATCAGAAAGATGTACCCATGCACTTGCTCTGACTGTGGCAAGCAAGCAGAAGTACCTTTCCAACCAAAAGAAGGCAGACCGGTTTACTGTCGTGAATGCCTACCAAAACACCGTTCACAAAGAAGATTTTAGGATTAAAAGCTTAAAGTAGTTCTTTAGTGATTTTCTTTTATCATTTTTTGTATTTTTAGAATCTCTGCTTTGTGATTACTACTTTGCCCTTCATCCATGGGTGTGGCTCACAGTGATACTCTACTTCACGTGCCTCGGTAAAGAGGAACTCGTATGTTCCGCCGGGCTTGATGACTCCTGGCGATCCAAAGTCACCTGTGTATGAATCTGCAAATCTGTGGTCTGGTGTAACTGTGTGTGCTGTATCGTCGGTATTGGTCCAGATCACCTTGTTGTCTATTCCAAGCTGTATGTTGACAAGCTTTGGTACAAAATTGTCTTTCTGCTCGGGGTTACCTGCTCCTTTGATGATATCGATTTTTGTCACACCTACTGGTTCTAATATCTCATGTGAAACGGTTGGTTTTGCAGTGGATTCTGGAAGATAATACAACTGGTAGTATGAAACACCAATAGCAACACCGACAATCATGGTTATGATCCCAATACCATAAGCATGAGAGGATGTTGGTTTGATGCTCAATTAACTGGCAAATTCCACACGTCTTATAAAAAGCTATAAGCCGGTAAGAGAATTTTTTTGCAGTTTGATTTGAGAGCTACATTGAATCCTGCAAAGCTCATACGTGTTTGCCAAGTGTGCAATGAATGCAATTTTCGTAGTATAGATTAGAGATTGTTCTGGTACAACCGCACTTGCACTTGCAATATTTTGTTGCCATGGCTGTGTTTCAATAGCGTGAGATACTTTGTAAAGTGTTCTATGTCTTTATCAATTGGTAGGTTGCATCATTTGATGTGCGGTAACAATTGAGGCAGAAGAGCTGATTTCACGCAGATGGAAGTTCGCTGGCGTATTGCCAAACAACTAGTCGTCCTGCAAAAACGGAAGGACTCACGTCCAGAGTGATGGGGACTGGAAAAATAGAATAATTTGGTGACTAATTAATTGTCCCATTTTGCTCCGCAGACTCGACCTTTCAACCAAGATCCTGCCTTTTCAGGCAGAATTTACTTACCGAGACTAATTACTCTTGAAGATATTTATAATTCACTTTTTCCAAATGAGCAAATAATGCCTAGCTTTTTGAAGCAATTCTGTCAAGATACTCTAGAGCATAATTGTAAAAATTCAGCCCTCTCAGCCCGAAGGTTTCCTTGATGATCATCAGCATCTTGTGAGATACGGCACCTGCCTCTATTCCGTGACCGTTTGTTATCTTTCTGATTATGACGTTTGGCCTTTATTCCCTGATAGAATAATTCCAAGGCACTTTCCCTGAAGACCTGCAGATCGTTTCTGTCTATCTTCAACTCACCTTCGGTATGCGTCCTTACTGAGAACCTCAGGGGAGACACGGTAGACACCTGGAAGTTTTGGAAGATTGATTCTGCGTCGACACTGGTTGTGAGCATTAAGAATTCTGACCTGGTGGACAAAGACAGGATAAAGGTAATAGAGGATGCCATTCTTTCAGCCGAGACCATATCACTTGATGATTCCCTGACGCACAAGGGGCCTGCCGGTTTTGCCTCGACATATTTTGTCGGGTGGAGGGGTGCGCTGGAGAAGGCCTCTGAGACGCAAACCGAGTATCCGGTGCCGACCAAGTTCAGGATAATCGAATCCGATTATGGGGTAGGTGACATTGTAATAATACTGTCCACCGCAAAGGACCAGGACGGATATTCCGGATTTACAAAATCGACGGTGGAGGGAACAGATCCTCAAGTCGCAGATCACAGTCTATGACGTGAACGGCTTATCCGATGACATGCTTGCCGCAATAGTACGGCACGAGTTCGGCCACGTAATCGGCCTTGGTCACTCGACTGCACCTGAAGACCTCATGGCGCCAGACATAAGCATGCAGGTTCCCTACATCTCTGAATGCGACGTGAGCGCAATATCTCATCTGTACGACGGCGCGGCAATGGACAGGATGGTTTGCGAGAAGTAAATGCTCAGAAACAGCTTTGATGATTTGACGGCAATAGTAGTCGACGATGACAGGAACACAGTCGACGTGTTCTGCGAGTACCTCAGAATGTACAACGTCAGCGTGATCGGGGAGGGCTACGACGGCAAGTCCGCAGTGGATCTATACCGGAAAGCAAGGCCCGACATCATATTTTTGGACATGCTGATGCCCGGATACGACGGGGTTTATGCGATGAAGAAAATCCGAAAGGCAAACCCCAAGGCCAGAGTAGTCATAATTACTGCCGACCTTGGAAAAGACGTGGCGCAGAAACTCGAGGAGCTAAAACCGGACAGGATCATCTTCAAGCCGTTCGACTACGGTAAAATCGCCGATGCCATAGACGAGATCAGAAGGGCGGGATTTGGTTAAAGGACTCGAATCGTGTGGGATTTACAATATCGCTTCTAATTTTTGTTCTTCTTCTATTTTATTATCTTCCATTTCAATAGAAATACTGCTCCTGCTGTAAACAGAACTGTAATCATCCCATTACGTTGCCAAAAGAAATCATCTGTTGGATATGGTTCATTGCTACCTGGTGGGGAATTTTGCGGTAGTTCTCTGTATTCTTTTTCTGCTTTTTTCAAGTCAAAGTATGATACAATTCCCCACGCCGAAACTGCACCACCAATCATCAGCAATATTATTCCAATAATAAAATAATTTCTAGTTATCAATATTACCACCCTATCATCTACTTTCATAAAAAGTCTGCTCATAAAAAAGAAAGAGTGTTTATGGGCACGTTAGTGCGCCAGTGCATGAGTATTTTACCCATGCAGGGTTTGTAGATTCGGTAACGCTACCGCCATATCCTCCTTTTCCATTGTATGAGTATACCGTAGTTGTCGGACTGCTCGTTGATGTCGGATAGAACTTGTATGTGTATGTTGGTTGACCATAGTAGTATATGGCACCACTAGTTGTTGATTCTTCTTCAATTTGTGTTGCACTTGGGAATGCTTTACTACAATTTGATGTGTATCCTATGTCTATCGTGCTTCCAGTATCTGATGGAATAGTAACAGAAACTGATGCGCCAGATCCTCCACTAGTCACACCCATCCAATATTTACCCGCAGTTGTTCCGTCTGCTCTAATGTACGCTGTTGCGGTATTGCCAGTTGTGAATCCAATTGAAGATTGGATTGGAAATGATGAGTCCTGAGCACAGTTTGTGGCACTTGTCATATCCCAAAGGTCAAAGCCCACATACCATTTTGATGTAGTGTCCCAAAACTTCGCCTTATCGTATACTGCAGACACTTGCAACCATTTTTTGTTGTTAGAGTTATGTGCGTTCAACTAATGGTATAGATTGACATCAGTAGTGGTTGAAGCAATAAGTGTGTACGATTGCTCTATCTTGTAAATAGAGTTACCTCCTCCAAATAGCCGCCAGTAGATGGAGTCGAATACATTCACTGGTTTGTATATGGTCAGTAACGAACTTGTGCCAGAGGCTAAGTTTGTTGTAGGTGATGCAACCGTGACTTGTTCAATTTTTGTATTGTTAACAGTTGGTGGAGAGTGTGCCCAACGCGATTGGTCTATTCGATAGGGATTTTTGTCTGCTGGCCCTAAATAATCAATTTTGGCATTTGTTTCATTCCAAGAGATAAGCCCGACCCAATCAGGATGACGATTTGTTTCTCTGTCAACCATGTCATGCAGTTTTGCTGCATGTGTTGGTATTTCTGGAGTGTTAACTGGTTGTGCAGAAATTGATTCCGTAGATTGTTGTATGGGAACTGAATCTGCAAAGACGATGCCAGTATTAGGGAACAACAGTACAAGAGACAGTATTGATGTTATTCCGAATTTCGAATCTTGATGTTTCTTTTCAGCTCCATGTCGTTGTGCTGCATCTAGGACCTGACTGCCTTTTTGTAAGCGCCGATGTATTGCGGCGCGTGTTTTTTCTCCTCCATTTTGTCGATGAGGTCCATCAGCAGGTCCTCGACTTTTCTGATGTTCTTTTTGCCAATCTTTACCAGCCCATCAGGAGTCGTCTTGGTGTGCTCGCAAAATCTCCTCAGCGTCCTAAGATATACATCGGCAGTGATCTTGCTGCCTCGCTTTACGTTCTTGTACCACCGCAAAAGGTTGTCGTCATCTGAGAGAAGCATCTCATCTTTTGATTGGTCGGGCTTTTGCTCCAATGGGATAATAGCGCGTTTGTGCGATAAAACCCTCTGGTCTGGGTAAAAAATACAGCGGACCCGGGGGGACTCGCTTTAAAAATGAAGCGAATCGTGTGTTTTATTGACTAGTTCGTTAATGTCTTTATGTATTTCTCGTAAAAAAGATGCCATGAAGCAAACGAGTCATTTCTGAGGAGGAACATCTACAACATCAGGCAGTACCACAACCTGATGTATCTTCAACCATCCTTGATTGGGAAACTATCCGAGTGAATTTTGTCCCAAAGCCAAAGAACACGATAATGTTTAGTACAAGATAAATACATCATACACACATTTTGAATACAAAAGAATGAACAAAAAATGAGAAAATCTAAGAAGATAGCTCTTATAATTATCATTGGAGTGGTTGGCTTTTTTGCAGCAGCAGGTATTGCTGGGTATATTTGGGAAACGTACTACCCAGAGGATTATGCTGCATTCAAAGCAAAACAAGCAGAAGAACAGAGACAAAGAGAAATACTAGAACGACAAATAGAGCTGCAAAAACAGGCTGCTCAAAATAAAGAATTAAAACCAGTTAAGTTGACGGAGGAGCAAGTTATAGATTTAGTGAAAAATTACAGAGGAAAAGACGGTAAAGGAGATAGGCTTTTACATGTACTAGGAACGTTGATCGCTACAGCTTATCCTAGACAAGACATATTGCATAATCCTTCAACTGTTGTAGACTGGTATGCCTTTGAGGATTTTAGTCCAAAAAAGCAAGGCATTTACATTGTTCACTTTGTTTTTGAAACATATCGAGAAGAAGTAGAGTATATTTGGTATGTGGATACAAATAACAATAACAAAATTTTTGCAGGAAACAATAGAGCTCAAAACATCCTAGATATATTGGACAACTTTGACTGATTTTTCCAATTTGTGGGAATGTAAAAACATGAGTACAGCTCTGAAAATCTCCTTCTTTTGCTTTGTTGTTGGAATATTAACCTCGGTGTTCACCGAAATCATCTGGCCCATCGCAATTCCATTCCTAGCTGCAGCTATTCTAATTCCTTTGATCAAATTCATGTGGGGGTAGCTGGGTGGGCAACCAATAAGGTTGAAGATCTGAAATGAATCACAAGAGTTTAGCTGGTTTAATCTAATTAATTCCAAAATTTTTGGACCAACTACTTTCATTTAAAAGGGAGTCGCTCATCCGGCATGTGACTTGTATCAAATCTGTTAGAGTGTAGAATTTGTATAGAATAAATACTCTAAATCGATTATTGTTATCTTTTGATGCCAAAAATTAGCTCAACCTAATCCGGTTTCTATATATATCTATATATAT
>JBDUUJ010000065.1:0-34490 GCA_039938575.1 Nitrososphaera sp. | reverse complement strand
GAGCGTTCTGTCAGATATGCCGTATGCAGAACAGATTTCCTCTGCATGTCTGTTTTGTTGCGTGTACAGCAGAACTGCCCTGATTCTAATTTCATCTGTTGCTTTTACCATGCATAAGAATCAGGATCCCGTGTTTATGCGGACATTAATTGTGATACGCTAAGCGGACATTATCTCTGATACTCTACAATTAGGTAGTCGTTCGCTGTTAAAACGTAAACGCATCTTTCAACAAAAGATGAAGATCTTCTTTTAGATGATCATCATTTAAACCAAGTTTCAGATTTTCTAACAGCGTTTCGATTATCACACACTGATTTTTTGAAAACTGATAATAGCATTCAAGAATATCTTCATAAGATTTTGCCTTTTTGTATATCTCCCAAAAATTATCTGACATTATTTGATAGTTGTATAAAAAAATCCGAATCGGTTCTTGAACACCTGCAGAAGAGTTGTATCTGAGCATGTTTATTAACAGCTCTTCTAGTCTAGCATCCAAATTTGCCTCAAAAATAGCCTTGTAAATATTCGATACTGCCAGGCCTAACAATATGACTTAAAATAAGATAAAACTATCTACAAACAATGCAAACAAATGTTTGAGAATTAAAAAAGAATTGAATAAATGTATATTATCCTTGTCCTTCAATCACGCTCAAAGTCATAGTGCTGATGATGTGCTTGATTTTACGGATCTTTGATGTGATTACCTTTTCGAGTTCTTTATGTGTATTTGCTTCTACCTTGCATACCACTTCATAGTACCCAAAAACATCGTCTGCTGCTTTTACCTCCGGAATATACTTGAGGTTTCGTATGACATAGTAGGTTTCTGTTGGATCACAGTGTATTATGACGTATGCACTAGGCATTATTCCTGCTCCTCATTTACCATCATTGTTATTGCGGATTCAATGTTTTCAATTTTTCTAAGCTTTTCGAGCACGATTTTGCGCAAAGTATCATCATTTGAAGCAGACAGCTTTACTACTATGTCATAAATCCCAAACGTCCCTTGTACCTCATACGACAATAGATCGGCTTCCTTTAGCACAGATTTTGCCTTTTCTATAATCTCGGATTCGTGGTTTAGTCTGGCGTTTATCAAAAAATATGCTGTGGACATGGTTATTCCTGTCCTTCGATTCCCATCAATGTCAAAGTTGAGCGTATTCTGTCTATTTTGCGTATCTTCCAGGTGATTATCTCTCTGAGCCGTTCGACTGAGGCAGTCTCTATCTTTGCTAGAATGTCGTATGCCCCAAACACTCCTTTTACTTCCTTGACACCGTCTATTGGTTTTATTTGGTCTATGACATTTTGCTCGGATCCAAGCTCACAGTTGATGAGGACGTATGCTGTTGCCATCTAACTGATCCCTGCCTTGGCATGTAATTTTGTCATAAAACATCTTTACATTTGACGTATATATAATGAATCATGGAAAAACTAATCATTCGTTCAACTTTTCGAGAATAAACTAAACATCTTTTAGCTGAATTAGGACTTTGGCATACGAAGTAAACGATTGTATGATATCCCAAATCTGTGTGCCTCGTCACGGGCATACTGAAGAATCTTTAGACCTTGATGATGTCTTGGCATGATGATTGGTTCTTTTTTGTGCGGTACAAAAACCTCTTCATTTTGTTTTGCAAGAGATACGCAAGGTATTTTCATCGCAAGGCTGTGTAGGGCTGACACAGCTGCGCTTAGCTGACCTTTGCCACCATCTACGAGAATTAGATCTGGGCGTTCCAAGTTTTCTGTGGCTACTCGTAGATATCTTCGCTTTATTATCTCATTAATCATTGCAAAATCGTCTTGACCGCTGACGGTTCTTATCTTGAATCTCCTATATCCGGACTTGTCTGGCCTGCCATTGATAAATCTTGACATGGCTCCAACTGCAAATGAGGTACCATGATTTGAGATATCAAAACACTCTATGACTTTGGGTATGTCAACAAGACCAAGTTCGTCTTTTAATTGAACTAGGCCTGGTTCTGATCCTTTTGAAGTTATGACGTCAATATTTTTTAAAATGAGATCGAGCATTTCTTTTCTTTTTCCAGATAGAGGGACAATTATCTTGACTTTGGTTCCTGCCATCTTTGATAGTAATCTTTCTAGCAGTTTGGCGTTTTGTGGCATCTCGTTTACTATTATAAACGGCGGTATCTGATTGGTTGTATAATACTGGTAGAGAAAATTTGAAAAAGAGTTGTCAGCCACAAGATCAAAGGAAAACTTGTTACTATCACGAATTACACCATTTATCTTCTTAAAAGTCATAATGTGGGCAGTCTGCTCTGTTGTTTTTATCCCAAAGTATTCTTCGTTTGACCCTTTGACATTTTCCATTTTCTGCTGTGTTTTCAAACTGCCCAGTCTTTGTAGAGTGTCTTTTATCTCCTGTGCACGCTCAAATTGCAGTTGCTCTGATGCATGCTTCATTTCAGCCTCAAGTTTTTTTGTAAATGAATTCAAGTCTCTTCCTTTGAGTATTGATTCCAAATCGGATACGTGTTTGGCATATCTGATCCGTGCTTCGTTAAATTCGCATGGTGCCTCACAGTTCCCAAGATGGTATTCAAGGCATGCTTTTTTTGGAAGTCTTTTACAAATCCTTATCTTAAAGGCCTTGCGCAAAGAGCCAATGCTTAACAACTTTGAGCTTCCGGAAGTAAATGGTCCGTATATTTTCCCGTCGCCTAAAAACTTGCCAGTTCTGGTTCGACGTGCAACTACAAGTCGTGGGTACTCCTCAGCAGTTAATCTCAGGTAGGTGTAGCGTTGCTGATCCTTGAGCTCTATGTTAAAAATCGGTCTGTATTGTTTTATCATATTGGATTCCAAAAGAAACGCTTCAGCTTCGTTATCTGTTAATACAAATTCAATGTCGGAGATTTTTTCGACTAATTTTTGCGTTTTGTAGTTTTGATTTTTTAAAAAATACGATCTTACGCGGTTTTTTAGATTCTTTGCTTTTCCAATGTAAATTATTTTTCCATCATCATCCTTCATTAAATAAATTCCAGGCTGTGATGGAATTGCTATCTTTTTAATATCTAATGTCAATTTACCAAGATCTTCTTTAGATATTGACCTGTGTAGCTCTTTGGATTTGACGCAATTTGAGTTGGTGTACCGGTTGCTACTACTTTGCCGCCTTTGTCTCCACCTTCTGGCCCCAAATCGATTATCCAATCTGAATTTTTAATGACGTCCATGTTGTGTTCTATTACAACCACTGTGTTACCAAGATTTACCAATCTGTTGAGAACATCTAGAAGCTTTTGAACGTCTGCAAAATGAAGTCCAGTGGTTGGCTCATCCAATATGTATAATGTTCTTCCGGTGTCACGTTTGGCTAGTTCTGATGCCAGTTTGACTCGTTGTGCCTCCCCACCAGATAGTGTGGTGGATGATTGACCAAGCTTGATGTACCCCAAGCCTACATCGTATATCGTCTGCAAAATTCGCCTGATTTTTGGAATATTTTCAAAAAATGTTAACGCTTCTTCTACAGTCATGTCTAAAACATCTGCTATGCTTTTTCCTTTGTAAAGCACTGCCAGAGTCTCAGAGTTGTAACGCTTCCCTTTACATTCATCGCATCTTACATAGACATCAGATAAAAACTGCATTTCTATTTTTTTTACACCGTCTCCTTCACAGGCAAAGCATCGCCCGTCAGCAACATTGAATGAGAACTGTCCTGGGGAGTAACCTCTTTCTTTTGCAGTTTCTGTAGATGCAAACAATTCTCTAATTGGAGTAAATGCGCCTATGTATGTGGCAGGATTGGAACGTGGCGTTCTGCCTATTGGAGATTGATCTATTGCAATCACCTTGTCGATGTTATCTATTCCTTCAATGCTCTTGTGTTTACCAGGCCTTTCATTAGTTTTGTAAAAATGGTTTGAAAGTGATTTGAGGAGTATCTCATTTACCAAAGTTGATTTACCTGAACCGGAGACTCCAGTCACTGTGACTAGATATCCCAATGGGATCTCAACTGTGATATTTTTGAGGTTGTTTTCTGCAGCACCCTTGATTACTATCTTGCCTTTTTGCTTGCGGGTCTTGTTTTTAAGGCTGATCAAAGTTTTGTCTTTTAGGTAGTCACCGGTGACTGATTTGTGATTGTTGAGAATCTGCTCGACAGTTCCCTCAAAAACCACATTGCCACCATGAATCCCCGCACCAGGCCCTAAGTCAATTATCCAATCTGAATTTTTGATGACTTCTTCATCATGTTCTACTACGATTATGGTGTTACCCAAATCACGCAGCTTGACTAATGTCTTGATGAGTCTCGCATTATCCCTTTGATGCAAGCCGATGGTGGGCTCATCTAGGACGTACAGTACCCCTGTGAGATTGGAGCCTATCTGCGTAGCAAGCCTGATTCTCTGCGATTCACCGCCTGAAAGAGTTGAACTCTGTCTATTCAATGTCAAATAGTTAAGACCTACATTTTTTAGAAATTCCAATCTTTCCGTGATCTCTTTGAGTATGTCTTTTGCTATGTATTTCTCAGTCTCTGTAAGCTTGATGTCTTTGAAAAAATCATAGCATTCATCAATTGAAAGGTCGCAAACTTCACTGATTCCCATCCCATTTATTTTGACAGCTAGTGCCTCTGGCTTTAGCTTTTTGCCGCCGCATTCGTTGCATGGTATGTCTCGCATGAACTGCTTGAGCCATTCACGTTTTGATTCAGAATCCGTGTCCATAAATACTCGGTGCAAATTATTCAGCACACCTTCAAACGAGTTAGTGTACTGCCAATAAGAGTCCGTGGTTTGTGATTCATACTGGAAATGAATCATCTGATCTGTTCCGTGGAGGATGACTTTGAGTTGATCTGGTTTGAGCTTGTTTATTGGCGTCATCAAATCAAAGCCAAATTTTTTGCCAACTGCTCTAAGCTCCTGTTTTCTAAACGAAGAAAATCTACCATTCCATGGAACTATGGCTCCGTCAAGAATTGACTTGGATTTATCTGGGATTACTAGGTCTGGGTCAAACTCCATTTTGACTCCAAGTCCATGACATGCTTTGCATGAACCAAAAGGTGAGTTAAACGAAAAAGTTCTAGGCTCAATTTCACCAATGGTGATCCCACAGTAGGGGCATGCATTGTTTTGTGAAAACATTTTCTCTTCAGTTTCTGACGAAATTAGAACAGAACCTTGTGCTGCTTTGAGTGCAGTCTGAATTGCTTCAAAGAGTCTGCTTTTTTCCGCTTTTGTGGCCTTTAATCGGTCCACTACGATCTCGATGTTGTGCCATTTTTGCCTATCTAGTTTTGGAAACTCATCTTCTACTTGGATTATCTGACCATCTACACGTGCACGAGAGTAGCCGTCTTTTTTTATTTGTTCGAAGAGTTTCTCATACGTTCCTTTTTTCCTTTGAATCAGGGGAGCAAGAACCATGATTTGCTTCTCATCGAAATCCTTGAAAATAGATTCACAAATTGATTCAATGGACTGGTTTGAGATTTTGCGACCACAACGTGTGCAGTGTGGAATGCCTATTCTGGCATAAAGCAATCTTAGGTAGTCGTAGATTTCAGTAGTGGTACCAACAGTGGAACGGGGGTTCTTTGATGTTGTTTTCTGCTGAATTGAGATGGCGGGGGAGAGTCCCTCAATAGAATCCACGTCTGGTTTGTCCATCATCTCCAAAAACTGTCGTGCATAGGCAGAAAGCGATTCAACATATCTTCGTTGACCTTCTGCATAAATTGTATCAAATGCCAAAGTGGATTTGCCAGAGCCTGAAAGGCCTGAAATCACTACAAGCTTGTTTTTGGGGATATCTAGATTCAGATTTTTTAAATTGTGATGCCTTGCACCCCTGATCTTCAGTTTATCGTACATTTTTCTTTTCCAACTCTATTTGAATTCGTCGTAATCTGTCGCGACACTCTATTGCCTTCTCAAAATCTAAATCTTCCGCATATTTTTTCATTTGTGCCTCTACTTCTATTGCTTCTTTGTGTAAGTCATACTGTGTCTTGTTTTTTATATCATCTAGTACTGCAACTTGTTGCGGTATTGACTTGATTATCGTCTTTGGTGTTATGTTGTGTAACTTGTTGTATGCGATCTGTTTTTTTCTTCTGCGATTGGTTTCGTCTATTGCCTCCCTCATGGATTTTGTAATGGTGTCTGCATAAAGTATGACTGTTCCATTTGAGTTTCTTGCGGCTCGCCCAAAGGTCTGAATGAGGCTTGTATAGTTTCTCAAAAAACCTTCTTTATCTGCATCTAGTATTGCAACAAGGGAAACCTCGGGGATGTCGAGGCCTTCTCGTAGCAGGTTTATGCCTACTAGGACATCAAAGTCGCCAAGTCTTAGCTGTCGTATTAATTCTGTTCGTTGCAGGCCTTCAATCTCAGAATGCAGGTATCTTACTTTGACTTCTTTTTTGGAAAGGTATTCTGCCAAGTCTTCTGCCATTCTTTTTGTAAGTGTGGTGACTAGAACGCGCTGGTTATCTTTTGCGCGTTTTTTTATTTCTGCTATGAGGTCATCCATTTGATTCTTCGTAGGTCTTACTTCGACTAGAGGGTCTACTAGGCCTGTGGGTCTGACAAGCTGCTCTGCTATTTGGAATGATCTCTTTTTTTCATACTCGGAAGGTGTGGCAGAAACAAAGATGCAGTTTTTGATGTATTGCTCAAATTCTTCGAATTTGAGTGGCCTGTTGTCAAAGGCACTTGGGAGTCGAAAGCCGTAGTCCACTAGTGCTTTCTTTCTAGTGTAATCTCCACCATACATTCCGTGAAGCTGTGGCAACGTCACATGCGATTCATCTATGACAAGAAGATAGTCGTCACCAAAAAAATCCAAAAGACAAAATGCCTTTTCTCCTGGTTTTCTTCCATCAAAATGCCTTGAGTAATTCTCAATACCTGAGCAGTAGCCGAGTTCTTCAATCATCTCCAAATCAAATTTGGTTCTCATTTCGAGTCGTTGTCTCTCTAATTCATTTAGCTGGGGGAGTCTCTGTTTTAGCTCATCTTTGATTGATTTGATTGCCTTTTGTCTTACATCGTTTGCAACAAGATAGTGCTTTGCCGGAAAGATCTTAACTGAATTTAGTTTCCTTTTTTCTTTTAGCGATACGTGATCCAACACGGAGATTTTCTCTACCTCATCACCAAACAGCGAGATTCGTATTACATCATTAGAGTATGCAGGAACTATGTCGATTGTATCGCCTTTGACCCTAAATGTGCCAGGTGCAGGCTCCAAGTCATTGCGTTCGTAGCGTGCGTTGATGAATTTTTTGATGAGCTCACTCCGATTGTAGTTGCTGCCGGTTTTGATGGTCGTGGCCATCTCTTCCCAGTCTTTTGGTGAGCCAAGTGAGTAGATACAAGAGACTGTGGCTACGATTATGGTTGGCTCCCCTGAAAGCAACATGGCAGTTGCCTCCAATCTCATTTTTTCGATTTTTTCGTTGATTTCTGTGTCTTTTTCTATGTATGTGTCGGTTTGAGGTATGTAGCTTTCTGGCTGGTAGTAATCGTAATAGCTGACAAAGTAGCCCACATTGTTTTTCGGAAAGAATTGTTTTAGCTCAGAGTAAAGCTGAGCAGCCAAGGTTTTGTTGTGGGAAATAACAAGTGTGTTTTTACCTGTACGTGCAATAACATTTGCTATGGTAAATGTCTTTCCGCTTCCGGTGACTCCAAGTAATGTTTGAATTTTATTTTGCCGTACTCCTTGCACAAGCTTTTCAATTGCTTGTGGTTGGTCTCCTGTTGGCTCAAATTCTGAAACTAGTTGATACGTTTGTATTTGCAACAGCTACAAAATCACACTAGTCTAAATTTAAAGGAATATCAGCGCAGACGTTAAAGAATTAGTTAGTGTCGAGTCACCAAGGCCGATCATCAACCAACTCGAGTTTGCCATTGGCGATCTTAAAACCCATTATCCTAAGTGTCTCTTTTGCGGTAGGTGTGTTCCGCTCCAGTATCTTTTCTGCAAGTAGTTGTCGTGCGGTTCTGTTCAAGTGTTGCCCTATCTTGTATTTACCACGCATCGTCGTTGGAATAACTTTGATTATTGCAACTTCGTCTACTATGGTCATATTGGGATGTATCTTTTCATATCTGCCTTCTGGCTGATACTTCTCCATGAGGCCGTTTAACGCCAATGCCTTTTCTTCCCTATCTTGCACAATGGTGCCAATTCCTTTTATTACGACGCTTATGTAAAGCGTATCTGCTTGGGAAGCGTCGGTCGGGTGTGTAAAATAAGATGGCAAAAACTCTATCTCTCTATCTACCTCAAAACCGACTTTGTTGTTGTTTTTGATGTTTTCTAGCTTTTCCCCCTTGGTGTGTGAGTGCATGTATATGGCGTCATTGAGGAAGACGAAATTCATTGGGATGACTTGGGGGAATCCTTCTTTGTCAATTGAGCAGATTCTTCCGACATGTTCTTGGTTTAGAAACTCGACTATCTTTTGTTTTGATTTGATTTCAAGTCTACCTAAAAGCTGCACAAATCAAAAAACCGTTTTTTACTATAAAATTGTGGCGAACCTACCAAAAAACTACACAGATCAATCATACTTAATGGTTAAATTTCCAGTCGAGATTACTTAGGCATGAACTACGCTCGAGTCTATAACGATCAAGCAGCAACTTCAATTTTGTTACACTTTGGGGTTATAGTTTCAAACGGTGGTATCTGAGTATGGCACAGACGACAGCGCCGCTACCGCCAGCACCAGTACTTATGACATGTTTTGGGCATTGTGGTATAGGACTTGGCGCAGAATCGTATAGAAGACTGCTACTGGATGTGGGGGCTGACCCGCTTAAACCAGTTCTAAAGGACACAAAAGACGAATCGCGAATTCTAAAAAGGTATGGTAGCACGATTTTGCGATTTCCGGGTGCTTATACAGGAGGAGAAACCCCGCTTATTCCAAGAGCATTGCTAGTTGATCTAGATCCGAGGGCTGCTAATCTAATCTTACAATCGTATCCTGATCTTTTTGCATTGCGTGACAAACACGTAATACATGGTGCAGGAGGGGCAGCAAGAAACTGGGCAGAGGGAAGATCACGATTCAAAAACGAAGTCACACAGAAATGGGATTTTACAAAACAACTCTCAGCACTTTCGCCGGAACCAGTTAGAGGTTATACGGTTCCATTTGCAATGGGCGGAGGAACTGGAAGCTCGTTTGCATGTTCGTTTATAGAATTTATCCGAAACAACACCAAGGAACATGCTACAATTGCGACATTGGGGCTTTTGCCGGAGTTTGGATGGGACCCAGTGATCTTCGAGGCTGCAGCAATCAACATAGTCATGAACCTCGAATATCAAATCAAGTATTCGGATTGCTCAATTCTGTTCTCTAATAAACGACTGCGTGAGCTTGCACACAAGTATGAAAAACGCGTGCAAAAAGTGCCATCGATTATCGACGACCTACCAAAAGAACACGAAGTAGGCTGGAAAGACTACAAAGGCATGAATCTGATTGCAGCAAACGCGATATCTATGTTTGTGGCTTCGTTTGCACGTGAAACCGAATGGGACATGTCAAACTACAGGACATGGCTTGCAACAAAGAGGCCAAAGATGGCGATTCCCTGGGTAATCCCAATTCTTCCAGATGAAGACCAGTGGAATCTCAACCAACTGCCAGGAATGAACAAAAACAATAACATGGATTCAATAATTGAAAATCTCAACAAAAAGCAAGATGCAATTCTCTTTGATATTGATGAGACAGATGTCCGCAACTATGGCGGTCCTCGCGACTCTTGCTGCGCATTGGTCAAAGTAAAAGGAGACTTTGATGTCAAAGAGCGCGAAGTGCTCAAACGTGTGATCAAAGATAGATTCAACATCGAAGATTCAAGGATGATATTCGTCAAGATCCCAATCATGGAAAAGGAGCAGGCAAACGTTACCATCCTAGTCAACACCAAGGCAATCGGCCCGAAGATTTTAGAGATTGCAAGGGAGGCCGAAGAATCATGGGATGCTTACAAAGAAGAGTATGGAAAATGGGGTCTGACTACTGAAGACTTTAAGCAGTCGCTGATGGATGTAGTACACCAATTCAGCTAAGTGGTGAGCATGTCTGACTTTACCTACCTTGAAGAACTAGCGCGACAAATCAAGGCAAATCGCAACTACCTAAACCAGCTCGAAGAGGAATTAAAGATAGTAAACATGAAGCTGCACGAGCTGCCACTCAAGCGTCCAACAGAGTCGACGTTTGCAAAAATGATAGGAGCACCATATGATGATCAGCAAGAAAATCTTGAAAAAACAAAGGCGAATCTGGAAGCAAAAAGAGACGAGCTTTCAGGAGCCGTCAAAGCAGATACAGCAAAATTTATCTCAGAAATGACATCGCCTGACCTAGTGATCCCGCTTGATCCAAAACCCACATTTAAGGACGGCCGAGTACAGTTCCAGTACAGGAACGCTACAAAATTCCATAATCTATTTGAATTTCTAAGTGAGTTATTGGGATTAAGCGCACCACTTGTAGTAAAAGATGTTCTACTCTCATCATCTGAAGTCATAGTCAAGGTAACAAACGAGTATGAAGCAAAACAAAAGTTCATCAATTCAATGAGCGAGATCCAAAAAACACTTACGATAAAAAAGAAATAAGGCTGAAGGTAGAGCGGGGCATTAGCCTCCAATGAGGGAACCGCAGAACCTTCAGGAACTACATTATGGTGGTACATAGACATAAGAACGTGTTTGTTCGTTCCAAAACACACTGCGTGCACTGATCTCGTGCCTATGATGGCATCTGTTTATTTTACCGTTGGTTTTTATTCGCTCAAAAATCACCACCAAATAATGCAGAACAAAAATGTCACATTTGCAATTATAGTCATAATAAGTCCTGTTCTGTTTGCACTTGTTGCATATCCTGATTCTTTTAGCCTAAGCTGGAATCAGGGGCGAGGCGGATTCCTTTTCGCAATGGCCTTCATAGTTGCGGAGCTAATTGGACTAAAATATGTCGTCTCGCAAAAAAAAGTGATACTAACGATCCCACTTGCTGCAGCAGTAATTGCCTATCTTGTGGCTCTAGAACACGGCTTGAGAGACTACATCACAAAAATGGCCGAAGTCTATAACGTCAACTTGGTATATTCTTGGACATGGATGTGGGACTTTGTTGTAATGGGAATATTCGTAATTGCAGCCGTAACCGTTCTGTTTGGTAAAAAATGGATTAGAATTGCTCCCGCCGGACCGATTTTCTTGTGCGGGAGTGCAATCATACTTTCACTTGATGCGTTTTTCCCATATGATACACTAGGCCCACTGCAATATGTTGTACCATATTTAGTCAAGACTAATGTGTGGGTAATCAACACATTTGATCTTGGGTTCGCAATCGCAAGAGACAATCTGATGTTTTTAAGAGGTGAGCACGGATCTATGGCGCTTCAAGTTTTTTGGCCCTCGGCCGGGGTCCATAGCGTAATAATTTACTCTCTTGTCATGATGGCGTTTTTGCTAAAAATGAATATTCCACCAAAACGCAAGGCCGCATATTTTGTGCTTGGTATAGCGGGAACGATTGGAGTGAACATGATAAGAATATTCTCGCTATCTCTGTTCGTTCTCAAGGTCTCAACGAATCCGACTGAATTTGAAGAGTTTCATGGCATTGCAGGCGAAATAATGTTTCTGCCATGGCTCTTTGCCTATCTTTTTGCAGTTACGTCTATAGAAACAAAGAGAATGAAAAAACAAAATGCTTAGAAAAAATTGGTAATTGAGCTTTGACCTTCTAGGTCTGAGAGCTCAGAGACACGTACTCCGAGCCTTCTTACGTCTAGCTTTTGATCAGTTAAGGCTTCCTCCAATAATTGAGTCGAGGTTTTTTTAAGCTCGTCTATGCTAAATGTGGGGTTTTTCAACATTCTTGATTTAGTCTTACTTGACAGATCTGACTGGATAAATTGAATGCCCACGGATCTGAACATCTTTTTATGCTTTAATATGGTCTGATGCAGTTCATTGCATATTTCATCTAAGCTCTTAGCTAGAAACTCAAAGTCCTTAGAGTCCTCCTTTAGTGTCACTATCCTAGAGAACTGGACCGTTGGCTGTCTTTCAGCTACTGGGTCATAGTCAATGCCTCTTGCTGCGTTGTAAATATAGGACGATATCTTGCGACCAAACATCTTGTTGAGTGTGAACACATCAATACTCTTTAGTTCGCCAATCGTTTTGATGTTCATTTCAGCAAATTTATCTGCAGTGACTTTGCCAATTCCTGGAATGTCGCCTACCTTGAGTTTATTTAGGAATGTTTCTACGTTCCGCGGTTCAACAACTGTTAGGCCATCGGGTTTTCTGAAACCTGATGCAATCTTTGAGACTAGTTTGTTAGCTGAGATCCCAATAGAGCATGTCATTTTGACTTCTGCTCTGATCTGGTTTTTGAGTTGCTGGGCCAAGTGTGTGGCTTTTTGGAAGCTGGACTCTACTCTCTTTGTCACATCCAGGTAAGCTTCATCCTTTCCCACGTACTCAAATACATCGGCGTAATTTCTGATTATTTCCATTGCTTTTTGTGAGATCTCTGAATAATATGTAAAGTCTGCACCAAGGAACACGGCATCTGGAATTTGGCGCAATCTTGATTTTGCAAATTTGATCGGCATCCCTGACTTTACACCGTATTTTCTTGCAATGTAGTTTGCTGTAGCTATTGCACCGCTGTCTCCACCACGATCAGAAAAGATACATACACAGACAGGCTTGGTCTTTAATGACTGATTTCTAATCTCTTCACATTGGGCAAAAAAATAATCAAAATCGATATGAAAAATGATTTTTTCATTCAACATATGTTATTTATCAAAAATCCTTATTACAATATCGGAATGAATGCTCTAAATACAATGTTAGCTGTTGATAGTTATGACATATCCTCTGTCATCGGGGCCAGACGGAGTTAAAATCATGCCACATCTAATGGAGCCTGAAAAAATGTATTATTGTCTTCATAACGAAAAGATTCTCCTAGTTTTCAAAGATGAGCAAGAGTTTCTTAACTGCTACGAGGTAGAAGAAAAAGAGATTGTGGAAAGCGTGAAAAATTGCAAGAATCCTGAAGAAATTGAGAAAGTAATAGAAAACTATCTGAAAAATACCCAGGTATCAAACTTAAAATAAAAGCTAAAGAGCAAAAACAACAGCTAGGTCACTATGAGCGAGCAAGATAAACCAACTGAAGCCGAAGAAATATTCGCCGAATCACAAAAAATCAAAGATCCGCATGATGCACATGCCATCTCAGAAGACGAAAAAGCTTTTGACGATGATGGCGCAAAAAAGACCCGTGATGTAATCTTTGTTGGCACAAAACCCATCATGACTTATGTCACAGCTACGCTCACACAGCTTTCGACTCAGCCAGTTGTAACCATAAAAGCTAGAGGACAAAGAATCACACAAGCAGTAGATGTTTCACAAATGATAGTAAAACGAATGAATACTGTGGGATATGTGATCAAAGACGTTAGAATTGCTTCTGACTCACTTTTGTCGCAAGACGGAAAAACAAGAAATGTGTCCACAATAGAAATTGATATTACAAAAGGATAATTATTTTAGAATAGCCCTAGTGGGCGGCATAATCATAGTTGCCACTTTGATGCTGTTTCAGAATTTCAATTCATGTGCTGCAAAACAATTTTCAATTATTGATGACATTGTTGAATATGAACGAACATTAGATCCAAATACGTGCATTTCAATTGCAGAAAAAATTGATAAGCTAAACAACGAGTGTAATTCCGGCCTAGAAACTCTTGACTGTGGCTAAACCACTTCCAAAATAAATGACACACCAAAATAAATCAGTATTGTGTTTACTGTGATCATGAATACACGGTATTTGTTATCTGAAAGAAATTTTTTTCCTTTTGCTGATAATGCTGACACAAAAAAGAGCCATGCATAATCCATCCAAATATGCATTACGAACATGAGTAAAACCCCCCAAAATGCCCAAAGAACAAGTGCATCTAAAATAAGCTTTATGCCAATCGTGAACCACCAAATCAGAAAGAACGGATTGAGGCATGTGAGAAGTATGCCTGTGGCAAATGCGCTGTATTTTGATTCTTTAATGTCGTAAGTGTTCAATGTGGAGTAGATCTGAACTCCTGCGAAAGCAAAAATGCTTAATGCACCCAAGACCGACACTACGACTCTAAAATGTGGAAGCATTTCTAATGAAAAAATACCAAGACCAAGTAGTATGACTAGTGGGAGCTCTACTATGGTATGTCCTGCAGCGACATAAAGACCTGAGCGTCCTCCTTGCTTTAGTGAGCTAGAAACAGTTGCAGCAAAAAGTGGTCCAGGGGACATAACTCCAGAAGCAGAAATTACTATTACTGCTGCAAAAAACCCAAAAAAATCCTGCATTTGTTAGTGTAGCTAGCCGTACATTGACTCTCTTAATGCGCGCGTTTCTTTTTCTGTCTGTTTGATCTGTTTTTCTGCAATCTCTGCTTGTTTTTGCATCATGGTGAGGTCACAGGAGACTCCTGGCAAAAGCTTCGACATTGCCATACATAGATGTGCACTCGATTTAAAGTCTGGACCTGTCTCGTCAACGTTAACTAGAACCACAACTACATCTTGGTTGTTTAACATACCTTCGTTTAACAGGGCACCTGGAATTCCCGGAATTGTTCCATTTTGCAGAACCGTCATGTCTGCTTGCTTTATCTTGTTGCGTGCACTCTCGGTGCTTCCTGCAGCAATCACGATGTCTTGACTGCTGTCTGGGAACTTCATTGGTGAGCTGCTTACTATCAGGTTGCACTTGTGCTTTCTTGCCCAGCTGAGCATCATTTTTGCAATTGCGCGATGATACGGCTCATTGATGGTAAGGTACGAAGTAAAAATTGATACCTTGAGTAGGTCGTTGACAAAAATCCTTGTAGCGTAATTAGGTGTACCATCTTTAAGGATGGTCACGGTTGGGAAATCAATAGAATCGACAAAACCGACAAGATCGTATTGGGATGTATGCATCAGTGATTCGCTTGCAATTGCGCTAGTAAATCCAATTGAGGGAAAGCCATCAATCAAGTAACCACCCTCTATGTTGACAGGCTTTAACTCCTTTACCCAAAGTCGTGGTAGCATAGATGAATTAGTCACAAATCACTGATATACTTTAGTGTGTTCTGTCAAGTCTTCGCCACCTGACGAAGACTTGAACCACAGAACCGTGTGATAATTATCCGATTTTGGACAAGAGTGCACGATAGATAAACGGAAGTGCAGTAGTTATTTCTGCGTGGATGGTGGTCTGCTTGGCATCCTGGGTCACTTTTCCCCACGAGATTGCTTCTCTTACCAATGCGCCACTCAAGCTACCATCGAATTCTTGGGCAGTTGTAATGTATACTGCGTAATCTAGGCCTTCACGGTATTGGTTCCACCATAATGTGTGATGTTTTGATATGCCGCCGCCAAGCATTAGTGCGCCAGATTTTTTGGCCTTGAAAACTAGTCCTGATAATGTATTTGCATCTTCTGTCATGTTTAGCTTAAAGTCGTTATATTTTTGCGAAAATAACCAGATCTGGCTACCTACCGCACCATCCATTATTCCTGGGACTATTACAGGTACGTTGTTTTTTTGTGCCCAATAAAGAAACGAGTCCTCACCAAGTATTTTACCGATTTCTTTGGTGATATCAACTGTTGACATTTCCTTTTTTCCTTGCTTGTATGCTTCTTCTAGTATCTGCTGCATTTTTTCTTCGATAAGTGGACCATAACTTTCCATTGGCACTAGAACATTTCCAAGTCTGTGTATGTTTTGGTCTGCAAGCTGCGAGTCGTCCATTGTAAATGAACCTTCTTTATAGTTTGAAAAATGTCTAGCAATGTCGTGATCCAACGCGCCACATGTAGTAATTATAACATCGAACCATTTTTTTTGTATCATGTCTCTTATGATGCCACGAATGCCTGTTGAAACTATGGCACCAACAAACGACAAAAATCTAAGACATTCTCTATCTGAAATCATGGTAGCAAGAATTTCCACACCGTCCGCAAGATTTCTTGATTCGAATCCTCCCGATTTTGCCATTTGCTCAAAAATCTGCAAAATCGTTGTTTGTTCTGTAATTGCAAAGTCTTTCACTGGGTTTCCTGGCTCTATCATGATTTTCTCAAAATATTTCGATTATAAAATCGTCTGCAAATTGTTTTCTGTATTGCTGATCCCAGATGATATAGCCATAAGTGTGAATGGGCAAGTCAAAACCCTCCGAGTTGAGAGTATGACGGTAGGCTAAAATGCTAATTTGGATTACGTCGTTGAGTATACAAAGCTCTAAAGAAAATCAATGATGCACAATGACATACGACCTAACAAATAAGCCCTTAAGAGAAAAGCATCTTATCTCTGTATCTGCGGGACCTGCTTTTTTTGTAATTTGAAATCTGAAATGATGCCACAATTGATGCCTGTCTACGGCCTAACACCTCAAGTTTTGGGATCATGATGCGATCTTTTTCTTTAAGATCTACTATGATGCTTTGTCCACCAAATTTTCTATTTGACACGTTTGCTGCCAAGATGGGGATTCTGTTCTCAAGGGAGCGTGCTTGAACATATATGTGCCACGGCTTGATTCCTCGATTGACTATTCTGCTTGGAGAAAGTAAGATGTCTGCGCCTTTTTTTACCATTGTCTCAGCAACTCCTGCAAAAACCATGTCGTAGCAAATTATTATGCCGATTTTTGCTTTTTTTGTTTTAAAGACTCGAGCGTTCGTCCCAGGCTTTATCTTAAAGCGTTCATAGTCAAATGGGTGGATCTTTTCCTGCTTGCCTATTATCTCACCGTCCTCTATCAGTGGTGCCGTTATTTGGTAATTCTTTCCGCTCTTTTCGTAAAATGCACCTGGCACAATAGCCATGGAATAATCTTTTGAAATTCTAGCAAAATCAGAAAATCGTACACCAAAATCTGATACCATGTTGTCGTTGAGCCATTGTTCAGGCAGGCACACTATGTCCGTTTCTTTTTTCGCAAGCTTGAGCATGAGCTTTGTGATCTTGCTTATTGCTTCCGTATCTGATCCGTACTGTCGTGTCTGAATTATGGCAGCCCTGATCACTACCACTTATCGTGGCGTCCTAATTATAAGCGGATTTACTCTAAAGTTTTTCATAGTATTACAAGAATTATTCCTCTGGTCAACTAAACTTGGCAATATTTGATTAACAAACCATCTCTCAAAGGGTATCTATACTTTGGTTCATATCAAAAAAGTAGAGATTTTTGGCTTCAAATCGTTCGGCTTTACGAACACCGTAGTGGGCTTTGAGCCTGGACTTGTGTCTATCTCAGGGCCAAACGGTTCTGGTAAAAGCAACATACTCGATGCGATTATCTTTGCCTTAGGTGAAAATAGGCCCAAGGTCATGAGGGTGGATAAGCTCAGATCACTAATTCATGACATTGAAGGCTCAAGGCGAGGCACAAAAATGGCGCGAGTAAGCCTTCACTTCGATAATTCTGACAGAAAGATCCCAGTTGACGCCAACAGCGTGGTTATTACGCGTGAAATGGATGAACATGGTGAAAATGTCTATTACTTGAACCAAAAACAGACAAACCGAAACCAAATATTGGACCTGCTTGAGGTCGCAAACGCAAGCCTCACGCAGCTAAATGCAGTTCAGCAGGGTACCGTTACTAGGATATCAGAGTTCACTGCAGAAGAGAAAAGAACTGTAATCGAGGATCTCATAGGTCTTGCGTACTTTGATGAAAAAAAGGCCGAGTCGCTCAAACAGCTTGATGATGCAGACAGGCGCCTTGAGGTTGCTTTGGCAAGAATGGATGAAATCAAAAAAAGAATAGACGAACTTGAAGCAGAGCGAAACCTGAAACTTAGATATGATCTAATAAATCGCGAAATAGGTAGACTTCATGCAATATCTGCTTCAAACAAGATGAAAGCGATACAATCTGAAAAGATATCCAAGGAGCGCAGCATCCACTCGCTTGTATCTGAGGCAAAACGCCTAGATGAAGAACGTGCCGCAATCAAAAAAGAGATCTCAGTTCTAGAGGCCCAAAAGTCATCATTTATGGCAGAGGCAAACGCATACAACCAAGCAAAAGCTGCAATTGATGCTGAACTCAGTGCAGCAATGCAAGTCTACGAGTCAGCAAACACAGAGTCGATCACAAAAACAAGAAGGCTTGAGCAGATTCAAACAAGGCTCCCACAGATTGCCTCTGATCTGGAACAACTCCACCAAGGCAGAACCTTAATTGAGGCACAGATAACGAAGTTAAAAGAAACTATTGCAAAAATCAAAGAGAGCAAAAATCAAAGTACGGTACTACTCAAATCAATTGATTCGGAAACCTCGCAGGTCTACAAACAACAATCACAAGTAATCGCACAAAGAAAAGAAATAGACAACAAAATCAATGGGCTTACGGCAAAACTCAACGCTGCCAAAGTGACTCTAGCAAAACTCGAATCCGAAATTAATGACACTAAATCCAAAGTCATGACCAACAGGGCAAAGCATACAGAAATAGTCGAAGAATCTGCAAAACTTGAACAACTAAAAGTAAGACTTGAGTCAATACGTAACAACCACAAGGATGCCATAGTAGAACTAAAGACAAGAATTGCAGAACAGGAAAGTAAGAGAGCAAAGACCGAAAACGACATAGAGGAACTCGCGCTCATTTTGGAAAAGGCCACAAAGGCGGCAGCTCAATACGATGCAAAGATCCGGGTGGTCAAAGGATTGATGCATGAGGACTATACCATTGCAAGCCTCAAGGAACATAGATTGGAGCTTGGCATAGAAGGGCTCGCGTATGAGATGATCTCATGGGACAAAGAATATGAACGCGCAGCACTCGCAGTCGCCTCAGACTGGATCAAATCATTTGTGGTAAAAGATTTTGCAACACTTCTTAGCCTGGCCGAAATTGCACGCCAAAAAAAACTACCTAAACTGAAAATCATACCACTTGAGGCAATTCCTCAATTCAAAATGTCACTGCCATCAGACCCTGATGTTATTGGCGTGCTTGCAAATTTTGTCAAGTGTGATGAAAAATACACAGTACTGAAGACATTCCTGTTCGGTAATGTGTTATTAGTAAAAACACGCGAAGGTGCATTGCGTCTTTCGAAAGAAGGCTACAAGACAGTCACACTGGAAGGAGAATTTTTTGAATCAAAGGCAAGCGCAGTCATAATCGATATTAATTCAAAGATTTCGAAGTTGACAAAAATAATTTCTATGAGCACTTCAGTAGAAGGACTCTTACAGTCAATCAATCTGCTAAAAAAATACATACAAAAAAAGCGATTAACAATTAAAAAGATTGATTCAATAATTTCAAATTACAAAAACAGGCTCTCGATCTCAGAGACAGGACTTGCGAATGCGGATCTCAGCTACACAGATCTAAAAGTAAAGCTCTCTACATTTGAAAAAACAAGACACCAATTAGAGTCAAGAATAGCACAGCTTGGAAGATACTTAGACAAACTCACCGCTGATTTCTCAAAAGAGGAATCAAATATTGCCTCCCTTGAACAAAGGATTGTTTTAATGCATGACAATTATGCGGATGGCGAAGATGCTAGGATTGCATCGGAACTTGCAAGACTGAATGAAAAAAGAACCGAACTGCTTGCAAACCAGTCTGCAATTATAAGCGAGCTACGTGATAAAGAGGCACAATTAGCAACTCTCTCGGCCCAAGAACTTGGCGAAAAATCAAAGATGCGTAG
Source organism: Nitrososphaera sp. (assembly GCA_039938575.1). Taxonomy (GTDB): domain Archaea; phylum Thermoproteota; class Nitrososphaeria; order Nitrososphaerales; family Nitrosopumilaceae; genus Nitrosotenuis. The sequence continues at coordinate 14,630 of JBDUUJ010000065.1, read as the reverse complement.
CTTGCACGAAGAACAATCCTCACTAACTCACGAAAAACACGAAATTGAATTGCGTCTTAACGTCTTGGCACAAGAAAAAGAACATGCAAACCAAAATCTAGTCAAACTCAGAGAAAAAGAACAGGAACTCATTGCCACCTCTGGAACATCGATCTCCAAACTCCAAGAGTTTGACGAAAAACTCACAAAGTTAAATGAACAAGAGCGTACATATACAAAAGAGATCAATGCGCTGGAGCGCCAATCTGATTCCCTTGCACGAGATATCCGAGATTTGGCAGAAAATGAGGCAAAAATACTCAAAATGCTGGAAAAATACGGCTATGAAGAGATCACAGAGGCATTTGAGGTGGATACGATGCTTTCTGCCTTGGAAGCAGAAATGAGCTCGCTTGCTTCAAAGTTGAATGCGACAGCGCCTGAAACATATGTCGAAGTTTCAAGCGGCTACCGCTCTATGTCTGACAGAAAGAACGAACTTGAGGAGGAAAGAAACGCCATTGTCAGGTTTATAGAAGAAATCGATAAGGACAAGCGACAGACATTCCTTGAAGCTTTTGACAAAGTAGACAAAGAGATCAGAGATGCATTCCACACTATGACTGGGGGAGAAGCGTGGCTTGAGCTACAAAATGAAGATGATATTTTCAACTCTGGAATATCATACCTCATTCAATTTCCAAACAAACCCAAACGAGAATCGTCATCGCTTTCAGGCGGAGAAAAGACACTTGCTGCAATCGTCTTCGTTCTCGCACTTCAAAAATTAAAACCATCTGTCTTTTACTTGTTTGATGAAGTGGATGCGCACCTTGACGCACCAAACTCTGAAAAATTAGCAAAGATAATTGAGCAGCGCTCTGAAGGAAGTCAATTCATCATGGTGTCACTAAAGGACTCTGTAGTGCAAAAGGCAAAACTCATCTACGGTGTTTACCCAAAAAACGGCGTCTCGCATGTAGTTACATACAAAGACAAGCGAATGCCTTCAATTACAAACTAATCGGACTTGAAACATGCAATCTTCCTATTTCCAACTTGTTCTAGTTTTGGTTCCGACTCGCATTTGTCAAAAGCGTAAGGGCATCGTGCTCTAAACCTGCATCCGGAATATGCGTCTATCTTGAGTGGTTCATTTATTCTGATTGTTTTTTCTTTGTACAGATTCTCTGGGTCTGGTTCGGATACGGCGTCAAGAAGTGCCTGTGTGTAGGGGTGCATTGGGGAAAGTAACACGTCGTTGATGGGACCAAGTTCGACTATTTTGCCCAAATACAAAATGGCTATGGTGTTTCCAAAATATCTTGCAGTGGCCAAATCATGCGTTATGTAGAGAAAAGAGATTTTGTGTGTCTTTCTAAGACTTTCCATCAATTCTAAAATCTCGGCGCGGACAGAAACATCAAGCATCGACACCGGTTCATCGGCTATGATCAGTTTTGGTTTTAGGATTAGCGCTCTTGCCAAGACAACCCTTTGCCGTTGGCCGCCTGATAACATATGAGGGTATTTTGTCATTATCTCTTCAGCAGGCTCTAGTTTTACTTCCTGCAAAGCGTCTGCTACCATACGCGTTCTTTGTTTTGCATCACCAATTTTGTGGATTTCAAGTGGTTCGGCAACTATATCTTTGATTCTCATCTGTGGGTTGATTGAGTCATAAGGATCTTGGTGCACCATCTGGCACCCCATTCTTATCTTTTGTAGATCTGAATCTTTCGACGTTATCACTGAGCCGTCGAAAAATATCTTGCCACTATCTGGTTCTATTGCCCTCAGTATCAGTCTTGCAATGGTTGATTTACCAGAACCTGATTCCCCAGCAAGCACAAAACATTCACCAGAAGCAATAGAAAAGCTTACGTCATCTACTGCTTTGACAAATGAGGTGTGTTTTCCAAACCAATTGCTTTTTGTAAAATATTTCTTTAGCCCTTCAACTTGTAGTATGGTGTTGGTCAACATTTGGAATTGGGCAAATGACTATATCAATAATCAGTAGGCACGACCAAAGATCACATTTGCGGTTCCCTGTTCTTTGCAGTAGATACACTGATTTGTTGAATTACTTCCAAAGGGGATTACACGTATGTCCGCCATGGTTTCTTCTTTGATCTTTTCTTCACAACTTGTCTTTCCGCACCATGGGGCAGAAACAAAACAGCCTTTTTCTAAGGCTGATTTGAGCTCAGAGTATTCTGTAGTGTTTATCGTTCGTTCGTCAAGTAGTTTTTTCGCAGCTGCAAACATCTCGTCTTGGATTTGTTTCAAAATTACTTCTATCTCAGATTCAATTTTGTCTAATGGGAGGTCAGATTTTTGTTTGTTGTGACGGCGTGCAATAGTTACTTTTTGTTTGTCTAGGTCTCTTGGGCCAATCTCTATTCGTAGCGGAACCCCACGCAGTTCCCACTCGTTATATTTGAAGCCAGGAGTAAGTTGGTCACGTTTGTCTGTGTGAACTCTAAATCCTTTTGATTTGAGCATTTCTTCTATTTCGTCTGCTTTTTGTTGAACACGTTGCGCGTCTTTTTCTGAATAATATATGGGGATTATGACAATCTGAATTGGAGCAACTCTTGGTGGCAATACTAACCCCTTATCGTCGCCGTGTACCATGATCATGGCTCCAATTAGTCTCCAGGACACACCCCATGATGTTTGCCAGGCGTATGTCTCTACGTTGTTTTTGTCTAGGAATTTGACTTCAAATGGCTTTGAAAAATTCTGCCCAAGAAAATGCGACGTGCCCATCTGCAACGCCTTTCCGTCAGGCATGATTGCCTCCATGGTAGTAGTGTATACTGCACCAACAAACTTTTCTTTATCGCTTTTCTTTCCAATGATCACTGGAATTGCAAGCTCGTCCTGTACTGTATTTTTGTAAATTTCTAAAATCTCAAGAACTTCTTTTTCAGCTTCTTCCTTTGTGGCATGGACAGTATGTCCTTCCTGCCACAAAAACTCAGATGTCCTAAGAAACGGTTTTGTTGCTTTGATTTCAGCTCGCAAGGCAGTGTTCCAGAAATTGATCTTCAATGGCAAATCTCTCCAACTTTGGACCCATTTTGAATACAATGAGTAAGCTAATGTCTCAGAAGTAGGTCTAAGTGCGAGTCTGTCCCCAAGCTCAGAGTCACCAGAATGCGTAACCCAAAATACTTCGGGATTGAAGCCTGCAAAATGCTCCTTTTCTTTGCTGAGAAGCGACTCTGGAATCAAAACAGGTAAGAAGCCATTTCTGTGACCTGTTTTTTTGAACTTCTCGTCAAGTGAGGCCTTAATTGACTCCCAGATGGCATATCCGTCGGGCCTTAAAGCTATTAACCCTTTGACAGGCGCGTAATCAGCAAGTTCTGCTTTGAGGACAACTTGTGTGTACCATTCACTGAAATCATCATTTTTTGACACTGTGATGCCAACACTTTCCTTACTCAATCAGCTATTTGCCAGAATTTTGACTAATGAGCTTTTCTTATTTGCTCCAAAATCATATTCTAAGAATCTGTAGTAAGCTAGTTCGTTTAAATGACGAATGCCTATGCGATTTCATATGAAGGTAAAGGTAACTGCAGTTATTGCAGCACTACTTTTTGCAGTAACTCCACTGGCATTTGCAGATGAGGATGAAAAGCTCGCCTTTGCATCTGCCTTGGAGGAAACTCTTGGGCATTTCCATGCACTCGAAGTCAACTTGGATGATAATAACGCAGAGCTTGCAATAGCTCATGCAACACATCCAATTGCAGAGCTGTATGACTCTATGAAAGCAGAGCTGCAAGAATACGACCCAGAACTTGATGCGAGAATGCAAGAAACACTGATGAATTTGCGCACAAATACTGTTGGTGTAACAAGGGAGAATGCACAGGCAGCAATTGATGAGGCAAGAGCGCTAATTGAGGAAGCCAGACTTTTTGTAGTGGGGAAAGAGCTTAGCAATGATCCAAACTTCAAACTCTCGCTAATCAAGACATTACTTGAAACATCGGCAGCAGAATACGCTGAGGCAATTTCAGAAGGTAAAATAGCAGAGATGGTGGAGTTCCAAGATGGTTCTGCATTTGTGTGGAGATCTCAGCAGATCTTCGACGAAATAAAGGCGGACCTTCCAGAGCACGAAGTGGAAGAAATTGATAAATTCTATGCAGATTTGTGGCATGCATATGACAACAGATCTGACCCAAGTCTGGTGCAAACACTAGTAGAGGGCATAAACCATGAAATCGACGAAATCACAGGCGAAGAATCAGAAGACGAAGGATTACATGTATACTTTGAAAACATAGAACAACTACTTGGTGACGCACGTAAAGAATACGCAAACGGCAACAGGGACGCCGCATTAAGCCTTGCAACAAAGGCCTACTTGGATAACTATGAGTTCCTTGAAGCACCAATTGCAATGCAAAACAAAGCACTTATGGAAGAAATCGAAGTAATGATGCGAGAAGAGCTCAGAGATATGATGAAGACAGGAGCTGACGCATCAAAGGTAAGCTCACATATTGAAGCCATTCTCGAAAAACTTGAACAAGCAGAAGACATCATTCCAGAAGAGATGATGATGGCCGGTTCCGAAGAACAGGAGGAAGACAACGAATATGAAAACGAGTACGCCAATCTGCCACCACTACAGCAAGTTGAAGCCGGAGTGGAACCAGAACATGTAGAATGTGGCACAGGAATGGAACTATTAATCAAAAGCACTACTGGTTCGCCTGCTTGCGTAAAGCCTGCAACTGCAGAAAGATTGGTACAACTTGGCTGGGGAACCAGACCATAACTTTTCTATTTTTATTTTAATGGGTCACCTTTGCAGAGTACCTTGCCTGTGACTCTGCTTTGGAAGTTTGGGCACACAAAGCACTGTATGAAATGAATGTCTGATTTTAGAACGGGGCATTCCACATACTCTAACTTCATGCGCTTTAACATCTTTGGGCTTACACCCTTTAACTTGAGTTTTCCTTTCTCATCCATCATGCCGGATGCCTTGAGCTCTTCTTTTACACTGTCGGGAATCTTTTGTGATTTTTCGGATGTCTTTACTTCTACTTCGAACTTGTGCTCAAGCTCTTCCATGGTCTCACAAGTTTTGTACCATGATTTATTATTAGCGGTACTGCGATCATGCAACAAACTTCAACTTTTATATTGATAGGTTCTAGTCCAAAAGTTAGAAAAAATTGCTTGCGATTTTTGATGTAGAGGGAGTTCTTTTCGACGCCGAATACTTGCCCCTACTTGCAGAAAAAGTAAACAAAGAAAAAGAAATCTGGGAGATAACTCGAAAAGGCATTCAAGGTCTCATCAACTGGGAAGAAGGACTACAAACACGAGTGAATGCATTGAAGGGTTTGGATTATGACGTTTGCAAACAAGTAGCAGATGAGTTGCCAATCATGACTGGTGCAAAAGAAACATGCCGTGTTCTTAAAGCAGCTGGGTGGAAACTCCTTGCAGTGTCGGGAGGGTTTACCATAATGACTGACAGGCTAAAAGAAGAACTCAAGCTAGATTATGTATTTTCAAATGAACTCGTCTTCAAAAACGGCAAGCTTGAGGGAGTAAAAATCAACGTTACCTCAGACAAAGCAAAATCGGCACGAATCAAAATAGCTGAATGGAAAGAAAAGAAAGAAAACATCGTAGTTACAGTAGATGGCGCAAACGATATGACTTTATTTGACATATGTGGACTTGGAGTAGCTTTTAGGGCCCAAGATGTAGTAAAAGAAAAGGCCAATGTGACAATTGAAGAAAAAAATCTCACACATCTAATTGATGTTATAAACAAACATTACAATCTTAAATTACAGTTGCAGACTGTTGCATAAGCAATCTGTCCCTCATATGACATGCCCATCATTTAGAATTAGAGTTCGAACGTGTCAAAGGTGTCTGGCTTGATGACTCTGCCGTTATGTTGTTGAATGTATCTGTCTAACTTTTCTAGCTGGATGCAAATCGGTGAATCGTCCTTTACAAAGCCATAAATTTCGCCATGAACTCTTTCTAACTGCTCTCGGTTTAGATTGACCTGCATCATGCAGTATTCTGTACTTACAATCATCTAAAAATGATCAAAAATTATTCGTTCGAATCATGCGAACCCGCTTTGAAGACAAGTAAATTAAATTAGAATCCAAAAACTCACAAGTTATGGTGTCTATACAAATATTCCCAGTTATAGTGAAAAAAGAAATACAAAAAGGAGATGATCTGGTCAAGCTCTTTTTGTCTAATTTCAAAGATCTTCAAGATGGCGATGTGATCGTAATCTCTCAAAAAGCAATCTCAAAACAAGAAGGCAGAGTGATTGAACTCGCAAGCGTTATTCCTTCTTTACTTGCTGTAGGTATTGGCTCTGAGTATAAAAAAGATCCAAGACTTGTGGAGGTTATACTTTCAGAGTCACAGAGAATTGTTAGAATGGAAAATGGCATCATAATCACGCAAACAAAGCATGGCTTTGTCTGCGCAAATGCAGGAGTAGATGAGAGCAACATGCCACATGGGTTTGTATCTCTTCTTCCAGAAAATCCTGACAAATCAGCACATCAATTTGCAAAATCAATTCAAGAAAAAGCTAAAAAGAAAGTGGCTGTTCTCATCTCAGACACATTCGGCAGACCATTCAGAGAAGGGCAAACAAACTGCGCCGTAGGTGTAGCGGGAATCAATACAATAAATAACTATGAAGGAATAAAGGATTCGTTTGGTCGAACACTTCGAGTCACTGCCATAGCACAGGCAGATGAAATTTGCGGCGCAGCAGAGCTTGTCATGAAAAAGACAAAGGACTGTCCATTTGCAGTAGTCCGCGGCCTTGAGTACGAACCATCAGAGGGAAGCATAAATTCTCTGATTCGTAGAAAAGAAACGGATCTATTCAGGTAATAGCACCAAGTGACGACAAAGGTTATAATTATTGCAAAAAAGATCGCAATTGATTTGGATTACCTCAATACGGAACTACACTGTCATAACACTTTTTCAAACTTTCACGTAGGCGCAGAAGAGCCGCCATACGATTGCAACATAACAATACAAGAACAACTAGAAAGAGCAAGAACGCTAGGACTACATGCACTTTACGTAACTAATCACAACACGCTAAATGGTTACCAGCAAATGCTACAGTACAAAAATGATCATGCTAAATACAGCAACATACAGATTTTCCCTGCAGAAGAAATTACTACCGACACTGGCGCACACGTGATTGCATATGGTATATCAAAAGAGATCAAAGCAGGCCTGTCTCTGGAAGAGGTGGTCGATGAAATTAAACGCCAAGACGCAATATCTTGTGCGCCACATCCTTTCAGTTTGCTTGACGCGCTGCGAGAAAGAGCAAAGATATGTGATCTAGTCGAAGTCTTCAACAGCAACAATGTGGATGTCATCTCAAACGCAAGAGCTGCTGAGTTTTCGCTTAAGTATGGTAAAGTGGGTGTGGCCGGAAGTGATTCACACGTATTGTCTACTTTAGGCAGGTGCGTTAATGTAATTGAATCAGAAGCCAATCTGGACGATGTGCTTTTTGCAATGAAGCATGGCAAAATCATGATAAAGCAAACAGGATATGCAAAAGAGGCAGAAACACTTGAACACATAAAATACAAAATCAATAACTCAAGAGATTATCTTGCAGAATACATCCGTGAACACTACCCAAACTCCCAATGGGTGCTCTCACTACTTTTGAAAATGTACGAACTCAATCAGAACAGCTATCTGTGGTCAATTTTATACAAGCTAGCAGTATATCTGATGCGGAGAATCTCAACTAAAATCAATTTGCTAAACCAAGATCCAACACGGCTCCAAGACAGAAACTTGGCAAGCATGCTCAGAATGGCGCTTTGACTGATCTAAAAATAAACGGAAAATTTCTCAAAGTACTCAAAGCAGATATCACGGAACGAAATGTTGACGCAATCGTAAATGCAGCAAATTCGTATTTGCAACATGGTGGAGGAGTGGCCGCTGCGATAGTTCGAAAAGGCGGTGAAATAATTCAACAAGAAAGCAACAAGATTGGTTATGTCGATGTAGGCTCAGCTGTGCTGACAACTGCAGGTAAATTGCGTTGCAAAGCAGTAATCCACACAGTGGGCCCAAGAATGGGTGAAGGTAACGAAGATGAAAAACTAAAACAATCCATAACGAGTGTCCTAAAACTAGCGACACAGTATGGCTTTACAACAATTTCCATTCCGGCGATAAGCTCTGGAATCTTCGGTTTTCCAAAAGACAAGTGTGCTAAAATACTGGTCGGACAAGCAAAACGATTTTTGCAAGAAGAACACACTTCGCTTAACACGGTGGAATTTTGTTTATTTGATGATGAAACACTAAAGTATTTTCAAAAGGAATTGAATTTAGCTGGTACTAATCCTAAATAGATTTTAATATGCAAACCCGCAAATCAAAATATCGATGAGCACAACCACTAAAAAATTAGACGCTCGTGGGCTGTTTTGCCCAGAACCGGTGTTTAGAACAAAGATCGAAGTGGAGAAGATGCAAGTAGGAGAAATCCTGACCGTGCTTGCAGACGATCCAAATGCAGAAGAAGACATCACACGCTGGGTCAAACGAAATGGACATGAGCTCTTGTCGCTACAAAAAAGAGAAAACGAATTGGAGTTTTCAATTAAAAAGGTGAAGTAAGTGGCCACCAAAGTGCTTACAGACACGGAAGCCCTAAAGAGAATTGGTAATACGCCACTTGTAAAACTGGATTCGTTATCAAATAATCAAAAGACTTACTTTGCCAAGCTTGAAGGACACAACCCATTTGGTTCCGTAAAGGACAGAGCGGCATACTGGATGATAAAAGACGCAGAAGAAAAGGGCAAGATAAAGCGGGGTCAAACAATAATCATAGAACCCACATCTGGAAACACCGGTATTGCCCTTACCGGAATTGCAAATCTTCTTGGTTATCAAGTAGAAATAGTTATACCAGAAAAAGCAAGCGAGGAGACAAAGAAGATAATCTCGTCGCTTGGTGCGAAAATCTATGAGACAAGTGATGATCTATGCCCAAAAGTAGGAGCAGGAACAGATCAGAGCATTGCACTAGCTACTTCAATTGCATCAGCACGACCTGACAAATACTTCTCACCAAACCAGTATTCAAATGAAGCCAACTTCATGGGTCACTACAAGGGAACAGGACCGGAAATCTGGAGGCAGACTGAAGGTAAAATAACACACTTTTTCACAGGTGTTGGTACTGGTGGCACAATTACTGGAATTTCCACCTATCTTAAAGAGCAGAATCCGAAAATCAAAACAATAGCTGTGCAACCGCAACAAAACCACCTCATTCAAGGACTCAGAAACTTTGAAGAATCAGCAAAACCAGATCTCTTTTTAAGACGAGAAACTGTGGTGGATGATTGGATTACAATCACAAATGAACAGGCGTTTGCCGCAGTAAAGGAAATCTTTACAAAAGAAAAAATGCTGGTGAGTCCATCATCTGCCGCGGTGTATGCAGCAATGAAAAACTATCCAATAGATCAAGGCGTAATAGTGGGGATATTTGCAGACGATGGAAGAAAATTCAAGAGTCTTTATGCACAACAAAAAGTCTTCACAGAAGATGAATTTGATGCTGCATTAAAAGAGGCAAAACATCTCTCCAAAATAGTCTACATGTGATGTGCCGAAAACCTTAGGTTTGTATCCTGTTGATCATGGTATTTAGCGAAAACGGTTTTTGAAGCAGTTCTACAGAATCTGGCATGGCTCCGGGTGCTTTTAAAAGCGAGTTTATGTCGTAGGCGGAAGCAAAAATTATTCGCTGGTTTGGTCTTTTGTCTAGGATCTCCTTTGCAACTTCTACACCGCTTTTTTTCGGCATGTTGTTATCAAGAAGTACTACGTCGAATGGATTTTTGTCAAGCGTATCAAATTCTGATTTGGAGAGCTCATCAGAATAAACTTTGAGACATTCTTGTCCATCTTTTGCAACTATGACTTGGTGGCCATTTTTTTCTAGGGCCTTTGTGTACTGTGTTGCCGTAAACACATTATCTTCTGCCACAAGTATCTTCATGGTCTATCATCTGGTTGATTTTTATATTGATAATTTAAGATGAGTTTGTTTAATGCACACAAACACGTCAGTTTGTAAATGCCTCGACTGGTTTTTTTGGCAATAGCGGCAATGAAAATTCAAAAGTCGCTCCGCCATATTTGTTGTTTCTTGCAGTTATTTTTCCACCATGGGCGTTGATTATGCCCTTGCACAAAAACAAACCAAGACCATTTCCACTCAGGTTTTCGCGGTCGTGTCCTTTTGTGACAAATTTGCCAAAGATCTTTGGAAGTATGTCTTCTGGTATGCCAAGACCAGTATCGCTTACAGACACAATCACCTCACCTGATTTTTTGTTCAGAACGGATTTTATTTTGATGGTGCCTCTTTCAGTGAATTTGATTGAATTACTAATTAGGTTCCGCAAAACCTGCTCTATCCTAGTTCTATCCAACTCGATCACTACATCTTCATCAAGCTCTTCTATGATTTGGAGATCTTTTGTGATTCCGGTTTTAAGCATAGACACATTGTCTCGAATTAGTGAGTTTAGGGAGGTTTTTTGTGGATATAGTGTAAGGCGATTGTTCTCTATTCGCGTCACGTCGAGTATGTTTGTTGCCAAATCCTGCAGTTTTTTTGCAAGTGTGATAACACCATCCCACGCCTCTTTTTGATCTATGTCGCCTGACTGTGCAAGCTCCGCAAAGCCAAAGATTGGCTGTATTGGACTCTTTAGTTCATGAGATGCAATGCTGATGAACTCGGTTTTCATTTTATCTAATTCTTGAAGTTTTTTATTCGCATCGCGTAACTCTTGAGTTTTTTCCTCGATCTCTTTTTTGAGATCGTTATTTATTTGATTGAAGAAATGTCTGAGTACAATTGCGATTATTCCTACTACTATTATGATGCCTATCTGGATTATGAGCCAACCTCGTTCGTGCTCTTCGATTGCATTGATCGACTGCTCGTTGAATTTCTCGATTTCAAAGATTGCCGATTCAATTTTTGCCTGAATCTCATCGTATTTTGCAGTTATCTGCTTTAGCAGAAACGTGTTTTCAGGTGTGCCAGCAAGGTACACCCTGACTGACTCTTCGAGTTCGTTTTGAGTTTGTTCTATGTCTGTAAACATTTGATGGATTAACTTAAAGTCATTTCGACCCTGATCTGTTGGAGTTATGTTGTAAGCTGTCTGTGTTAGCTTTTTTGCTTGCTGTATGTTTGATTTTATGATCACGTTGCTTGACCAGAATTCCTCTTTGGCTGCATCAAGGTCTTCTTTGCCAAGCAAGGGAGCCAACTGTATTTTTTCAAAACTGCTCACTTGATTTGCATGTTGGAATTTCATCTCACCTAGAATGTTTTGAAGTGGTTTGTATTCTTCTGAAATCATTACTATTTCGTTGCTGACTTTGGACATTTGGTAAGTTCCAAACAGAATGGTTACGCCTAAAAGTAAGATTATGATTCCGACAGTACCGCTTAGTTTAAAGCTAGTCTTGCCAAACAACATGGTTACCACCTGTCAAAATCTCTCCATCACAAAGGAATTTGATTAAACAATTCTTTCTGTGAGTGTTTGTTTGAATTGAACAGACTGCTTACATTTTGTTTTCTGTTAGATAACGATCCACATCTATTGCTGCCATGCAGCCATAGCCTGCAGCAGTGATTGCCTGCCTGTATCGGTGGTCATGAACATCACCTGCTGCAAAAACACCTTCTACACTGGTCTTGGTGTATTCCTTTAATACAATGTATCCTTGAGGATCAAGCTCGAGCTGTTTTTCGAAGATCTTTGTGTTTGGGGTGTGTCCTATGGCAACAAATATTCCGCCTACGTTGAGTGTTGATTTCTCACCACTAATTATGTCGCGCAATGTGGCTTTTTGCACCTTCTGATCCCCAATAATATCAACTACTTCGCTATTCCAATGGAACTCGATTTTTGGATTTGAGAATGCCCGTTCCTGCATCACTTTGCTTGCTCTAAGTTTGTCTCGTCTGTGAACTAGGTGAACTTTACTTGCAAATTTGGTAAGGAACGTAGCTTCTTCTATTGCCGAGTCTCCTCCGCCTACTACGATTAGTTCTTGGTTTCTAAAAAATGGACCATCACAAGTAGCACAGTATGACACGCCCTTGCCACCAAATGCGGTCTCGCCCTGCAAGCCAAGCTTTCTTGGGGATGCACCAGTTGCAACAATAACTGCTCTACACTCGTATTCTTCTGATGCGGTAAGAATCTTGAACGGTTTGTGTTTAAAGTCTACGTCGACTACTTCGTCGTCAATTATTGTTGCACCCATTCTTTCTGTCTGTTTCCGCATAGTTATCATGAGATCTGGCCCCATTATGCCATTCTCAAAGCCCGGGTAGTTTTCAACCTCGGTTGTATTGACAAGTTGGCCGCCAGGTAGTATGCCAGATAAGATCAAAGTGTCATACCTTGCACGTGAACAGTAAATTCCAGCGGTGTATCCTGCTGGGCCTGCGCCAATAATTATGACATCGTATCGGGTCTTTTTTTTCTCGGATTTTGGGAATTCTTTTTCGATTAGTACTGTGGAACCAGCATCAGCCATCATATTTGTGGCTAAACTTACTCAACAATTTAAGTTAACCACCCCTCAAGGAGGATCTCGTGTCTTTGGCAAAGCTTCCCATACTCAATTTGCGAGTAAAGAAGATCGTGTTGCCAATGTGCATTGTACAATCTGCAGTCAAGAAGCTCACAAAATGGCTCACCACTCAAATAATAAAACAATGCCTGAAGGCAATACCCTTCGACGACTTTACCAAGACGCTGATCATGGTATTCTAAGTAGGTTCCTTGGTATTTTTTCTTAATTAATTCGATGTTTAATCCCTGTCCGTAGTTTGTCATTAAATCAAGATAGTATTGGCGCGGCTTTGCGGGTGCTTCGATTATGCCAGTGGTCGAAATTACTGAGGGATTTGATCCAATTAGGGCTCTTCCATGATATCTGTAATCTGTCAAGTCAAAAGTGCAGGTGAGTTTGTTTGTGAACACAATGTGAAAGTTTTCTGAGCTGAGCTCATTTTTTGGTATCAAAGAACTGATAATTCTCTGAAACTCAAAACCGTCGTACAGAATTATGTTCTGAGTTCTGGACGTGTTTGCAAATGTCTCGATTTCAAATTTTATTTCTTCTTCAGTTGGCATGTGTATTTCAAATGGTTTGTGAAAATCAAAGATGCGAATTGATGCAAGCTCTTGTGCAACTGCCCAATGAGCCTCAGAAAAAATGTTTTTTCTTTTTTCGGTTTTTACTTTAAAAGTTCTTTCTAAGAATTGTGCCAGGTCATCTAAGTTTATCTCTGGAACAGATGGTTCGTCGTAAAGATAAATTTTAGAGATTTTCACAGATAATTAACTACGATTTAGTTCTTTGAGCTTTGTGGCAGTTATTTCCGCTGCTCTTTTTCCTGAAAACAGCATGGCGCCGAAAGTCGGACCCATTCTCGGTAAACCATGCGTCTCTGTCACTGACATGCCAGCAATAACTAGTCCCGGATAGATCTCACCAGTATACTCTACTACTTTGTCTTCGCTGTCTTCGACCCACATTGGATTCATTCCTTTCCAATCAACCAGCTTTCTATCGACTAGTCTTTTTACAGCAACTGAATCATGGCCAGATGCATCAATTACCATTTTTGACTCTAGCGCAACAGGATCCACACAAGTAATGTTTCGTGGTAGTGCCGCAACTGGCATCCAATTGACAACAAGACCCGAAACTCGTCCGTACTTTAGAACTAGGTCATCAAATTTGGTAAGATTAAGAAATTTAACTCCAGCATCACATGCTGCTGCAATCAACTTTGATACTGCGTGTGGGCCTGCGGTAATGTACAGACCTTCCGAAACTTTCTTGTACGGAACCCCAAGCTCATCCCATATTTTTTGCGCTGGTGCTCTAACTGTAACTGGATTCATCATGTAGCCGCCCAACCAGTAACCACCTCCAAGATAGTTGTTTTGTTCTATGATCAAAGTCTTGTAACCCATAAGTGAGAGCTCTCGGCCAGCCGTCAGTCCTGCTGGTCCTGCGCCAATAATTATGACATCTGATGTAATGCGTTCATTGAAAACAGAGAAAAACTCATTAGCTATTGCACGTGTTATCTCAGCTTCTCCAACATCTGCAAAAATTTTCGTTTTTTCTTTTACTGATGCACTCTGCATACATCTAGGCTTTGGTAAAACGCCTTAATAGTTTATCGTCAAAAGTGACTATAAACATCTACCCCTAAATTAAATTGGCTAGGATTAGGTGACACGGTTCTGTGTAATTGACGGGTGCTGCCAACGATGTTTACCATCGGGTGCTACTAAAAAATGAGCTTACAAGTCATGTCAAGGCCAACACCACCTGTAACAAACATGTTAAATAATTACACCCCAATACATACAACACAATTTGCCACTCAAATCCATCAAACAAAAATTCACGCCAAACACCGATCAAATCAAAATGATGTAGACCTTCAAAGACATGGTAAACCACTGCATCAGAATCGGCCTTGAGAACAACTG
>JBDUUJ010000064.1:0-8226 GCA_039938575.1 Nitrososphaera sp. | reverse complement strand
ATTGCCTCCCACAAGCAGTCCTGCAGGAGAAATGACTACGCATGGTTCACTCAACTCGCGTTTTCGGTGAGCCTGATTCTTTATCCATACTGTGTTCTTTACTGCATCTCTGAAGACATCGTAATCACGAAGGTACTCAGGATACTGCATAATTATCTCATTAACACTGAGTGCCATCCCATCCATGACGATTTTGTGCTTGAATCTGGCGTTCTTTAGAACACACGCAATCTCCTGCGAGCGTTCTACTGAGAATGAGGGAATGAACAGCGTTCCCTTTTGATCAAGTATCTCGTTTGCAAACTCGATTAGTTTTTCCTCGGACTCTTTTCGCGGCATCTGGGTTGTCTGGGAATACGTACTTTCTGTTATGAGAAGGTCAATTTCTCCTATGTCAAGGTCCATCTCACGTAACGTGCGAGAACCATTCAGATTTACATCGCCTGTATAGAATATTTTTTTGCCTTCTGATTCTACAAGGACAGAACTGCCTCCGACAACGTGACCTGAATCGCGGAGCTCAAAGCTAGAGTTACCTCTCTTTATCCTTTGCCTGTATTGTACGGGTATTGCATGGGAGTACATCTTGTTTACCTCGGGCAGGCCAAACGGATGTATGTCTTTTTCAAGCTTTAACATGTCCTCAATTAGGAGGCGACTAAGATCAAAAGTAGGGGGAGTTGCAAATACATCGGCGTTTCCACTCACATACATTAATGGGACATATCCGGAATGATCAAGGTGGGCATGGCTTATCACTATGGTGTCCACCTCCCTTGGCATGACATGAAGCGGTGTTGCAAGATTTTTTCCAAGATTCACGCCATAGTCTAAAAGATAGTTTGCCCCGTCTGCATTAACCAAAAAGCCGGATCGGCCTACTTCGAGGCCGGCGCCTAATACCTTGACCTTCAAGAATTTGATTTTCTTTGGTCTATCTTAATACCTTGCTTCATTTAGCTCGATCATTCCATTTGCGATGTAATCTTCAAAAGCTTTAATTAGTCAAACCTAAGATCCACCTTTATGGGTAGAACTTTCGACCAATGGTGGAATTCAATCCCAGCAGACCTACGCAGTAAAGTGCGCGCAGGCGATGAGGGAAACAAACCACTGCTAAACCAGATTAACTGGGTTTGGGTAAAAAATCTGATGGATAAAAGAGCTGACTTGAATCCAACAGCAGCAGAGCTGCTCGACTGGGTAACAAGCGGCCAGATAGATGCAATGCGAAAGTAGAGCACCATCTGATATCATCTTTTTATCTTTTGAAATTTTTCAAATTTTTGCGATCTGATTTTTCTATAACGCTGTTGAATTTTTTAATCATAGTTTAAATAGTTACGAAAAGAGATTACATTTAGTGAAATAAATGCCAATAGCAATACTTCCAGACGTAGATGAGCAAAGATGTATTGGATGCGCACTATGTGTTGAAATCTGTACATCTTTGGGCCCAGACGTACTTCGTGTAAAGCCTGTTGAGGGCTGGAAGAGAGGTAAAGCATTTGTCTTTTATCCAGAAAGATGCATCTCCGACGGAGCATGCATCGGAGTTTGCCCAACAAAGGCAATCTTTTGGATGAGACCAATGAATTACACAGCTGGTCAACCAGTGCCTCTTCACAAGAACGGAGTATTCGTAAAAGGCTGGGCAGAAGACGCAGGTCTCTAAAAGACCGATCTAGTCTTTTTTCTTTTTATTATTTTGATTTTTGATTTTGGTAGTTGCTTTTTGAAAAAATCTGCAATTGTGTCCTCTACGTAGATTCGTTTGAATTTGTTTTTTGTCAAAAAAGTGCCAACTATCTTTGCAAGCTCTGGAGATTCCTCTGAGTTTGCTGTATGGGCCATGACATAATGGGCAGCAGGGTACATGTCGGAGATCTCAAGTGGAATTAAACCAATTATGGAATTGAACTGGCAGAACTGTACTTTGGAATCAGCAAATTTCTTTTTGAGCATAGCATAGCTTTTGGATAGATAGAACGGCTTGTCTTGTGAATCAGACACTATGACAAGCTCATCTTTGTCGGACTTGAAGGATTTGACAATTCCCTGGTATGATGTGACTTCGGGCCTGTACCGGTCCTCAGGACCATACAGGAACATGGCCCTTTCTTTGAATCTTGGGGTGGTCCTGGCAAGCCAGGCCGAGTTTTTGGTAAATACCTCTATGGTCTCGTAGAGTTTTGGGTGGGCTCTGAGCTTTTTTATTACGTACTCCCAGAGTCTGCCTTCGTGAATTGCCTCCTTTGTGCGGTCGACTTCGGCCTTGATGGCATACAGGTTGTGCAGCGCAAGTGCCTGTACCTTTTGGTCCTGCGGCATCTGCAGAAGTGACTTGGGGGTGTTCTTTGAGCATATCTCACAGCTACAGGCAAAGTACTGCATCTGTGGCAAATGACTCGTCCTGTCTTCGGAGATGTACCTGTCGTGCTTTGCATACAGCATGTACGAAGCAGAATCAAAGGTGTCGCATCCAAGGGCTATGGCAATAGGTATTGTGAGGGGGTGTCCTGCGCCAAAGAGGTGGAGCGGAACGGAATCAGGCATGAGCTTTTTTGCTTCAACTACCATCTTTGCAAGCAGCCTGTACTCATATGCCTCCATTACCTCCACTGGGCTACCAAAGGCAAGCATCTGGTATCCATATTTGAGCAGCTCTGCAGTGGATCTTCTTACCAAATCGTGATGTTCCGCTCCCTGAATAGGACCTACCCAGATCTGGCCGTTGTCTTTTTTGTTCTGGATTGTTTCTTTTGAGACCTGGAGTGTGTGCTCCACATAGCTTTGAGCCTTTTTCTTTGGCAGGCCGTACCCTGTAGGCCTGTCCAGCGGAATGGCAAAATCTGTCATTATTTTTTGCTCAAAGTCTGCCATTTTGTGAGGCTCGACGTTTACTTTACCATACTCAAGAACTTGGTATCCTCCAGAGTCCGTCATGACTGCACCATCAAACTTGATGATGTCGTGGATTCCGCGCCTTATTGCATCTTGGCCGTACCGGTTCATTGTGATGTAGGCGTTTGTGATGACGAGATTGAATCCAATTTCTTTGATCTTGCTTGCCGGGATGCTCTGGTTTACTGGGTGGATAACAGGCACAAACGCCGGCGTTTCTACTTTGCCGTGATTGGTGTATATGAGCCCGATTCTGCCTGCAAGATCGGTCTTGAGGATCTCAAACATGTGATCACTTGGGAAAAAATCTGGCAAGATCGCCTTTTTTTGAAACTAGGCCAAGCCAGTCCACATTATCTTGTTTTTTTGTTTTCATGACACGAAGAATCTTTTTGAGCAATTTTGAAACAGACAGGCCCGTAGCATCGACCTGTAGTGTTTTTTTGCCGAATTTTGATGTGGCGTCGTACGCAATCACACCTAACACCTCACTTCCAACATTCTCGTAGAGTTTTTTTTGCGAGTATCTTCTTTTTTTGTAAATCGGGATCAACTTGTACGGATTTTTTCTGAGTACTATGGCAAATTTAACCTGTGATCTTGGCACCACGTATGGCGCCAAATGTCCAACTACGACCATCTTGGGGGTGATCATTTTTTTAACTATTCTTTCAAGTTTTTTTGTGTCTACATCCAGAGTCGAGCCGCTTTTTTTGTAGATGCGATTCTTGATGGCTATTTGGTTTATGTCCAATATGTCGTAGCCAAGCTTTTCGGCAAGAATCTTTGATATTGTGTGTTTTCCAACACCGGGGTTCCCTGTTATGACTAACACAAAATCAATCAAAAGACTCTGTAAATGAAGATTTCATTTCTGAATCCTAATATGGTGTGAAAAATTTCCAGACTTTGAATGCAAATAGGGTTACTGGGGAAGGCAAACGTAGGCAAGTCAACCTTTTTTTCCGCAGCTACGGAGACTTCGGTGCCCATTGGAAACTATCCATTTACCACCATAGAGCCAAACGTCGGAATCACCTATGTTAGAACCAAGTGTGCCTGCAAGCATTTTGGAATATCTCACAAAAACCCCCTGTGTATCGACGGCACAAGGCTGGTGCCGGTAAAGATAATCGATGTGGCAGGCCTAGTACCAGGCGCACATGAAGGGAAAGGCCTTGGCAACAAGTTCCTAGATGATGCCCGACAGGCAGAAGTGCTGATTCACGTAGTGGATGTTGCAGGGACTACGGACATACAGGGCCAACCGGTGCCACCTGGAACCCACAATCCGCTTGAAGATGTGGAGTTTGTTGAAAACGAGTTTGACCAGTGGTTCAAGCAGATACTTGGACGTGAATGGGAAAAACTTGTACGCGAAATCACGCAAAAGACAACCACACTGGTAGAAGGAATCACAAAAAGATTCAGCGGCCTTGGAATCAAGGACTATGTAGTAGCCGATGTCATAAAAGAGATGCACCTTGACGCAAAAAAGCCTGCAGAGTGGACCGACTCTGATATTTTCGAGTTTGTCAGAAAGATTCGAAAAAAAACAAGGCCGCTTTTGATTGCGGCAAACAAGGCAGACCTCTGCAAGGATCTTTCCATAATTGACGAGATGAAAAAGAAAAACCATGTCGTTGCATGCAGTGCGGAATCTGAATTGTTGCTGCGCAAGGCCACAAAGGCAGGCCTCACAAAATATGTGCCAGGTGATTCATCCTTTGAGATAGTAAATCCTGCAACTCTAAGTCCGCAACAAAAACAGGCACTCGATCTGGTAAAAACAGTAATTTCAAAAATTCACACAACAGGAGTCCAGCAGGCAATCAACTACGCAGTATTTGAGCTACTCAAATTCATCACAGTATATCCAGTAGAAGACGAAACCAAGCTCACAAACAAGGACGGAGTGGTTCTACCTGACGCCAAGCTCCTGCCTGCCGGCTCTACTGCAAAAGACCTTGCTGCTACAATTCACGCAGATTTAGCAAGAGGGTTTTTGTTTGCAGTAGACGCAAAATCAAAACAACGAATAAGTGCTGACCACACACTCAAAGACGGAGACGTAATCAAGATAGTGTCGAGTATGAGTCGTGGATGAAATGATCTGCCTTGGATTTGAGAGCACAGCACACACATTTGCGTGCGCACTGGTGGAAAAAAGAGCAAACAAAGGAAAGATTCTTGCCGACGTAAAAAGGATCTACTGTCCGCCACAAGGACAGGGAATCCACCCAAGGGAGGCATCAAGGCACCACATTGAGGCAAGCTCCAAAGTACTAGCAGAGTGTCTTAGAAACGCAAAACTGCGGATCTCCGATGTGGACATAATATCGTATGCTGCCGGTCCAGGCCTTGGGCCATGCTTGCGCGTCGCAGGCGTTATTGCGCGCACACTTGCAGCATATCATAAAATTCCAATATACCCGGTGAATCACGCAATAGGTCACATCGAGCTTGGCAAGCTACTTACCGGGGCAAAAGACCCACTGGTACTTTTGGTCTCAGGGGGCCACACCATGCTTGCTGCATTCAAGCAGAAAAAATGGCGCGTCTTTGGGGAGACACTGGACATCACACTTGGGCAACTCCTTGATCAGTTCGGCCGTTCCCTTGGCTTTGCGTCTCCTTGCGGCAAGATGATAGAGCATCTGGCAGGCCAATCCACAAGGTATGTCTTACTGCCATATGTAGTAAAGGGAAACGACGTTTCATTTTCCGGATTGCTGTCTGCTGCAAAAAAAATCTCAAAAAATAAACAAGATGCCTGCTTTTCGCTTCAAGAAACCGCATTTGCTATGATTGCAGAAACTACGGAAAGGGCGCTTTCGTTTACGCAAAAAAAAGAGCTCATGATTGTGGGAGGTGTTGCTGCAAACAAGCGATTATCAGAAATGCTGCGGCTTGTCTGCAAAAGGCAGGGCGCCAAGTTTTTTGTCTCACCAATAGAATATGCAGGCGACTGCGGCTCACAGATTGCTTGGACCGGACTACTTGAAGCAACAGTCAAAAAAGGAGCAAAGCTTTCAGATACATTTGTTAAACAGTCGTGGAGACTGGACACGGTGGAAATCAATTACTGAGCTTTGAAGACTCGATTGCCTTTTTGATGTCTTTTTCCCAGCTTCCTGTGTTGAATACGCCAAACTTGTAAGTTTTTTCACCTTCTTTGGTCTTTGCAGCAAAGCAAGCTTTTTTGATAAAGAGACCTTCCTTCCATACTTTGGTGACATCAGAGAGTGGTACATCAAGCAAAGTCTCACCGAATTTTTTTGAAAAATCGGCAATCCTTCCCCTAGTTTTCTCAAAGACAAGTCGCCTGTTGGTAAGTGTAAGTATTCCAGGACCTAGTGTGTCTTCGTTGCAGTCTTCTTGCTTGAGGCGTTTTTCTTCTTCCATTACCACATCTGGTTACTTCGCGGTTATAATTTTATGTTGAAAGCAGTTATGTGGGTGCCGACCAATGTTTGTCATCGGGTGCTAAACAATCAACTTGGAGGATTAGTGATTCAAATAAATCCACCAATTCACTGCTTCAACTGGAAGCACTCAAGGATGTAAACACAGATAACAACCAACCTGGATTACACAGAACCCAAACCGGGGTTGTTGCCTAATTCTTTTTGTAGACTGTGACATTCAACGGTAATATCGACCATGGCATTCTGTACAGTTAAGCATGGATCCAAGATACACGGAATTAGGCAACAACCCCACCCAAACCTTCAAAGCTAGCAGAAGAACATCTGGTGGATACAGTACCAGAAAAGCCATTCTAAAAAATCAAAAGATTCTTAGAATCAAAAATAAATGCAAAAGACATTAAAATCATGAAACTACTCAAAAAGGGAGCAGAAGGCGACCTTTATCTTACAAAATATGATGGAAGTGACGCCATACTCAAGACGCGCAAGAAAAAATCCTACAGGAACGCAGAACTTGACGAAAAAATAAGACGGCAAAGAACCATCCGAGAGGCAACCATCCTCTCTCAGATCAAGTCATTTGGCGTCTCATCACCACTTGTCTATTTGGTGGACATCAACAAATGTGCCATTTTGATGCAGCATCTAAAGGGCATGCCGGTATGGGGCCTTAAAGGAAAAAAACTAATCATGGCATGCAAGCAGATCGGCAAAATCACCGGAGTATTGCACAAAAACGGAATAATGCACGGCGACCTTACTACCTCCAACTTTATCTCGCAAAACGGAAAGATCTACGCACTCGACTTTGGCCTTGCGCAAAGAACCTCAAGAATCGAGGACCACGCAGTCGACCTCAGGCTGTTCAAGGAGATCCTAAACAGTGCCCATGTGGAAATGATGAAAAAACTCTGGCCAAGCTTTTTGGCAGGCTACAAATCAGCAGTTGGCTCTGAGCGATTCAATAAGGTAATTTCTTATGTTTCGGTAATTGAGGGGCGGGGAAGGTACGCCGTTGTCTGAGCTGTTTTTTGCTTCATCGAATCGGCACAAATTTGAGGAGGCAAAGGAGATCCTGTCGTCTTTTGGAATAAGGCTGAAATTCTTAAAATTCAGGGCAGTGGAGATACAATCTGACTCTCTTTTTGAAATTGCAAGAAAAAAATCACTTGATGCATACTCTAAATGCAAAAAACCTGTGATTATTGAAGACGACGGGCTATTCATTGATTCACTTGGAGGTTTTCCAGGACCATACTCATCATACGTCTTTAAAACTATAGGCAATGCCGGTGTAATCAAACTAGTAAAAAAAGATAGAAATGCCAAGTTCTGCGCCATAATCTCATACTGTGACGGCAAAAAAAGACCAATCCAGTTTAAAGGAATAACAAAGGGAAAAATCGCGAGCCGACAGCGTGGTAAGGGGTGGGGGTACGATCCAATATTTGTTCCAAAGGGAAAAACAAAAACATATGGAGAAATGAAGGAAAAAAATACTATATCGCACAGATATCGTGCACTGAAAAAATTTGCTAGGTGGTACACTGTATAGTTAGCGGTTGAAACTGCTAACCCAAATAAACTGTAAAGTTTCGGTTGATTTGTGCCAACAAACTCAGAATCGAGGTAAAAGGGTACGTAAATGTGAATTAGGCAACAACCCCTCGAGTCGATGGAAGCAAGTTGGCTGTTGGGTAGCACCCGATGGCAAACATCATTGGTCAGCACCCGTCAAGTTAACAGAACCGCGTAAAAGGGTCGTTACTTTTGCGAGGTATTTCTTCATCAACTCTTCGAGCTTTTCTTGCGAGTCGGCCTCGGCGTATATTCTAGCAATCGGCTCGGTGCCACTTGGCCTGACCATCACCCAGATTTTTTCACCTAGTGT
>JBDUUJ010000063.1:0-54983 GCA_039938575.1 Nitrososphaera sp. | reverse complement strand
TTTTCTAACAGTGATGGATAGTGTGGTTGGCGTGATGACAAAGGATCTTGGTTGCAATGTTTTATCTGAGAGGATTTTTGTGGTATGATTGTTTAGCAGAATGTTTGCAAACTCTCTGTTTGATACAGGAAAAGATAGCAACATGCCGTTGATTTTGAATCCATAACATGATACAAGATATGGCTTGCTGACGTATGGTGATTTTGCCTTTCTGCCTTTTTTGATGTCTTTTTTCATCTGAGCTAATCTTCCTGCCGCTTGTGCCATGGCAGTGAGTTTGTATTTTGACTGGATCTGATAGTCTTTTAGGGCATGGTATGAGAGCAGCGATAGTTTTTTCATACTGGAACAGTTGTTCTCAAGGCCGATTCTGATGCAGTGATTTACCATGTCTTTGAAGGTCTCCATCATTTGTAGTTGTTCTGTGTTTGGCGTGAATTTTTGTTTGATGGATTTGAGTGGCAAATTGTGTTGTAGATATTGAGTGTAATTATTTAACATGTTTGTTACAGGTGGTGTAACCTTGACATGACTTGTTAAGCTCATTTTTTGGTAGCGCCCGATGGTAAACATTGGTCATCACCTCTCAATTACACAGAACTCTCATTCACATCATTTATGACAAGCCATGATAATTTCAGAGTTAGTTGGCAATCAGGGGCTGGAATTCAAAATATGAACAGATTGTAAGGGAGTTCGGCTACAGCAAAAAATCGGATCTTGCATCTGCAGTCTTGCTGAATTTGATCCTTAGAAAGCAATTTCCATTGCAAAAGTTAAGGAAACTCCTCAATGGGAGGCCGGTTTTTGTAATAGGTGCAGGCCCCTCACTAAAAAGCTCCATACCGGTTCTCAAAAGACACAAAAAGACAATCAAGATTTGCGCCGAAACTGCACTGGACGCGTTGATCAAAAGCGGCATCAAGCCTCATATAGTAGTCACTGATCTTGACGGCAATCTTGAAACACTTGACAAGTTGAGTAAAACCAGCATCATTTTTGTGGTGCATGCTCATGGCGATAACATGCTCAAGCTTGGATTTGCAAAGAATTTCAAAAACTGTCTTGGCACCACGCAAACACCAAAGGTTGGCAAAATAGAAAATTTTGGTGGCTTTACTGATGGCGACAGGTGTGTGTTTTTGGCAAGTCACTTTGGTGCAAGCAGAATCTTCTTGTTTGGGATGGACTTTGGAGCCAAGATAGGCAGGTACTCTAACACAAAAAGATCGGAAAGAAGAGTCAAGTTGAAAAAACTGCGTTGGGGCAAAATGCTTTTGGAATGGATGGCGCCAATGTCTGATGCCGAACTTTTTACGCTCTCAAAGCAAATAAGGGGATTTAGGAAAATAACTTATGGCGAGCTAGAAGGACTTATTCGTTCCCCAGAATGAATTTAATACTCTGAGCATGTCAGAACATGTATGGAGTTTTCAGAAAGCCAGATCAAAGACGTACTTGAAATCAAAGATAGACTGACTGCACAAATTCAAAAACACAAAGAAGAGATCGAGATGTTGGAAAAGAATCTAGCTTTGATCAATTCCATTTTAAAGCAACAAAGCTTCACAAAGGCATCCGCACTGAAGGATTCTTCAAAAAAAGAGGACTATATTGCTCTTAGAAAAAATACAGATGGTACTGTGATTGCCAATGCGCGCATCACACCAGAGCAGGTTTCAATCATATTGGAAGACGGAATAGCACTCAGAGAGGACATGCACCCATTTAGATCATTTTTCCTTGAGAGAATAATTGGCGAAATGAAAAGAAAAGACATGGCAGAGTTTGAAAAAGGAGAACTGGACAAAGGCTCCATAATAGATTGCTTGATAAACAAGGACGGCGCACTCCTCCGTGAAATAATAATCAAAAATTACCGCCAAAAGGAACGGGTAAATGAAATAATCAGTACAGCCACATGGTCCTTATCAAAAATGATAGAGAATTCCAAGTGATGCAATGGACAAAATCATAGTACTGGATTTTGGCTCTCAGTACAGCCACCTCATTTGCAGGCGCATAAGGGAATTCTCAGTGTATGCAGAGCTCGTTCCATATGACATTACGCCTCAAAAATTAAGGGAGCTGAACCCAAAGGGGATAATATTTTCTGGTGGGCCGTCAAGCGTTTACAACAAAGATGCCCCAAGGCCAGACCCAAAGATCTTTGAAATGAAGCTGCCCTTACTTGGAATTTGCTACGGACACCAGCTCATAGTAGATAATTTTGGAGGCAAAGTCAAGCGTGCAAACAAAGAGTACGGCCACTCTGTTCTTACCATCGACAATGGGGCCGATCTTCTTGGAGGCATTGGAAATTCAGTAAGAGCGTGGATGAGCCATGGTGACGAGGCAGAAAGGATTCCATCTGGATTTGAGATAATAGGCCACACCGAGCGGTCCAAGGCAGCTGCAATTGCAAACAAGCAACAGTCAATCTATGGAATACAGTTTCATCCAGAAGTAGTTCATACGGAAAACGGAGTACAGATTTTGAAGAATTTTGTTCTAAATATTTGCAGGGCAAGTCAGGATTGGACCATGGAGAGTTTTGTTGAAAGAACCGTGTCCGAGATTGCAAAAATCGACGGCAACGTACTGTGTGGTGTGAGCGGTGGGATAGACTCTACTGTTGCAGCTCTTTTAATCCACAAAGCAATAGGCAACAGACTCAAGTGTGTTTTTGTAGATAACGGTCTTTTGCGTCTAAATGAAGAGCACGAGATAGAAAAAATGTTCAAGGACAACTTTGCGGTAAATTTCACCGCAATTAATGCAAAAAAGCAGTTTCTTGACAAGCTGAAAGGAGTAGCAGATCCGGAAAGAAAAAGAAAGATAGTCGGAGAAGAATTTGTAAGGATCTTTACAGAGTTTGCACAAAAGAATGGTCCCTTCAAGTGGCTTGCACAGGGAACGCTCTATCCAGATGTGATAGAAAGTGGTGTCTCAAAAGGCCCGGCAGCTGTAATTAAGACACACCACAATGTTGGCGGCCTTCCAGATTGGCTTCACCTTCAGGTACTTGAGCCACTTCGCGACCTGTACAAAGACGAAGTCCGCAAGGTGGCGTCCATTCTTGGTGTTCCAAAAAAAATTCTCATGAGGCACCCATTCCCAGGCCCCGGCCTTGCAGTAAGAGTAATTGGAGAAGTTACTGAGAAGAAATTAGAGATAGCAAGACTTGCAAGCAAAATAGTAGAAGAAGAGCTTCAAGAGTCTGGTTGGTACGACAAAGTCTGGCAGGCATATGCAACTGTGGGAGACGACAAAGCAGTAGGCGTAGTAGGCGATGAGAGAAAATATGGAAACATAGTGATGATACGCGTTGTGGAGTCAATAGATGCCATGACTGCAGACTGGACTCGACTGCCGCATGATTTACTTGCAAAGATCAGCAACCGAATAACAAATGAAATAGACGAAGTGACATGGGTTTCTTATGTAATATCGAGCAAGCCTCCTGCCACCATAGAACCACAGTAAAAATGGAATGCCCCTCTTTTGTGAGGAAAAATAGACGCTAATCAGAGCTAGTCGCAGAACATGTTTTGTTGGAAATTTTTCAAATACTAAATTTTGAAAATCTAATACTGTGACACTCAAAGGAAAGAGGAATCACTACAATGTAAAATTCCTAAAAGGTTATGGATTTTCAGTCAAGCTAAAAGACAGTAAGCTAATTCTAACAAATGGTCTTAGTCCGTTCTCGGAAACACAAGAAAAAGAAGAATGGTTCATAACAAATCTGCCATACGAAAAGATAGTACTTTCAGGCAAGGGTTACATCTCAACTGAAGCACTAGCATTACTAAACCAAAACAACCGAAATCTGATTCTAGCCCCGTGTTTAAACTTGTATTTCCTTTCTTTCTGAAACGTTCTTTCTAATAATTCCAAAAATCTCCTGATCACATATTTTTATATTCAAACACTGATCATAAGGATGACATTCTTTGGAGTGTAGCAGAATATTATAAAGATCTGCCAAATGATGTAAGGAAAATTGTTGATGAAAGAATTAACGATTTAGTTAATATTATGATGAATTATCCTACAGATAACAACGAAGAAGCATTTAATGTTATAATTAGAGTTCTTTCAAATATTCATAATAAACTGAATTCAGAAACGATTGAGCGAATTTTACAGAGATGGTCTGACTATTTTCCTGAAATTACGAAGATCAAGAGAGAAATTTCACGAGATTATTGATTTTCTATTTCGTGATTAGACTTCTTAGCTCAACACATTTCATCTTCATTATAGTAATCTCCTCCATTTTCTGATTCCCATCTGATCGCCTAATTCCAGTTCGCGCCCTGTACAATCTTTTCCTATCAAATATTGAGGATAACAAGTCGATGTATCTTTTCTTCAAGTTATCAGACAACACAACTATTCCATCCCTAGAATATGCATAATCCAGCTTCCCTATGGAATCCTGAATCTCAAAGACGCTTCTATCCACAAGATGCCTAAACGGTTCTATCATGTCATAGACCAAAGCCAGATGTGATTCATGATTTCTATGATAAAACCCGACAAAGCAGTCAAGACCTAGTGCATTAAGCTGTTTTGCTATTTCTGCATACAAAATACTGAATCCGTAGTTCAATAATCCGTTAATTACATCCGATGCATTTGACGGTCTGAAATTCCTTTGATTATTCCTAGTATGAAAACCAAATTCAGGATTAAACAAAAGAGAAAA
Organism: Nitrososphaera sp.; assembly: GCA_039938575.1. GTDB lineage: Archaea > Thermoproteota > Nitrososphaeria > Nitrososphaerales > Nitrosopumilaceae > Nitrosotenuis. The sequence continues at coordinate 50,269 of JBDUUJ010000063.1, read as the reverse complement.
TGTTGGATAATATGACTTTGTCAAAATTGCATTTGCTTGTTGGAAGTTCTAAGGGTTCTTGTTTTTCTGAGAATGGAGATAGACCTTGCTTGAAGAGCAATCTGGTGTTTTTGACTGAAACTGAAAGACCATAACCCTGTAAGAATAAACTCCTCATAATTGAGGATATGAAGAATCAAGTTGTTTTCTACCATTAGTAAGAAAGATTAGAAATCTGTCAACAACTTGCCAACTATGCATCATTATATTGATTCTATCCTCACCAGTTAGTAATTTAGGAGAACCGTGTCTTGGATTTAGTGCAAAGTCTTTTACAAAATCAGTCCATGGTTTTGATATTCTCAAATTCTCCGATAGAGCAGTCCATGCTTTTTTTCTTGCATCCACATCTTCAGGATTTCCTTTATTGAAAAACTGCATTATACTTTCTATAGCCCTATAACAAAAAACTCCAGTATCTTTCGGATATTTTATGGATAGATTTAGATCCATTAACGCTAAACGAAGAGCTAAATTGTCAGGATCTTGCTCCATCTCAAATATTTTCTGCAAATCTTGTATGGGTCTATTTACAGCATCTTTCTCTATCTCTGTTATTGAAACACCAAAAATTAGATGCTCATTATCTGGAAATATCAACGAAGTTATTTCCAAATCATAGGCATATCCATGTAAATATCCAAAGATATCTGTGTACTGTCGTACAAAATCCACGATTGTGTTTCTTAGTGTAAATATGTCATCAATGACATTCTCGGAATTTACTTCAAGAAATATTTGGGATTTTTGAATTGAGATACTAATTTTAAATTTTTGTCCAGTATTAGTTATAGCTTCAATTTGATGAGGTGTGAGTGAAAAATCAACCCTCTCTGGTAAAACTTTACCTGTGAAAATATATCTAAACATAATTTGTTTGAAAAATAGTTTGTAATCAAGTTTATCCAACAAATCATACCGTACAACATGTTCTGATCAGCGTCTGTTTTTCCTCACAAAAGAGGGGCATTCTATTTTTATAGAACCACAGTAAATCACGTGGTTGTTTAAAACGAAAAAACAGATGCATATAGAAAATTCTTGAGAATACACCACATGGTAAGCAGGCCTGACTATTTACAAAGACGGATAAACCATTCATTTTTGGTTTTGTTTGCAATATTTGCGTGTACAATACTGCTGACTCAGCTCACACAGGCATATGCAAAAGACAGTGAAGCACGAAAAAAAGCCGCTGAAAGAGAAAAATTACTCCAAACTCAAGAAAAAGAAAAAAAGAAAAAAGAGTTGGATGTAAAGAAGAAAGCTCTCCAGCCAGCAACAAAGGAAATAAAATTAAAAGAACCAAAAGGCAAAGCTGCAGTTGATTCTGCAAATTCTGCAAAAGCACAGAAGATAAAAGATGCCAAAACTGCCGTTGATTCTGCAAAGGCAGCATTGAGAGCTGCAGATAAAGCATACAATGCAGACAGAACCAATGCAGTCAAGGCAAAAGCCTATGAAGATGCAAAAAAAGCATTGGAAAAAGCCAAAATAGATCTGGAGCTAGCAAAACTCAGTTAACCATCAAAAAAGACAACCAATTTATGATTTAAAAAAAGAATTAGTTTGTGACAGCTGCAAGAAAGATTTCTGAAGCTGAAAACATGCTTGCAAGAATGGAAAAATCACATGATGAAAAGCTTGGTTTTGAATTAAATGGTTTTCTTGGAATAATTCATGATGTTTTTTCTCATCTTTTAGATGAGTACAACATAAAATTCGGCTGCAATATTGAACGAATTGGATTAGAGAAATTCAAAGTTAAAGCAAAAAAGACCGGCAATATCGATGCAATAAACTTCCTCATCTGGTACGAAAAAGAATACAAAAAACTTAGAGACAACCCGGAATTTGGTCGCCTCTTAGATAGAGAGCAGCCAGCTGACACACGTGACAATATTGTTCGGAGGTGTTCCAATTTGTTAAAAGAGGCAAAATCCATGGTATTTTACGCATATGAAAATTTTTAAAAAAACAAAATCAATGTACGGTTTTGTTATCAGAAATAGTGTCCGGTTTTACTAGTGTCTTTTGTCATGATATCTCTTGTTATAGTATATGGATGCTGGCGTCTTCCATCCCAGTGTCTGGTTCTTTCTCTAGTTGTATCTCCTCTCAAACTTTCTCATCTCCCTTCTGAAATGCGAAAGTGATCTGAACCTTGTCTGTGACATCATCTCCTGCCACAGTATGCTGTGGTACCTTTCGATCTTGCCTCTTCCCCTTGGTATGGCCTGCCGTAGATTGGCCTGATGTGATGCCTGGCAAGCTCGGCCTTGAACTCTTGCGGTAAACTGTTTTCCGTTATCCAGATAGATCTGTTTTGGCATCCTCCTTTGAGCGCATGGTGTAAGGCGTTGACTGATTCTTTGTTGCTTTGCATGTATACCTTGGATATTATGCGGTACCTGGAACGGTCGTCTGTAAATCCCGTTACGTACACCTTTCCCGTGCCCAAAATACGGAACTGGAAGGTGTCAGCCTACATTGAATCAACATTTCTCTGGAATCGTTTTACCGGCTGTGGTTTTGGCACTGCATATTCGACCTTGAACAATGTGTGTTTTTTACCCTAGAATGTTTTTGATGTACTGCATGTTATGTAGTCTCATCCCGATACCGAGTAGTTAGACATTTGCTACTTTTTTAATCAAGTAGGGCTGCGCCGAAAACTCCACCAGAGTCACCAAGCTTGTTTTTCAAAATCGGAGTATCGACCAGATCGCTAAAGACGTTTTGATATACTGCGTTTCGTCCTTCAGTGTAAAGAAAATCTATGTTTGACACTCCACCACCAAGAACTATTGCATCCGGATCCAAGATGTCGATGACATTTGCAAGTCCCACTCCGAAATTGTCCAGAAATTCGCGCTTCCATTGCTGCGCAGCAACAGAGTCAAGATTCTTTACTATATCAGAAAGCGGCTCCGACCTCCCGGTTAATTCGCTCCACCTTCTCTCAAGTGCAGGTCCGCTTATGTAGGTCTCAACGCAGCCAAGTTTGCCGCAATAACACTTGTTGCCGTTTCGATGTAACGTATGGTGGCCCCACTCACCTGCAATGTATGTTCGGCCCCTGTGAGGCTTTCCTTTAATAACTATGCCACCGCCGACACCTGTTCCCATTATGACTCCAAATACTACGTCGTATGCCGTGGCAGCACCCATTGTAGCTTCGGCCATAGCAAAACAGTTTGCGTCATTGTCCATTGCGATTTTGTGATTAAGTGATTTTTGTAGATCTTCTTTTAGCGGCATTCCTATGAGACATTGTGTGTTACTATTCTTGACAAGACCACTCTTTTTTGAGATCACGCCAGGTGTACAAATGCCGATTTTGTACTCAGAGACACCTGTTGAAAGCTCCTCTACCAAAGACACAATCGACCTTACAATATGGTGGTAGCCGTTTTGTTGATTTGTGGCAATTCGCTTTCTTTTTAGAGTTTGAAAATTCTCATCAAGACAGATTCCTTCTATCTTTGTGCCACCAAGATCAATGCCTATTCTGTACAAAAAAATCTAATGAAAAGATATGTTTGTAGTGATTCTGGGTTCTGCTTCATATTCGACTGATGGTATAGTCGATGGAAGCAAGTTGGTTGTTGTGTAGCACCCGTCAATTACACAGAACCTAGTTATTGCTTTTTAGGTCCGCCGCCTGGTGCGCCAGAGATTGCAATTACGTCATCTATTCTGAGAATCATGCATGCCGCCTCTGTCGCAGATTTTGCTATCTGTTCTTTTACTGCCACAGGTTCCACTATGTTTAGTGTGAGCATGTCGTCGATCTTGCCCTCCTTTGCGTTGATTCCGGCCCATTTTCTTCCGTTACTCTGCCTTGCCCTGAGGTTTGCCATAGTGTCAATTGGATCCATTCCGGCGTTTTCTGCAATTGTGAGTGGTATTACCTCTAATGCCTCAGCATACTTTCTTATTGCAAGCTGTTCTCGTCCCTCAAAGTTGTCAGACCAGTCCTTTAGCTGGGACGCCAAGTACGCCTCTGGGGCCCCTCCACCTGCGACAATTGCGGGTTTTTCTATGACGTCTTTGACAACCATCAACGCATCATGAAGTGATCTATCTACTTCGTCGACTACCCTTTGTGAGCCTCCGCGCACCAAAATTGAGACAGATTTTGGATTTTTACATCCTTCAATGAAGACCCATTTATCTGACTCTACTTTCTTTTGGTGGACAAGTTCTGCGTGTCCTAGGTCATGCTCTGTGATATCATCAAGGTTTGTTGTGATGCGGCCGCCAGTTGCCTTTGCAAGCTTGGTCATATCGCTTTCCTTTACGCGTCTGACTGCAAGTATTCCATATTTTGCCAAATAATGCTGTGCTATGTCGTCAATTCCTTTTTGACAAATAAGCACGTTTGCACCGATTCGGTGAAGTTTGTCCACCATGGATTTGAGCATTCTGTTTTCTTCTTCCAAAAACATCTGCATTTGTGTCGGATCTGTGATTCTGATTTCCGCACTCATTTCTGTCTTTTCGACTTCTAGTGCGGCGTTTAATAGTGCAATCTTTGCTTTTTCTATCTTTGTTGGCATCCCGCTGTGTACAACTTCTTTGTCAAGTATGATCCCTTTGACTAATTCTGTAGATTGTATTGAACCTCCCGCCTTTTTTTCCACTTTGATGTTGTCAAGATCAACTACGTGTTTTTCTCCTTTCTTTTCAGCTACACGTAAGACTGCATCGACGACTAGTTTTGAGAGTGTGCCGCTGTCTTCTGAGATTAGTTTTGACTGCATGCTGGTAGTTGCAATGTTTAAAAGAGATTCTTCGTCTGTTGGTTCTATTTTTTTTGCAAGCTGTGACAACAGTTCCATTACCTTTTCTTGAGCTGCCTGATAACCTTCAACAATTACTGAAGAATGTACATCTTTTGCCAACAGCTCTTCTGCTTTTTCCAAAAGCGCTCCTGCAAATACCACAGAGGACGTTGTGCCGTCCCCTACTTCATTGTCCAGAGTCTTTGAGATCTCCACCATCATTTTTGCTGCAGGGTGTTGTACGTCGATTTCCTTGAGGATGGTAGCACCGTCATTTGTAATTGTAACATCACCAATAGAATCAACCAGCATCTTGTCCAGTCCCCTTGGTCCAAGACTTGTTCGCACCAGATCGGCTACAAGTTTGGCTGCCATTATGTTGTTTTTTTGCGCGTCTCTGCCCTTTTGTTGCAATGCGCTTTCCTTTAAAACTAGTACTGGCCCGCTTGGTGTTTGCTGAATTGATGCCATGGTTAACGAAAGAGCTCTTCTTGACCCGTCTTTAAAAGTTTGCTAGGGCGGGAACTATCGATCTTTTCTTTACATCTACAATCCCTTTCGATAGTATCCTAATCGAAGGCAATGCAAGAAACGGCAAGAACAGCGGTATTAGATGGGGTCTTTGGAATTTGCAACCATTATCAACAAGCGTTGAATTTAATGCGACAAATTTTTGCAGTACATCATCAAATTTCTCCTCAGATATGATGCCGCCAATCCGTAGTGGCAAAAAAGCAAGCACCTTACCGTCTCTCACTATGACGATGCCTCCCTGTGACTTTGCAAGGTGGTTTGCTGCTGCAGCCATGTCTTTTTCATTGGAGCCAATTACGATCATGTCGTTTTCATGAAAGCTCCACGTAGATGCAAAAGCACCCACATTTGCACCAAAATTCTTTAAAAATCCCACCGCCTGCCTTCTTGAGCCGGTAGTCCTCTCAATTGCTGCCACCTTCCAGACATCGCCGTCTAACGATGCAACGACATTGCCATCTTTCGTAGCTAACTCAAATGTGGTATGTTTAGTTATTATCTCACTTTCCATCTCAATTACATTTGCAACTACTGTAGATTTTTTACTCTTTATTGCAAAGTCTTTTTCGTCAAATTTCTTTGCAGGTTTTACTGTATTCTTTATCCAGCTTGGCAGAGTTGGTTTGCGAATTTTTGTCACCACGCTTCCATTGGAGACCACAAGTTGTCCACCTACGAAGACCTTTCTAGGCTTGATTTGCTCCAAGTTATCAACTACCAGCATGTCTGCAAGCTTGCCTGGTGCGATACCGCCAAGATCCTTTCCCATATTGTAATAATCAAAACAATTCTTCGATGCCACAGAAATTGCATCCACTGCGTCCATACCCAAGCGTATTGCTTCTCTTACGCAGTGATCAATGTGGCCGTACCTTGTTATCTCTACTGGATCCAATCCATCTGAGCAAAACATGAGTCTTCCTATGTATGGTTTGTTCAAAAGAATTTGCGGTATCATGTTTCTGAGGTCACGACGAATCGAGCCTTCTCTCATCATCACCCACATGCCGAGTCTGAGCCTTTCCATCACTTGATCATAATCAATTGGTTCATGACAAGAAAGAATGCCAGCTGATATGTACGCATTTAGTTTTTTGTCGGATGCACCAGCAGTATGTCCATTTATGATGCAATTGTTTTGCAGCATCTGTGAGATTGCCTTCATAGTATCACTATGACGCGTAGTGACTTTGGTCCATGAGAAAACTTCACCTAGTCCTACCACACCGTCAAGATTTATTGCGGATTTTTGTTGCGAGAGTGACAGCGACTTTGCGTGACTGAATTTTGGATCTACTGGGAGGCCTCCCGGCACTACAGAAAATATCCTAATTGGTAATCCACTTGATACCCTTAGAAACTCTTTAAAACCTGCATAACCACAAGCGCTGACAATATCAATTGGATCGGAAAATAATGCAGTTGTGCCATAAAGTAGTGAATATTTTGCAAGCTCCGAAGGTAACACGAACTGATCTATGTGGATATGTGGATCAGCAAATGAGGGAGTAAGATATTTTCCTTCAAGATCGATTATTGCCGTAGTTGTTCCTACCGTATGTGAGGCATCTGCTCCCACGTACGCAATTCTGTCTTTTGTGATAGCAACTTGAGTATTTGGAATTATTTCCTTAGTGTATACGTTGACCAGTCTGCAGTTTTTTAGAACCATGTCTGCCTTTTTGTCACCCATTGCCACTGCACTCAGCTGTGAAATCATAGCGTCAAGCTTTGAAGGCACAAAATGAGTTTGCAAAGCGACCTTATTTACATTAGAGCTGCATGTTTTAAATTACCATCTTGAGAGCTGCATTCTATGAACGTACCCAAAGAAATGAACAGGTATTGTCCAAAATGCAAAACTCACACCCTACAGAAGGTTGCCCTCTACAAGGCCGGAAAAAGAAGGGGTTCTGCAATTGGTGAGCGAAGACACGAAGAAGACAAAAAGGGGTACGGTGGGCAAAAATTCCCCAAGTTGGCCAAGCCTGCAAAGACTACTAAAAAACAGACTTTGATCTTCACATGTCCTCAGTGCAAAAAGAAATCAAATAAAAGAGGAATTAGGCTCAGAAAGCTAGAGTTGGTAGCATAATGAAGAAAAATCACATCCTTGTCCCAAAACCAAAAAGCAAGTTCCAAAAGGTGCAATGCAAAGAATGCAGCGCCGAAAACATTCTGTATTCACACGTCACCACAACTGTTACGTGTAAATCATGCGGCAACGTAATCGCAGAGCCGACAGGTTCTGTAGCAAAGATATTTGGCACAGTTTCAGGAATTCTTGAGTGATTCGTAGTCTTCTTTTGTGTTTATGTTGACTGCAATTTTTTCGTCATCGAAAATGCTAAGTGTTTCCTGAATTTCATTGTCGGAGATTCTTTGCGGATCAACAATGGAGATTCCGCTGTAGTAACATTCTTTGCCATCAAAATTTACAGCAAACTCTAGTTTGATGTTTAGTAGATCAAGGAATTTTTTTGTCAAAACAAAGCTATGCCAAGCTGCGTCTTTTTTGTGCCTTAAGACCAGCTCCTTTACCGTCTTTGCGTCAAGCAGTGGAAGATCACCAGATACAACAAAAACTTGATCGTCAAGCTTGGACAGAGCTGACTTTAGATCAGAGACGTAACCATCCCCGTTTGTTTGGATGGTGTCTATTCCCTCGTACAGCAAAAGCTCGTTTGTTCGTGGCGAGTGTTTGCTTGTTGCAGCAATTACTTTTGAGAAGCATTCAGAGTCGCGCAAGGCATCCAGGACATGCAGAATTATCGGTTTTTTATATTCTAAAAGAAGTTTTTCTCCTGGCAGATTCATCCTCGTTCCTCTGCCTCCTGCCATCACAAGTCCAATCATACAGATGCAAATACGAGAAATGTGGAAACTCTGGTGATCTCATTTGCAGCACCCATTACGTCACCTGATACTCCACCAAAGCTTCGCCTTGAAATCATTGCAATTATTATACTCAGAACTACTCCTATTCCTAGTGCCACAAAAGCCGCATTATTTTGTAAAACTGCAAGTAATCCTATTGTGATGGTGGCTGCAATTGCCAGTTTTTTTCTGTCTTTCATCGAATCCACAAAAGGTGTGTTTGAGCCCTCCCATGCAGAAGGCCCAATGCTGGTTATGAGTACCATGGAGAACTTGGCAATTATTTCGCCTGCCAAGATCGCGTAAAACAGCCCAAATCCCTTGAGCAAAGACAGTGCGATTATTGCGGCTGCCACATACAAAATTATTGCAACTATGCCTGCCGACCCAACCGATGGATCACGCATCACTTGGAGTTTTTTTTCTTTTGTACCACGAACCATCAACCCGTCCGCAAAGTCAGACAGACCATCCGTGTGGTGAATTCCGGTAATCAAGACGAGGCCTGCAGTGACGACAAGGCCGACAATGAGTGGGTCCAAAAACAATGAAAGCCCATATCCAGCAGAGCCGATCATGAGTCCTATTGCGGCTCCAATCACCGGAAACAGGTACATGTGTCGTGCAACGCTACGAAGATCGGAGCTTCCTGCTGGAATTATGGTAAGAAAAGAAAATACAGACACTGCTTGTCTAAACATGCAGCCACCACCCAAGATAGTAAAGTAGCGCTGTCAATGGTATTGTCACCAGTGCACAAAACAGAATGCATGTTACTTTCATTAGCAAGATCGCCGATCTAAAGTGATGTACGTCCAGCTGAGTTGTTCCAGTGCCCAGAACATAATGATCGATTTTTTCAAATTTTGTTTGTAGAGCGCCTGCCATTGCAGCCATAGGATACCCCGCATTAGGGCTGGCTGTTTTTCTTCCATCACGCTTCATAGTTTGCAACGAATTTTTCCAGTCTGCTCCAATCAGAAAAGCTGCAAGTACGATGACACATGCAGTAATTCTTGCCGGCACGTAGTTTAACACCTTGTCACAGTTTGCGCCAAACCACCCCACGTTTGCAAATAAGGTATTTTTGTATCCCACCATTGAATCTATTGTGTTTACTGTACGATACACAAATGCGCCAACAAGCCCGAAAAGGCCATAATAGAATAACGGTCCAGTTATACCATCAACTATGTTTTCACTCGTACTTTCAAGAACTCCAGAGACTATGTGATTCTTATCAAGATCCTTTGTGTTTCGCTTGACTAGCAAAGACAGTCTTGCTCGTGCTTCATCCAAGTTATTTTCTGAAAGCGATTTTATTACAAGCTCACCGTGTTTTTGCAGTCCTTTGATTGCAATTGTAGTTTTGAGTAACAATGCGCCAATCAATATGGTAGTTATGATGTAAATTGTGTTTGTTTGTAATTTTGCAAAAATTGTAAATGAGAGCAGCAAAGCCATGACTAAAGCTGTCACCGTCAGCGTGACAAAAACACCACCTAGTTTTTCTTTTACAGGGTCAGACGATTTAACAATGGGAACAAGCCACGCCACAACCTTCCCTACCCAGGCGGTTGGATGGAGTTTGTTTTTCGGATCGCCAAACGCAAAGTCAAGTGCCAATGCCCCCACTGCGATCAAAATCGGAACTAAAATCAATTTAGCAACCTCTCTATTTTCTTTACATCAAGGTTTGCTTTGACTGTTTTTGCAAGCTTGTCTATTTCGTATTCTAATTTTCTTTTGTTTTCTTTTTTGAAGAGATGAATCTTGCTATCAAGAGAATCTTCATTTGGCAAGTCCAGTCCAACCAATGGAATTACACCGAAAACCGATTTAGATGTTATTTGTTTAAGCTTTGAGAAACTGGGTTTGAGAATTTTGATGTCGCCTCTGAATTTGTTTATGATAAAGCCCTTGACCAGCCTGCGGTGATCTGCTGGTAAAAGCGACATCGTCCCAACTATGCTTGCAAAAGATCCGCCCTTTTCTATATCTGACACAAGAAGCACCGGTGAGCGTGTTTTTTGTGCAAGAAGCATGTTTGCAATATCATATTTTTGTAAGTTGATTTCAGCCGGCGAGCCTGCTCCCTCAATTATGACAAAGTCGTATCTTTTCTTTAGAATCTGTAGTGATTCTAAGGCAAGCTTGAGTCCTTTGGTGAGTGCAAATTTTTTGTAATAATTATTTGCAGTCATGTTTTTGTATTTCTTGCCTTGAATTACTACGGTGCTGCGATAGTTTCCAAGCGGTTTAAGTAAGATCGGATTCATGTGCGGTGATATATCCGCCCTTGCAGCAGTTGCCTGAATTGCCTGGGCCTGAGATATCTCAAACCCATTTTCTTTGTATGAATAATTTGACATATTTTGCGATTTGAAGGGTGCTACAGAGTATCCTGCATCCGAAAAAATTCTGCACAGTGCAGTCACAAGTGTGGTCTTTCCCACACCAGATGATGTTCCCTGGATCATCAGAGTGCCCATCAAGTGATTGCCTCCAGAGCTTGGAGCAGTTTTAGATTTTCTTTATGTGTCCTGACTGCTATTCTGATGTAGTTTTTTCCAAGACCCCTAAATGTACTGCAGTCACGCACCAAGATGTTTTTTTTGAGTAATTTTCTTTGCAAGCGTCGTGAGTCCCACTTTGTTTTAATCAGCATAAAGTTAGTTGCAGTCTCAAGGCAGGACAGACCACTAAGCTTTGAAATCGACTTTCTAAGAAAGTCAGACTCGGTTCTGATCAGTTTTTGAGTTTTTACAAGAAAGGATCTGTCCGCCAGTGCTGAGATTGCGGCTTGCTGGGCAGGCCAGCTCACGCTCCATGGTATCTTAATTTTATTTAGTATTGCAACAAATTTTTTGTTCCCTACTCCGTATCCTATTCTTAATCCTGCAAGGCCAAAAGATTTCGTCAGTGACCTTAGAACAAAGAGGTTTTCCAATTTTGATGTCCACTCTATGACTGATTGATCTGGAAGCCGTGATAGTTCCATGAAACACTCATCAACGAAAACGAGTGTACCTTTTGCTTTCGCATACTTTACTATTTTGAGTAGAGAGTTTTTTCTCATCAATGTTCCAGTGGGGTTGTTCGGATTGCAGATAAACACAACTCCTTTTTTTGGTATTTTTTTTATAAAATCTACCAGATCTTCTTCAAGATTCATAGTTTTAAAAAATCGTAGCTTTGCGTTGCAGAGACGAGATGCTGCTTCATATTCACCAAATGTTGGAATTGCAATGAGAACTGGTGTATTTTTTGTGATTGTGGCTCTGCAGAAATCATAGATTATCTCAGTTGCACCATTTCCCACAACCAGATTTTCAATGCGCACCTTGAGGTATTTTGCAAGTTGAATTTTTAACTCAAGTGATGTGTGATCTGGATAGATCGGAATTTTTGAAGTCCAATCCAGTTTTTTTACCGATTTTGGACATCCAAGCGGGTTGATGTTTGAGCTGAAATCTATGATTTTGGCAGTAGGGTTTTTAATAGAATACAAGCCGCCGTGTGGCACCGGTACGTGTGCTGCTATGTTTTTGGCAAACTTCACACACTCAAAAAAGCAAACGTGGGTTTAGTTGTTACGTTTTTGGGCGGTTCTGTGTTGGGCGTGAATGGCTGTTTGATGGATTTGAGTGGCAAATTGTGCAGGTATTGAGTGTAATTATTTAACATGTTTTTTGTAAATGATGCTGACCTTGACATAACTTGTAAGCTCTTTTTTGGGTTTCCCGTCAATTACACAAAACTCACAGAACCTTTTGGGCTAAGGATTATTAATTGAACGCACAAAAACTTCCCTTGTGAAGAAACGCGTAGCCATATTGGGTGCAACGGGCGCAGTAGGCCAAGAATTCCTAGTCTCACTTGAAAACCACCCATGGTTTGAGGTGACTCAGCTTGCAGCCTCAGAAAGGTCGGCAGGCAAAAAGTACATCGAAGCCATACGCGATCCCAACTCCGGCATAGTCAAGTGGCAGGTAGGAGGGGATGTGCCCAAATACGCCAGAGATATGATGGTGGTTTCAATAGACCAAGTAAAAACGTCCGAGCTTGACTTGGTATTTTCTGCAGTAGAGTCAGATGCTGCAAGGGAGATAGAGTCCAAGTTTGCAAAAGAAGTTCCAGTAATTAGTACTTCATCTGCCTACAGATATGATGATGATGTGCCGATCCTGATTCCGGGCATAAACGATGACCATTTAGAGCTTGTAGAGACTCAAAAAAAGAAGCGTAATTGGAAAGGTTTTGTTCTTCCGCTTCCAAACTGTACTACGACTGGGCTTGCAATAACAATGAAGCCACTCTATGAGAACTTTGGAGCAAAACGAGTCATCATGACTTCGATGCAAGCAATATCCGGTGCAGGCAGGTCGCCTGGAGTTTCGGCACTAGATGTAACAGACAACCTCATCCCCTACATTCCAAAAGAGGAAAACAAAGTCAGAATAGAGACGGCAAAAATCCTGGGCAAACTCAAAGACGGCAAGATAGAGCCAGCAGACATCAAGGTAAGCTGCACATGTACGCGCGTGCCGGTAATTGACGGACATACCGAGTCGGTGTTTGTAGAGACTGCCAAGCCGGCCAAAGTAGACCAAGTAAAAAACACCATCGAGGAATTTTCACACAACATCAGCGTGCAGGGTCTACCATCGGCACCAAAAGATTACCTTGTGGTGCACCAAGATCCCACAAGACCACAACCAAGAATCGACAGAGAACTCAACGATGGCATGACCACATCCATTGGCAGACTCGAAGAAGACACAATATTTGACAATGGCATCAAGTACGTTCTTTTCTCGCACAACAAAAAAATGGGTTCCGCAAAAGGCGCAGTCCTTTTAGCTGAGATGCTATACAAGAAAGGAAAAATCTAGTGCATCTTTTACAATTTTTTGATCGTAAGCTTATAAAACCCGAAAGAATTGGACATGACAGGTGTTTTAGACGGCAAAAATTGATGATCTGGATCTTACCATATTATCTGAGCTGAGTGAAGATGCATCAATTTCGATTCCAAGACTTTCAGAAAAAATCAAAGTAAATCCTTCTGTGGTATACAGCAGAATCAAAAGACTCACAAAAAGAAAGTTGATCGAACGGTTCACCATAGTTGTAAATGACAAAGAGCTTGGATATGGGGTAAAGGCACTCACTGGCATCAACATGGATTCAAAATACAGAGACAGCATCATCGAAGAGCTCTTCAAGATAAAAGGTGTCCGCGAGATCTCCGAGGTCACTGGCAGATTTGACATAATTGTTACAATGTACGCCATGAACCTTGCAGAAATGCACAAGCTCATAGCAGAAGGAATTGGTAGAATTCAGGGTGTTTTGGCATCGGAGAGCTTCATTGAGATGAAGAGGCGTACAAAGACCATGCCTTATAACCACCAAGCTTGATCCACATGTTACATTTAATTTTCGATGTTTGTTTTGATGAAGAAGGGAAAAAATGATGCAAAAGGCACAGACAGGCTCAAAAATCAAAACCTACTATGAGCTTACCAAACCCAAGATCTGGTATCTTCTTGTATTTACTGCCTTTGCTGCAGCAATTACCGCATCCAATGTGTATGATGTTTCTGTTTCGCCAGCAACATGGGCACTAATGCTGTTAGGAGTAGCTGCAGGTTCTGCATCTGCAAACACACTGACAAACTATCATGACAGAGACATCGACGCAATAATGGAGCGAACAAAGAGTCGTCCCATCCCAAGTGGAAGAATCTCTCCCCCCGAAAAGGCAAGAGATTTTGGCCTTGTTTTAGCTGCAATTTCAATGACCTGCGCCTTTGCCATCTCTTATACTGCAGGATTCTGGAATGGAATATGGGCAGGCATCTTCATGGCATTTGGACTGGTAAACAACATCGTCGTGTATTCGCTCACTCTTAAGAGAAAAAGCAGGGCAAACATCATACTTGGCGGATTCTGTGGTGGCGCACCAGTCATGATTGGTTATGCATCGGTTACCTTGCAAGGATTGTGGGATTTTGGCCTCGTCATGGCAGGCCTCGTATTCATCTGGATCCCAATGCACATATGGGCGCTAACTCTGCACTTTAAGGACGATTACAACAAAGTAAATGTGCCAATGCTTACCGCAGTCCAGTCTGAAAAGACATCTGCCAGAATCATTGCGGGCTCCACACTTGTGATGGTCTTATTTTCGGTGGTGCCATTCTTTTTGACCGTTGATGGACAGGAACCGGTGATGCGCCAGATCTATTTGTACACAGCTATTGCTTCAGGTGCCCTGATGCTTGCTCTGTCATTTTGGGTAATTGCAAAGCCATCCGAAAAAGCTTCTTGGATGCTCTTCAAGTTCTCAAGCCCCTACCTTGCAGTCTTGTTTATCGCACTTATGGTAGATTCTGCATTGCGTTAAATATCATCTCAAATTATTAACCAATACAAAATTAGAATTTTTATGAATCATGATTCGTTGAGCTTGCCTGAGATTATAAGAGAGACATTTTCCGGCTTCCAAGATTTCATTCCACAATTCAACCCCATAATTGGCGAGATGATGTCTGTCCCCGTACTGCTTTTGGCAGGAGCTATCGTAATTTTTCTAGGCGTTGCTGGTGAATCCTTCTTCAAAAGAACCGGTATTCCAGACATTGCGTTTTTAATGGTGCTTGGCGTCATAATTGGCCCCATACTTGGTATAGTATCAACAGATACGGTAATAGAGATTGTACCGTATTTTGCGGCAGTAGCTTTGATTTTGATCATGTTTGATGGTGGCATCAACTTGGATATTCGTACCGTTATAAAGACGGCACATTACGCGTTGTTTCTTTCTGTTGCCGGCTTTGTCACATCTGTGATTAGTGTTGCTCTGGTTGCACTCTACGGCCTCGGATGGGGTTTGGTAGAAAGTGTTTTGCTTGGAACCATAGTTGGTGGAAGCAGCTCCATAATTGTTTTTGGGTTGGTAAGAAGACTTCCCATATCCGATCAAACAAAGTCAATGCTCAGTTTAGAATCTGCAATAACAGACATTCTTGTCACCATCATCGCATTCGTGCTAATCGAGATGCTCATCTCAGGCCATTTCGATCCTAACCATGCTGTATATTCATTTGGAAAATCTGTTGTGGTAGGACTTGTCTTGGGATTTGGAATAGGCATTCCGTGGGCATATGTTACCACCAAGCTTCAAAACGCACAACACTCGTACATGCTTACGATTGGCATTCTATTTGTGATATTTTTCATAGAAAAATCGTTAGGTGGAACGGGGGCATTGGCACCACTCATCTTCGGTCTAATGCTTGGCAATAAACAGCTAATTTCACGCTATCTGAGATTCAAGGTGCCAGAAATTTCCGTTGACGATCCCACTCACAACCAGCTTACTTTCTTGGTTAGATCATTCTTTTTCGTTTTTGTCGGCTTGCTTGCAACCATTGGCAGCCTCGAATTCATTTTCTTTGGCATAGTCGGGACAATGCTGATTTATCTTACAAGAATTGGCATAGTCAGAATCTCGCTCAAGAGATTCAGTGTGTTTGACAACAAGGTAACTGCGGCAATGATTCCACGCGGCCTTGCAGCAGCAGTAGTAGCTACGATCCCCCTTACGATGGGTTTGCAAAATGCAGAATCCTACCCACAGATTGTTTTTGTGATAATACTCAGCTCAGTCATAATTACAACCATTGCACTAACAAAGGCAAAAACTCACATGCCAACTGATTCCGACTAGACGCGCCAAACAAACTTGAAAAATAATCCACATTAGTTCACCCTAAAACACCATCATCAGAGCTGGAACGAAGTGTGAGTGTGTGTCTAACTGTTTGCAGCTGACGAATTTTATGAAGTGTTTTTTTTAATTCTTCATTGGAAGTAGACTGGATCGTAACTATGATATCGTATGGGCCGTCAATTTGTTTTGTTTCCAAGACATGAGCTACGCGTCTTAACTCTTCGATAGTTGTTTTTACCTTGTCATCGATACAGTTTATCAAGACGAACAATTTTGAAGTAGTATGATTTTCATGCTTGTTTTTTTCCAGATCTTGCATTTGCCCACCTACGAATCTGTAGACTTTGTCTTTTCCACATAATGCACAACCCTTTGCGGAAACGGAATCTCTATTCCTGCGTCATCAATGTCCCTTTTGATTTCTTTTAATAAAATAGGGCCTACATTATCCCATTCATCACGAGGTATCCAAATCAGAACCTTAAGGTTGACACTTGAATCTGCCAGTTGTTCTGTCCATACTGTGGGCTCTGGTTCACGTAAAACATACGCAAGTCGGGACACTGCTTTTTTTATGACTGAAATTGCTCTGTCGATGTCTTCTTTGTATGCTATACCCAAGACCACCTCAAGCCTTCGAACCTCGCTGCCCGAGACATTTCTTATTTCCGATGTGAAGACCTTTTCATTTGGAACCCGCATTATAGAGCCATCAAAAAGCTTTATTCTTGTTGAAAATATGGTGATGTCCATTAATTTACCGTATATCTTGCTTTGAGGAATCTCAATAAGATCACCTGTTTTTGCCGGCCTATCGAACATCAAAAAGATGCCAGAAAACAGATTGGAAACTACCGACTGGGTGGCAAATCCAATTATTATACCAAAAATTCCTCCTGCCACCATTAACCCACTCAGATCAATTCCCTGACTGGTGACAACTGCAAGCAAAGTGACGATGATTATTCCGTAGTAGATTATCTTGTGCAGATTTATTGCTGTGTTAACTGGAAGATTCGCTGCAAGATATCTTTTGAAGAACACGCTGACTATTCTTGCAATTATGACGCCCACTACCATTATTATCACACCTATGAGCAGTGAGGCTACCGAGACTTGGTTGCCAAGCAAATTTACAGTTGAGGTATTTGAAAAAATCTCAAAGACCACTAGTCAAAACCTCTTTCCATTGAAAATTTGTAATCTGTTTTTTCTGTGTCGCGGGGCGCAAGATTCCACCCTGTTTGCTTCACAGCCGGCTTTTGCACTGTCTCTATTATGTGTAAACCTACTCTGTTTTTTATGGTGGCCTCAAGTCCATCTATCATCACTTGATTTTCGCGGTAGTAGAGATCATGATCTGTTACTGGAAATACGATTTTCCCCACTCGTACAGATTCCTCTAATTCATTTACAATTTTCAATTTGAATCGTGCGTGTATGAATGGTTGTGGTAAAATACGTTTGTCAACCAGTGAAATAGTTTCATACTTGCAGAGCTTACCATCTTCAGGGGTGCCGTACAAGCCAAAATGTGAGTCAGAAGGATCGCAGTTAAAAAAATCAAAGCCGTTTGCTTTGTCTTGACATATTAGGAAGAGGCCTATCTCGACAGGAAAGGCAAGTGTTGTTTCTATTGAAGAATCTTCTTCAATATAGAGTGTTTCTTCAAACCGCATAAAGAAAAAATCCGTTTTGTAAGATGGTACATGGACTGGCAGTACTGGCGCCAATTCAATTTGTGAAGTTTTGGATTTGGCCTGAATCAACTTTTTTATGATCTTATTTTGTGAATTGCGCATGTACAAAAGTCTGCCATTTCCCAGATTACGAATCGTAATGGCATTGTTTGGCAATTCTAAGATGAGCTCTTCTTTTAGCTGATATTTACCAAAATTTGAAAGAACTTTTCCATCATTTTTTGATAATACTTGCGACATTTTACTCCTCGGATTTTCCTAAGGAAAATTTTTTCTACCAATACGCCATTTTTGCAAGCTTTTTTCTATAATTTCAGTATTTTTGGTTGCGACCAGAACCAATGGTTGTTTTTGCTGATTCCTTGTGGGTGTATTGACGGTAGTTTTTTTGGATTTCCTCAGAATTTTTTCAAGCTCGTCTTCGTAAAAGAATTTTTTGTCGGAAAATGGTTTTAGCTCATCAATCCAGATTGCCTTTTTGTCATATTTTGCTAGAAACGGCCTTTGTACCCATTTTGGATTCCTTCCCTGCAAAAAGCGCATCACTATAGCTTTTTTCTTTCCTATGTCGACTGTTCCAAGTACTTGTATTTTGCCTGGATTTGCAGACATGCTTGGTCCACGGACAGTTCTTGCCAAGCCGCTGACCTTTTGATATGCATCTCTGAAGATTTCTTGGGCTCGCACCAATGGTACACCAAAGTAGTGCTGTGCCCCAGTATCTCTTGTCACAAACATGTAGTAAGGTATGCATCCAAGTGCTACTTGTTTTTGCCACATATCAGCCCAGATTTGAGGGTCATCATTTATGTGGGCAAGTAGTGGAGATTGTGTCCGAATCTGCGCTCCAGTTTTGCGTACTTTGTGAATCGCTGCTTTTACTGCAGATGTTGAAAGCTCTACTGGGTGATTGAAGTGTGCCATAAAGGCCAAGTGAATTCCTTTTTTTGTCACTCTTTCAAAAAGGCCCAATACTTCGTCTGCATCGTTGTCAGTTAGGAACCTATATGGCCAGTACGAAAGTGATTTTGTCCCTATTCTAATTGTTTTCAGGTTTGGCAGGTCTGCTTCAAGTAGTGCGTCAATGTATCGAGCAAGGATCTGAGCCTTCATAATCATTGGATCTCCACCAGTAAATAACACGTCGGATACTTCGGGGTGTTCTCTTAGGTATGCTACAAGCAGGTCTATCTCTTTACTTGCAAATCTGAGTTCCTCAATTCCCACAAACTGTGGCCATCTAAAGCAAAATGTACAGTATGCGTGGCATGTCTGTCCCTGACTTGGAAAGAAGAGGATTGTTTCTTTGTATTTGTGTTGCATGCCGTAAAGTTTTGTGCCATCTTTGAGCTGCGGTACGTTATGCTGCATTTGTCCTGCAGGATGCGGGTTTAACTGCAGTCGGATTTTGTTTGCAATGGACTGGATGGTTTTTTTGTCAGCACCATTTTTGAGTGCAGTTGCCATTTTCTTGTAGTGGTGCGGCCTTAGCATTCCCTTCTGGGGAAATGTTAGAATGAAGATTGGATCGTCTGGGGCGTTATTCCAATCTATGAGTTGATCCGTGACATAGTTGTTGGTCTTAAATGGCAGGACGTTTCCAACAACCTCGATTTCAAACTGTTTTTCTTCAGAGATGTTCTGGATCTGTGGTATTTCTCTGAAATTACCAAGAACATAGGATTTGTACTGTGGCGATTCAAATTCAGTCCACACTTGTTCCAGTCTCGAAAACATTGCAAATTATAGGATTTCATCATTGTTAAATGTCGTGAAATCTCTAAATAGAATAGGATGGTATGTATTCATTTGTAATCACTTGTAATTGATTTTTTTATTTTTGTAAAATTTTGAGAAAATACTTTAACCATAAAACCTTAGAAAAAGTGGTGATTTTATGACAAATGAATACAAGAATGAAAAGACTGAAACCATCACTGCAAGAATTGGCAAAAGGACGCTTGACAAACTCCGTTCTTATGCCAAGTCGGAAAACACCACAATAAATTCAGCAATAAATCAGCTTCTCGCACACGCCGTGGACTGGGACATAGTGGCTGCAAAGACAGGGTGGGTTCCAATACCAAAAGACATCCTAATTTCATACTTTGAGAGACTAGATGACAAAACTATAATGGAGGTAGCAGATGCGAGCGGCAAAAATGTTCCAAAAGACATGCTTTTAGCAATGCGCGGCAAATTAGATGTAAAAGAATGGATATCAATTCTTCGCAGTAGGGCAAAGGCTTCTGGTTTCCATTTCAGTGAGATAGTAGAAGACGATTTTGTCAAGTTCGTCATGAAGCACGATATGGGGATGAAATGGTCGATTTATTTTCAAACTTATTACATTTCTGCCTTCAATGCACTTGGTTGCGATATAGACTGCAGCCTTACAAACAACACAATTTCTTATAAGATCAGCAAAAAGTATTACGACCCTGACAGCTAATGCAATCCATCTTCTGTGCTACTTTGGCATGTCAATTATTCTTGGATTGAAATTTGTTTTAATGTTCTTGATTTTCCGTCTTTGAAAATGTCTTCTGCACAATACTTCATTGAGAATTCGGCCATTACCAAGATCACTGGTTTTAATGTGCTGCCTTTTTTCGGCGACAGAGTATCTACACGGGGTGGAGTGTCTGGATAGATCTTTCGTTCTATTAGTTCATTTCTTTCCATTTCATGCAGTCTTACCGAAAGTGTCTTTGGGTTAATTCCTTCAATTGATTCTAAAAGTTGGTTAAATCTGCTTTGGTTTAGTAGACACATATTGCGCAAAATGTGGATGGTGAACTTTTTCCAATTGTCTTAATTAGAACCGCTTGCTTGATTGGCATGGCTGGTCAACTACAACCATTTTCGAAAAGTCTAACTGTTAAAACACATCATTATGGTTTGATTATTCCATTTTCAATCATGAATTGAATTCCTTTTACGAAATCCCCGTCTGAAATTTGTCCATCGGCCCACCATTTGGCGTTGTTTTTTATCCAACTGGGTATCGCATCAGAAGAAGATCCAGAATATTTAGCTGAGGATACGTGGATAATTTTTTCCTTGACCAGATACTGGATTCCTTGGATAAAATCAGTGTCACCAATCGCTCCTTCTGACCACCACCTGGCGTTGTTTTTTATCCAATTTGGTATCTCCGGACTAGACTCTGCCTTATCTTGTGTGTCTTCAGGAATTCTTGGCTTTGTAGCGGTTTTTGGTTTAGGTTGCTCACTTACCTTATCTTTTACAATGAATGTGGCAGAGTTACTTTTTTCTTCCATATAGGATGCATTTACCATATACTTGCCAACAGGCCAGTTGGAGTCGATAATTAATGTAGTAACATATTTTCCATCAGATCCTGCCAAAGTTCTCAACTGCAAGATTGCACCATCGGGCTTTGTAATCTCTATAATTACAGACTGTCCTTTCATTACATTGTTTACTTTACCAGATATCATCAAACTTGAAGTGAAATGTGAACCTTTAACCACTTCATCAGTGCTCAATGACAGACTACCGAATTCAGATGGCAAAGCAACATTTGTTTTAGATGATTTTACCAAATCTGAATCTAGAACAGTGTCTTTCAAATCAACAGATGATTTTAGAATATTAACAGCAGCTATACTGTCACCTTGGGCGAACATTTCTTTTGCGTGACCAAGTTTAGACACCGTGTTTTTAAGGTCTTGACTCGACAAAGAACTAGTCTTTTCATTAACATCTTTTACCATTGATACAAAAAGTGAATCGGCAATTCTTTGTTTTTCAAATTCTGTAAATGAAGTAGTTCCAAAACCACAAGGACCAGTATAGACGAGGTTGAAAACAAACCCACATCCATAAGGAGCAAAACTGTACGTCATTGGACTCAAATACCAATTCCAATAACTATCATAGTTCACAGTGCTGTCATCATTTAACCACTGAAATGGGTGTGCAAGACCCATAACGTGGCCTATTTCATGCAGGATGAGATTAGTGGAACCCAATTGATTGTTCCAAACCGATTTTTCATTTATTATTCCTAGTGCACAACAGGGTGATTTTTTATCAGAGGTTAATGGTGGTGCAAATCCCACTGTTCCAACATTATCGAGGAATAATGCGTGATCAGTATTGTCTACCACTAAAAGTACGGGAATGACAGTAGCTTTTGAATCCGTTGAAGATTGTTTTATTTTTTCGGTTGCGTAGGCAATAAGATATGGTTGCAAGCTATTGGAATTGTATAATTCTACAGCTACTTCATTACCAAAAGGGCCATGCACCGTTTTATGTTGAACAGATTCGAGGGCTTTTTTGAACTCGTATGACAACCCACGGTCGCTTCTCTTTTCTACGGATATTCTGACATCCCACTGTGAAGTAGGATAAAGTTCTGACAGCTCTGCTCTTATCTTTTCGGTATTGATGAATTTAGTCACAGTCTGTGGTGTTAGAGTAGTGCTAAAACCCGGTTTTGCATACACCAGAATATCTACAACATATTTTGGTTGAAATTTTACAGGATAAACAAATGATGGTGTAATTATGTGGTGGGTTGCACTTTCTACACGCTTTGAAACCAAATCAGTGAAACATTTGGTGTCTTTGCAGTCGTGTAAATTGTTCATCTCTTTTGGGACATACCACGTACTTGAATTGAAATCAAAATCTGCCCAAGGAACTGCATACAGATCAAAAAAATACAGATTGTAATTTCCACCATATCCCATAAGCCCTATTGCGTTGACTTGGGTGTTTTGGGCATCATCAAATTTTGGAACAAAATAATGATGAAGAAAATCTACTTTGTCCAAACCATCTTTTAAAAATATGAGATTAGCAGAATTTCTGTCAGATAAGTTGTTGTTTTTTGAGATTATGTTGTCGTATAGATATTTTTCTAATTCTTCTGCATTGATAACCTTGTAATTAATCTTGTAATTTGCTTGAATATTTCCATTTTTATCAAGTCCTAGGGTTACCCACTCTGGATGATTTTTCAATATCCACCATGCGTGAAAAAATTGGTATTTTCCAAGATTTCCTATTACATTACTAGCTTTGGCATTTTTTGTCATAAATGAAAAAACATCATTACTATCTATATCTGAAACAGAATAGAAATTGTATTGATAATTGTATTTGATACCTAGTTTTTCTTTTACAGAATCTACGTATGGCTCATGACTAGTTTCTAGATTGCTCTTTATTTGAGATATTTCATGATTAGACCATGTGTCACCAATCAATATGATGTTGATATTTACCGTTTTTTCTAAGATAATTTGATTTCCTGAAACAGAATCGTGATATAGAATCTGACCATAACTACTATCCATAAAGAATGCAGACAGAAAAAGGCTTGTAAACAATACAATAACAAGTTTCATTGTTTACCGTTTTCGAAATAGCTTACATTATAATTAAATATAGTTGATGTGGTTGGGTTGTTGCATAATTCGTTTTGTATACTGTAAATTGTAATATCGACGATGATGTTGTGTACGATTTAATACGGAGCCAGGGACTATTTTTTAATCGCAAATAAGCAACAAAATCATGCAATACTACAATGATGCCTGTTCCATTCGACTTTTAACTGTGCAATGAATCTTCAAGTGTTCCATTGAATTTTGTCTTGACAAATTCCTCAAACCTTTTCAAACTGGCTCTGTAGGATTTTTTGTATTCATCACTATTTGATCGAGTAAACCTGATCGAGATGCTTCTTTTGATTTATCACGTACATATTGTATCGTTGTCATTTTATCATTAAAAATCACGTGGCTACACATCAGTTGTAGGCAAGCAGGTTCACATGGTGCCAGGCAAAACCCGACAAGAGATCCTCCCGCCTGCCATACATTGTAATGCATTTCAACAATTAAAGGAACACGCAGAATTTCTACTAGAATCTTGAGATTCCGCACAGCGTGTTGCCTGATTTTGTGCGTATCACAACAGAATCTTCTGGGATTAGCTCGTTTGGAGGAACCAGATACAGTTTGCCATCAATTAAGACAAGCAAGTACTTGTATCTACACAAAAGCATTCTTTCTTTATGTGTGAGTAATTCCTTTGTACTCATCAGAGTCTTGCTGAATTTGGTTATTGGTTGTGTTTTACTATCCCATATAGGATACGGATATTCATATGGTACAAAATTTTTCACTTGGATAAATGACGGTTTGTAGGCAAAAATAAGACCAAGAGCCATGCATGAGACACCTGTAAAGAGGCTGTATAGATGCAAAAAGTCTTTAGACACATGTAGTCGTTGAATCTGATCGGATGTAGTTTCTTGGAATAGTTGGAATTTGATTGGCGATTTTTCTGGAACTGCAATGTCATTTGTTATTAGCAACCCTCCCATGATTGTAGCACAGCCCAAAAAGACACAAAATCCTGCGGCAAATCCTTCTTTTCTCACAGACATTATCAGATAGAACGAGAAAATCGTCATTACAACTAGAACCAGGAATCTAATTATTGGCACATTGAGTGTTTGTGCAAGATATGCGCTTACAGGAATAACTAAGAATAAAAGTAGACTTGTATGGAGCCCCTGCCTTTTCTGACGAACTAGGTTTGCAATGGGATTGTAATGCATCAACAAAGTATAAGACTTGTTGGCATGAAATTAAACGACTGTTTAATTATTCAAAAAATCTGCTGAAAATATAAAAATCTGTTCAATCAAAATTGAAAAAATAAGTTCTGCGTCATATTCGACTGATAAAATGTTAAATAATTACAGAAAAAAAGACATCAAAAAAGGCAGGAAAGTAAAATCACCATACATTAGAAAGCCATACCTTGTATCGTGTTATGGATTCAAAATCAACGGCATGCTGCTATCTTTCCCTGTATCAAACAGAAAATTTGCAAACATTCTACTAAACAACCATACTAGAACAATCCTCTCAGATAAAACATTACAACCAAGATCCTTTGTCATCACGCCAACCACACTATCCATTACTGTTAGAAAAGACGTACAGGAAGTCACGCTCAAGTCCATAATAGGAATAGACAGAAATCTCAGAAATATCACCATATCAACACCGCAACAATCCATCATGTACGGGACAAACAAAATTCTCTCAATCAAGGAAAACTCTCAGTTTGTCA
Source organism: Nitrososphaera sp. (assembly GCA_039938575.1). Taxonomy (GTDB): domain Archaea; phylum Thermoproteota; class Nitrososphaeria; order Nitrososphaerales; family Nitrosopumilaceae; genus Nitrosotenuis. Next base: position 25,466 of record JBDUUJ010000063.1, on the reverse strand, counting down.
AAGCATCATTTAGACGAAATAACAGACGTGTCAAAAATAGATTCTTTGCCAAAATCAGAGCAAGACAGACAAGGCGTGTCAATCAATATCTGCACAAAATAAAAGACATCATACAAAAAGCCAAAGAATCCAGATCTGCCATAATGCTTGATGACATCAAGCTCTGTCCAAGATGCGGAGGGCAACTCCAAGAGGACAGGCCATACTGTCGTAAATTGTGGTGCATTAATTGTAGGAAATCAATGGACAGAGATGTAGTGGTATCAATGAACAACACATACAAGTGGTGTAGGTTTTGTCATCCTCAAAGGCTTCCAATTGGAGCAGTGAAGGAGATTATGGATTTTTTTCCAGCCACTAATCCTCAGATGGAAGCAAGTTGGTTGTTGAGAGGTAGCACCTGATGGTAAACATTATTGGTCATCACCCGTCAACACGAAACCCACAAAACCTGAATAAGTTGGGATCGATCCGAGTTGGGGGAACAAATCCTGTCAGAATAATGGGCATCCTTAACACAAGCCCAGAATCATTTTATAAAAAATCAGTCAAACGTGGCAATCAAATAGCTCAAGCTGTACAAGAAATGGAACAACAAGGCGCTGATTTCATAGATGTCGGTGGAATGTCGACGGCTCCGTATCTTGCGACCTTGATATCAGAAAAGGAAGAAACCAGACGCATAGTTGAAGCAATCAAACAAATCAAAAAAGTATCCAATCTGCCCATCTCGGTTGATACGTGCAGGGCCAATGTTGCAAAAGAGGCTCTGGAACTTGGAGCGGAGATAATCAATGATGTGTCCGGACTAAAATACGACAAAAAAATGGGTCAAATACTTGCAAAGTACGACCCTTCACTTGTTGTCTGCGCGTACAGTCCGGTACGGATAAAAGGAGATCTGATCTTGCAGACAAAATCGTTACTCAAGCAAAGTGTCTTACTCGCAAAATCTTTTGGAATAGGTGCGGACAAAATTGTAATAGACCCAGCAATCGGCTTTTTTAGAAGATCCGGCAAAAATCCATTTTACACAAAAATTCGTAATGACTGGTTCAAAAGAGATCTCCAAATCTTACAAAACCTCCACTCGTTGAAGAAGCTAAATCTTCCCATCTTGGTATCTGTGTCAAACAAGTCGTTCATAGGAAAAATTCTCAATGAAAAAAATCCGGCTGATCGAATCTATGGTTCTTTGGCAGCTGAGGTAATAGCAGTGCTAAATGGCGCAAATATAATCCGCACACATAATGTAAAAGAAACTAAAGATGCGATTGCTGTTGCGCAAGTGATTTCAAAAAAAATCTAGAAAAACTTATAACGCATATCAAATCTCCTTTAGAAGGTTTACTTGGAAATAAAAGAAGGATTAACTTTTGATGACGTTCTTCTTGTGCCCAAATACTCTAACATAACTACTAGATCGCAAACAGATCTCAGTACAAAGCTTTCAAGGAACATCTCACTTAACATTCCACTCATCTCTGCAAATATGGACACTGTAACTGAAGCTGCAATGGCAATAGCTATGGCAAGAGAGGGAGGAATAGGCATCATTCACAGATTTTTGACGGTGCAAGAAGAAGTAGAAGAGGTACTCAAAGTAAAGCGCTCGGCAAGCGTCATAATTGAAAACCCCTACCACATATCACCTGAGCAGACAGTCAAGGAGGCAATCGAGTACATGCGACAAAAAGGAGTATCCGGCCTCCTTGTAGTTAAAGATTCAAAACTTGCAGGGATACTGACTTGGCGCGATGTCACATTTGAATCAGAACCAAACAAGCTTGTCAAAGATGTGATGACAAAAGACGTCATTACTGCCAAACCCGGCATCTCGCTGGATGAGGCAAAAGAGATTCTGCGACAACACCGAATTGAAAAATTGCCACTAGTTGACGAAAAGGGTGCAGTAAAGGGGCTCATAACTAGCAAAGACATCACACACAATGAGAATTATCCTAATGCGTCAAAAGACAAAAAGGGAAGACCACTTGTGGGTGCAGCGGTGGGAGTCAAAGGCGACTTTATGGAAAGAACCGAGGCCCTCCTTGAAGCCGATGCCGACGTGATCGTAGTTGATATAGCACACGGGCACAGCGAAAATGCAATCAATACCATTCGTCATATCAAAAAGGCCTTTCCAAGCTGTGAACTCATCGCAGGAAACGTAGCAACAGCAAGAGGTGCAGAAGATCTCATCAAAGCTGGTGTGGATGCAGTAAAGGTGGGCGTAGGCTCCGGTTCTATATGCATAACGCGAGTCATTACTGGCTCTGGCGTGCCACAGCTTACCGCAGTTTATGACTGCGCACAAGTGGGAAAAAAATACGACATCCCAATAATCTCTGACGGCGGAACAAGAACATCGGGCGATGTGACAAAGGCATTGGCAGCAGGTGCATCTACTGTGATGATCGGAAGTCTGTTTGGCGGCACAGATGAAAGCCCAGGCTCTTATGTGATGAAAAATGGCAAAAGATACAAAATCTACAGAGGTATGGCTTCATTTTACGCAGCCCTTGGCAGAAAATCAAAAGAAACTGGCACAGTTGCAATCAACGAGGATCTAAACGATTACGTAGCAGAAGGTGTCGAAGCAATGGTTCCATACAAGGGGACAGTTACAGACATCATCAAACAGCTTGCAGGAGGCGTGCGCTCTGGCCTAAGTTATTGTGGTGCTCAAACAATACCACAAATGCAACAAAATGCAGAATTTATCAAAATGTCTAGGGCAGGATTTGCCGAAAGCCAGCCTCACGACGTAGACTTGATGTAAGTTTTTTATTGTTGTTAGGTAAGCTGAATCTCGTGCTCACTAAAACTACTACAATCGGAATTGCTGTCGGTGCTGTAATCATTGCAATAGGACTATATGCCCTTATCACCTCAATTGGACTTCAGAAAATCAATTTTGAGGAAGAAATTTCAGTTGGCGATTCAATAACCTACCAATTTGTGGCACCCAAAAGCGCGCACCAGTACTTTAACGTGACAGGAGAATCGTTCCACATCAAGCTCCAAACTCCAGCAGACGGCATTCAGGCAGACGAGGATTACAAAAAACAGATCTCTTTTGACTGGTACGTCTTACAAGAAGGCACAAACAGGATAGAAATAAAAAACACAGGACAATCGGCGCTTTCAGTTCGTGGCACCTTTGAAAAAAACACAGATCCGATACTATTCACATATCATATTATGGTGCTTACTGCAGGTGTGGTGATAATCGGATTTAGCGCAGGCTTTAGTGTACGCAAGCCAAAGGGCTTCTAGGGAAGCTTTGCTTTTTTGTAAGAGCCAAGAATTTTTAAGAACAACGAATGTTGGCTGATCTTTTTTAAAAGATCCTCAATTTTGGGGTCATCCTGTGTTCCATCAAAATCAACGTAAAAGTTGTACTCCCATGGGGTGCTTTTGTTAGGCCGTGATTCTATCTTTGTCAGATTTATTTTGTATTCGTTGAATTCTTTGAGTATGTTAAATAGAGTTCCTGCCTCGTGTTTTACTGAGAAAATAATTGATGTCTTGTCGCCATTTTGTGCTTTTGTCTTTGAGAGAACCAAAAACCGCGTATAGTTGTTTACATTGTCTTCTATTCCCTCCATAATTATGGGAACATCATATATCTCGGATGCTCTTTTGCTTGCAATACAGCTGATGTTTTTTTTATTCAGCTCTTTTATTATCTTGACACTACCTGCAGTATCATATGCTGGAACTATTTTCAGCTTGTATTTTTGAATGAACTTTCTACACTGGCCGAGTGCCTGTGGGTGAGAATATACGGTATCGATGTTTTGAATTTTGTCAAAACCAATGAGGCAATGCCGTACTCTGTAATATATCTCGCCCACTACGTGCAAGCTTGTAGAAAGAAGAAGGTCGTAACTCTCACCAACACTTCCTTCAAGTGAGTTTTCCACAGGCAATACTGAATAGTCGGTTCTCCCACTTTCCGTCGCATCAATTACTTCTGCAAAGGTAGAAAATGGTACAGTTTCTACTGTGTTGCCAAAAAACGAGACTGCTGCATCTTCGCTGTATGCCCCTCGTTCTCCTTGGAACGATATTTTTTGCATTTTAATCGCGCAGTTTTATAAAGTCGGCTTTTTCGTAGTTGGTTGAAATCTTTCGGTCTTCAACAAAACCACAGTTTGGGCATTTGACTCTGTCTCGAAGTGGGACGACATTCCCTCCACAAATGTTGCATTTTGTAAACAGAACACCTAGTTCCGGCTCGTCTATGGTGGCATGAATTGTGCCGTTTTTGTGCGTTTCAACTTTGAGTGCGATGATGTCGTTTACTCTGGCGATGATTCGCCTTCTGTCGGGATTCTGGCATATGCACTCCACACCAGAAGAATTTGGTTTTCCGTTGATGTACTGGATGGAAACTGCAATCATGGAGGAAAGAACTGCTGAAACTGTACCAATAACAATGTCGCCTTTCTTTGGAATGGACAACTGTTTTCCATTTCTGACATCAACTTTTCTATTTTTTTTGTCCACATTTGCGATTCCAACAGTGGCTGATCGTATGGTGTCTCCATCATCGAAGGTATTGTCTCCTGCCTCCAGCTCTTCAATAAACCCAAGCCTGTCTCCAGGCATCACAAATTCACTCATTTCTCTTCGTGTTGACTAGTGTGTAGCCAAATAAAACGCTTCAGATCTCAGAATCACAGACAGGCATATCTTTGAGGATGTCTTTGCCGTCCTCGTCAACAATTGAGGGGGCCACAAGACAAATCTTTCCATTCTTTCTCTTACAGTAAACCTCGGATTCATTGTTTTCCTTGTCTCTTGCCCAAAAAGAATGCGTCTGAGAAAAGTTGGGACTTTGACCGCTTTTTTCATAAATCTCCTCTGCAGTCCATACTTGGTCGCGCACAACGGAGTTGCTTCCAAGCTTGAGTCCTTTGATTGCAACAACATCGCCATCTTCGTCTTTAATGACACAACTAACGTGGATCCTAGCTTTTGGATATCTGATAAAATTCTTTTTTGCGTGTGAAAAATTGTTCTTGCGTGCCATCTAGATCAATTATGAAGAACTAAAAACGGTTTTTGATATCAAGTTACTTTCCTTATCAAAATTCATTTCTGATTGTTCAATATTAAGATTTTTGTCTGCCTGTGTCATAGCCAGTGGGAAATCTGCATATATCCTTCCAGAGTCTGGCCACGCAGCACCCTTAACAACGCGTTCGCTTGCGGTGTGGACAATACCGGTTTGTCGAACTGGTTGTCAGTTGAGATGCGCGGACAAGCTACCTGGATGAATGCATCTATTCCCTTCAAGTTACGCAGGCGCTCATTTGTGATGTCAGTCAACGCAAACAATTGAACTAACTTGCCCTCCTTTTCCAACTCGCGCTTGAATTTCAGTGCGGTAGTCTTTGATATCTGGCCTTCCTTTAAACCCACTATGATTCCAAATGTTTTTGCTTCGGCTGCCTTGTAGATGGCAAGCGTTGCCTTTTTTTGCAGTTTCTGAGCAAACTCAGTTACCTCTCTTACCTCATTAAAATACGGATCCAATACATATGTCGGCTTGTCGGTGGCAAGTGCAAGGCCTGCTGCATGAAAATTGCTTTGACCCATGAAGACATTTGCATCAACCTGATCTTTGACATCCATCGCAGGATAAAACTCGCAACCGAAAACTTGGCCGTCATTTAGCTGACCTGCCCCCCTGCCTATCTTTACAGTGACGCCGTTTGACTCGAGGATCTTTCTTACAGATTCAATTTGGTTTAGATGCTGGCTGTCGGTGACAAGTGAGACGGTCTTGTTTTGCAAAATCTTGGCACATTTTTCTGCAACCGTATCAAACACAATGTCATCAAACGCATCTACAAATACTACGTTGTCCATGTACTGCATGCTGATGGTGTGGCCAATGTTAAACAAAATCTCCGCAGAGAGAACTTTGGCACCATTTGAGTTTAGATCACAAGAACCCCAAGTTGTGTCCGCAAGCACATAGGCAGGAATTCCGAACCTATTCATTATTCTCACAGCAGTCTGCTGCACGTATGGTAAAATCCCATCAGGACCGTTCAACGCTACAGAAACAGGTTTGCGTCTCTCAATTACCTCAAAGATCCTTTCTTCGTCTATTCTTATCAAGACGCAACTCTTTTTTTTCATTTTAAATTTAAATCCAGCTGATGCAAGTAAATCACAAATTACCACTTTGTCTGTGATGAGTATGCGTAAAACAGTGCTGAACGTAGGCTTTGATGATACCGATTCACCAAAAGGAATGTGCACAACCTATCTTGCATACAAACTGGTCGCCTCGCTAAGAAAAGACGGAGTCAAGTTTTTGGACTATCCTAGACTGGTACGGTTCAATCCAAACATACCGTGGAAAACTCGTGGAAACGGTGCAGTCTCATTTAAAATCGAGACGCTACAGCCTGACAAAATCAAAAAAAAGATAATTAAATTTGTGACCAAGTTCTCGGATCTCAAAAATGGTGCAAATCCAGGCGTGGTGTTCTTTGAAAATAATACCATTCCAAGAGATTTTGTCGAATTTAGCAGAGCGGCACTTTGGAAGTTGATAAGCAGAAAAGATGCAAAAAAATTCATCTCCAATAACAAACTAGAGTCATTTTTCATTGGCAACGGCCAAGGACTAGTCGGCGCCATAGGCGCAATAGGATATCAATTCAACGACCACACATTTGAGCTTCTCACATATAGAAAAAAATCCCAGTTCGGCAAGAAAAGAAACATTGTGAGCTCAAGCGTCAAGCAAATGCAGGATCTTACATACCCTCACACCTTTAACAGCTACGATGCAAAAAAACAACGTGTCCTTTTCGCACCGCACGGTCCAGATCCAGTGTTTTTTGGAATCAGAGGCGAAGATACAGATACACTCATCTACGCCACAAAGCTAATCAAGTCAAATGAAAAGCCAATAGGCCACTTGATCTTCAAATCCAACCAGGGAACAGGAGATCACCTCAAAAACGAACTTGATGTGTCTTCACTAAAGCCATATCTTTCCGGTACCATAACAGGAACGGTTTCTGAAAAACCACAAATGCAAAAGGGAGGACACGTCAATTTTTGCGTAACAAAAGACGGCATTAAGGTGAGCTGCTACGTCTACAGACCTACAGGAATAACAAAACAAGCAATGGGTTTGATATGTGGGGATTTGATCAGAGTCGGCGGCGGAATCAGAAGATCATCTCCAAAGCATGGAAGAACAATGAATGTAGAGTGCTTTGAGGTTCTCAAACTCCAGCCAAATTTAGTCAAAATCAACCCATTGTGTAAAACATGCAACAAAAGAATGAAGTCAAAGGGACGGGGGCAGGGATACGAGTGCGTCAAGTGTGGCAAAAAAGCAGCAGAAAAATCTATCTTGCAAATCCCAAGACAAATCAAAGAACAATTATACATTCCCGAGTCATCCGCACACAGGCACCTGACCAGACCGTACCAGAGAATTGGTGTGACCAACAAAAATTCAGAATTTGATGCAGCAAACTGGTTTGCTCAATACAAAAACTAGCGGGGGGTGGATTTTCAGGAGTTTTGCTCCACTTGAACCACCGATCTGCGGGTTTCACATCAAGATGATTATGAGCCCGCCGGGATGACTTAGTCCATAGAGACTGACTTCCCCACCCCGCTGATCAAAGGTTGAATACAGGTGATATATACGCTCTTGGATCTGCAAATCATTAATTAGCATTTCAAAATTTTCCATATTGTGAACAAAAAATTCAGGATAGCTGGAATTGTTGCTGCCTTGGCTGTTTCCGCAATAATTCTAAGCTCACCTTCGCAACCTCCACCCATACCGCCGCCAACAACACAAAAAAATGAAGCAATCAAGATACTTGCAACCAATCTCCAAAGGCCGTGGGCTATTGCCTTTGCAGCTGAGAAGATCTTTGTCACAGAAAAAGAAGGCCGTATCCGCGTCGTAGAATCAGACACGTTACTTGAGGAACCGCTTGCCGCCCTGCGCGTTGCCAAGGTGTTTGGTGGAGGACTCTTGGGCATAACGACACACCCTGAGTTTGAAAAAAATCACTTTTTGTACGTGTATTACACTTATTCTGAAAACGACATGCTCTGGAACAAAGTTTTACGCATCACAGAATCAAACAACAAGATTGCAGATGCCGTAACCATAATTGATAGGATTCCAGGCTCGCAGTTCTACAATGGTGGCGTAATTAAATTTGGTCCGGACGGAAAACTCTACGTGGCAACCGGCCTGTCTTCAGAATTTTCACACAACGCACAAGACCCAAATTCACTTGAAGGAAAAATCCTAAGACTAAACGATGATGGCACAATACCTACTGATAATCCGTTTGCAGGCTCGCCTGTATTTTCTTTGGGTCACAGGGATCTACAGGGCATGGCATGGGACAAAAATGGAAATCTCTTTGTTACCGAACTTGGCCCAACAAAAAACGACGAAATCAATTTAGTTCGGGCAGGACAAAATTATGGCTGGCCTGAGCAAGAGTGTGGAGGAAAATTTGCAGGTCCAGTCATGTGCTATGACCCAAGCATCGAGCCTGGAGGAATTGTGTTTTATAGTGGTGACAAGCTAGAATACACGGACAGCTTGATCATGGCTACTCTGCGTGGAGCTAATCTCTACAAATTAGATGTGTCTGAAGATGGTATTCTCTCACAAAAAAGCGTACTTAGCGGCCTTGGCAGAATAAGGGACGTAAATCAAGGACCTGACGGTTATCTTTATGTAATCACCTCAAATACGGATGGAAAAGGATTTCCTGACAAGACCGACGACAAACTCATAAAAATTTTGAAGTAAGTTGAAAGATTCTGCAATTTCTGGTTTCTTTGAAAAAAACAGGAAGGAGAGACTGGACATTGTAGCCAAATTTGCCAATCTTACACAAGAAGAAAGAAAAATCATCGAGGACGGAGGTGGCATCGGCTTTGAAGAAGCAGACAGAATGGTTGAAAATGCAGTGGGAACATTCTCACTTCCACTTGGAATCGCAACCAATTTCGTCATCAACAAAAAACAATACCTTGTGCCCATGGTAATTGAGGAGCCTTCAGTAATTGCGGCTGCATCAAAGGCGGCCAAAATAGCAAGAGTTCACGGAGGGTTCACAATGAAAAACGATGAATCATACAGCATAGGGCAGATACAAGTAGTAAATGTAGATGTCAACTCAGCAATCCCCAAAATCATCGAATCATCAAATGAGATACTCAAGTTGGCAAACTCGAAAAGCTCTACGTTGTCTAAGATGGGCAAGGGTGCAAAAGAGGTATCTTGCAGGGAAATTAAAACGGATCTTGGGTCTATGTTGATTGTGGAGCTTTTAATCGATGTAGGTGACGCAATGGGCGCAAATGTGACAAATACCATGTGTGAGGGAGTTGCACCATTAATTGAAAAAATTACTGGAGGCAAAGTAATTCTCAGAATACTCTCAAATTATTCTACACGAAGGCTAGTGCGTGGCACAGCCGTATTTGATAAAGACCAAGTAGGAGGGCAAGAGATAGTTGACAACATCGTGCTGGCGTACCAGTTTGCAGCATACGACGAATACAGAGCAGTTACCCACAACAAAGGCATCATGAACGGCATAATTGCAGTTGCCAATGCCACCGGTCAAGACACAAGAGCAATAGAAGCAGCAGCACATGCATACGCTGCAAGAAAGGGTAGATATGGCTCGCTTACAGAGTGGAGCAAAGACAGAGACGGCAACCTGGTAGGCAAAATAGAGATGCCAATGTCTGTTGGGGTGATAGGCGGAGTTATCGGCACGCACCCTATGGCCAAAGTCTGCACCAAAATCCTAGGCGTCGAGTCTGCGGCTGAGCTGGCATGCGTAATCTGCGCCGCCGGCCTTGCACAAAACTTTGCTGCTTTACGTGCTTTAGCCTCAGAAGGAATCCAGAAAGGCCATATGAGACTGCACGCAAGAAAGCAGGCAAAATAAACACCAAAAATAATAGAGGTATATAGTTTCACAATGCTATGACGAAAGTAAAATTTGCCATACCAAAGGGAAGCCTTGAGGAGGCTGTTTTTGGGCTTTTGGAAAAATCGTGGACCAAAGTGCAAAGAAAAAGCCGCACATACCGAGTCACTCTAGATGATCCTGATATTGCAGTCAAAATGCTAAGGCCGCAGGAGATTCCTACATTCGTTTCGGATGGAATCTACGATGTTGGAATTACAGGCAAAGACTGGATCGCAGAAACAAAATCCGATGTAGAGGCCCTTCTGGATCTAGAAATTGGAAAAATAAAACTGGTAGTTGCCATTCCTGACAATTACAAATACAGATCACTTGATGAAATGATTGTAGCATATTCTAAACAAAAAAAGATCCTCCGCATCTCATCAGAATATCTCACCACTGCTTCAAAATACATCAAGCAGCTGAAATCTTACAAAAAACTCTACGGGGCCAAAGACCCCCAAATTGTCACGCCTTGGCTCAGAGTAGGTGCAAACAAAAATGTGCAAATCCACCTTTCGTTTGGCGCCACAGAAGCCAAACCACCTGATGCAGTAGATGCAATAATGGACGTCACAGAAACAGGCACGACTCTGGGCCAAAACCAACTCAAAATAGTAGACATTGTCATGGAATCTAGTGCCCACCTGATCGCAAACAAAAACGCACTGCGCGACAAATCAAAAAGAGAAAAGATCTACGATATCCTCACAGTGGTAAGAGGTGCAGTACAGGGAAGAAAATATCTGCACATCTATCTTAACGTGGAAGAAAAAAATATGCAAAAGCTGCTGAGCAGCTTGCCGTCGCTGAAGCGACCCACAATAAGCCCTCTTAGCGTCAAGGGCTGGTACGGCGTAAACACGGTAGTGCCAAAATCAGAGTTCCACAAAATGATTCCAAAACTGCGTAAAATAGCTCAGGGACTGGTTGTGCATGAACCAAGACAGATACTGGAGCTTGAGGAGATAAAGCGTGATGAAGAAAATTGATGCGAATCATACCAGTCAAAAATGTAAATGCGTTTACCGCACCTGCGGGGCGCAAACTCGACAAAAAACTAGTTGAAAAAATCGTATCTGAAGTAGAAAAAAAAGGCGATTCTGCGCTTAGACGATTCGAAAAAAAATTCAACAATGCAGACATCAAGATGTTTGCTGTTTCAAAAAAAGAAATTGCAAATGCGTACAAAACAGTAACAAAAGAACAGCTTGATGCAATCAAACTGGCACAAAACCGGTTGGCAAAGACGGAACTTGCAGTAAAAAAGCAACTAAAAAAAATCACAATTACATCAAACGGCATCAAAATTACAAAGTCATTTACGCCGCTTCAAAGTGTGGGATGCTACGTACCTGGCGGCCTTGCCCGTTATCCAAGCTCTGCAGTCATGTCTATTGTCCCAGCTAAAGTAGCTGGCGTAAAAAATATCATAGTAGTCACCCCACCCAACAGGCAAGGCTTAGTTGATCCACTAGTGCTGGTTGCATCAGACATCTGCGGCGCCGACGTGATCTTCAAAGTAGGTGGGGCTCACGCAATTGCGGCACTTGCCATTGGCACAGAGTCGATTCCGCAGGTCGACAAAATCGTAGGTCCTGGAGGATCGTTTGTTACTGCAGCAAAGTACCTTGTTGCTGATACCACCGCAATTGACATGCTTGCAGGCCCAACAGAGCTTGCAGTGCTTGCAGATGATTCATCGGATCCAAAAACAATAGCGCTAGATTTGATTTCGCAGGCAGAGCACAGCTCAGACACGCAGTGCTGCTTGCTAACTACCTCAAAGAAGCTTGCAACCAAAGTAGTAAGCGAAATTGACAAAATAATTCCCAGTCTGCAAAGAAAGGAAATTGTAAAATCCAGCCTGCAAAAAAACGGTTTTGTGGCACTCTGCAATAAAATCTCAGATGCAATAACAATTGCAAACAAACTTGCGCCAGAGCACCTAGAAATACTAACAAAAGATCCACTCAACACCTCAAAAAAGATCCACTCTGCGGGCCTGATCCTGCTTGGCAAAGACACTCCTTCTGCCGCAAGTGACTATCTTCTTGGTACAAATCACATACTTCCAACCAATAGGTTTGGCCGCTCACGAGGCTCGCTTTCGGTACTGGACTATCTAAAAATTCAGACCACGGTACGGGCATCAAAGCAAGCACTGCAAAAAATAAGAAAACCGCTGAGGACTCTGACCAGCTCTGAAAACCTGCCAAACCACTACAACGCTGTGAGGAATAGAATATGAGGCGGTGGTACGACAAAAGGCTGGCAGAGCTTGCAAAGCTTCCGGGTTACCAAAAACCAGAATACCACCATGGAGTGCTCAAACTGGATTCTAACGAAAACTTTGTCATTAGCAAGCAACTCCAACAAGAGCTTATCGATCTTGCCAAAAAAAATTCTGATGTGCGTGAATACCCACTTGGGAAAGCAGAAAAACTAATTGAGTCACTATCTGGCTACCTGCAACTTCCAGCCTCGATGATAGGAATTGGCAACGGCTCAGATCAAATCTTGGATCTATTTTTGTCAAATTTCGCATCAAAGAAAACCAAGATCCTGACTTCGAATCCAACTTTTGGATTTTTTGAAGAGCGATGCAAGTTGTACTGTATACCGACAATAAAGGTTCCATTCTCAAAAAACATGACTCTCAGCTTTGACGACTTTGCATCGAGGGCAAAAAACGCAGACATTTTGTACCTTGACTCACCCAACAATCCGACCGGATTCCAATTCAAAAAAGAGGAAATCCTGGAACTGATAAAAAAATTTCAGGGCGTCGTCATAGTGGATGAAGCATACGGCGAGTTCTCAGATTACTCTGTGGCAAGCTTTACTAAAAAATTTGACAATCTCATTGTAGTCAGAACATTCTCAAAGACATTCGGCTTGGCAGGACTCAGGCTTGGATATGTGGTGGCAAACACGAAATTCATAGATGTGTTCTCACGCGTACTGCAGTATCCCTACCCGCTAAATACACTGGCAATTGAAGCCGGCATACTTGCCTTGCAAAGAGTAAAGCAGATCCAACAAACAATAAAGATAATCAAAGAAGAACGCACCAGAATCATAAAGAAGCTGCGAGAAAGTGGCGCATTTGATGTCTTTGATTCTAAAGCAAACTTTGTGTTGTTTGATGCAAGGGGTGCAGACAAACGAATCTATACAGCCCTGCTTGAACAAGGAATATCTGTTCGCAAACTGGGGAAAATAGGTAAACACGAAGGCTGTCTGAGGGTTACTGTAGGCACCAAGGAAATGAACTCCAAGTTTTTACTTGCAATACGTGATCTTTTGAAATGAGGTACGACAAAGGCATCTACCTTACCAAAGATGCCGCAAAACTAATTGACAAAATAGACGGAATCATCTTTGATTGCGATGGCGTTCTTGTGGATGTTTCAAAATCCTATGACCTGGCAATAAAGCAGACTGTTGATTTCGTCTTGGCAAAGTTTGCAAACATAAAATCAATTCCAGTCACAAGTAAGATAATCTGCGGTTTTAAAGAAACTGGCGGATTCAACGATGAAGTCGATCTAACATATGCGGCAATTCTGTCTTTGGCTGCAGCAAAAAAAATTGGAGCCAATCCGCACAAATTCATTGCCAAAGTAATAAAAAATGCAGACGCAACAGGAATCAACTCTGTTGAGAGATATCTTGACAAGCTAAACATAGACGTATCCAAACTGAAAAACGAACTTGACTATCCGGGGACGCACTCGACCAATCCGTTATATCAGATATTTGATCAGATTTTTTATGGCCCAAAACTCTACGAAAAGATCTCTGGAAGAAAATCACAATTCTCAAAAAAAGGTTTGATAGAAAATGACAAAGTACTTGTTACAAAAAAATTGCTTGACGTACTAGAAAAAAAATACAAAGACCGACTCGCCATAGTCACAGGACGCGGAAAAGAGTCAATTAGGTATTCACTCGGCCAACTTTTGAAGCAATTCAACCTCAAAAGCTCTTTCTTTTTAGAAGACGAACCAAGGAAACTGGCAAAGCCAAACCCGCAACCGCTGGTCATGTCGTTTAAAAGACTCCGAACTAGGTGCTGTCTGTATGTGGGTGACTCTATGGAGGACCTCCTGATGGCAAAAAAAGCAAACAGTCTGGGATGCCAAATTGTATTTTGTGGAATTTATGGCACAAGTACAAGACCTGACAAAAAAAGGAAATTCTTTGCACAAAAAAGGGCACCTGTGATTCTTGAATCAATCAAACTTATTCCAAAGGTGTTCTGTCGGGTTGACGAGAAATGACCATGGGGATGCTACAACTAATTGCTTCTATCTACTCGGCGGATTAGTGGCTGGAAAAATCCACGTACCACTTCACTACTTCAAAAGCCCTCGTGGATGGCAAAACTTACTCCACCCCTTGTAAGCTATATTCATGGATATGCCACTTACGATCCATAATCTCATACATTCACTGCATCACAATTTACGGCAGCATAGTCTGTACTCTTGGAGTTGCCACCTGCATCTTGGACAGAGCGAGGAGGCCCAAAAAAAGATGCGGCAGTACAGGAGGGATAGAAATCTCCGATGACCTCTACGAGGGTTATCTTGTCTCCGATGACGGCAAAATAATCGGGGAGGCCAGAAGGTACGACCCGTATTCCAAATTTGGCGAGATAATGCTGTACGAGATCGATGCTTTCGGCTACGTGGCAGGTTACGTTTCAAAGAACTGGCAGGTTATGTCCGAGCAGGATTTGCTTGCGGACAGGAGACTTTCAAGGAGGCTATATGAGGCTAGGTATCAGGTGTGGAAGAGGCACAACATCACGGAGCTTAAAGAAGAGCACCAGAAGTACAAGTACATCTGCAGCAACTTTGAAAGGTTCTGCAGGGAGATGTTTGGCAGGATTTGAAAAAGATCAGATGTTAAGGAGGTTGTATCCCTCTAACTTTCTCAATAATTTTTAGCTCCAGTTCTATAATTTCAGGAATCTTCAATCTTTTCAGTTCATCAACTTCTTCAAGATATTCGAGAACCTTGTGAGTTTTTGTGTTGGCCTCTCTTTTGAAAGGTTTTATCAATGAAATGAGACTTTTGATAATCTCTACTTGGTCTATCGAAAACTTATGCATTTTATTTTCCAAGTGTTCAACGAGAATGCCGAAATCATGTGCTCTCCTCTTTGACGTATTATACCACAGATCCACATCTCTCGGGAACTTGTATTCCAGAATATTATACAGTAAATTTTCCACAAGTTTACGCGCAAGAACCAGTGTGGCGTTGGGCAGCTGTTTTTCAAATGCAGAATTAATTTCTTCCTCAAGGGGTTTGTAAAAAACTTCCGGATATCTTGGTCTGAAATCTATCAGTTTGGTGGGCTCTGTTTTTGCTAGTGACGCGGTAATCTTCTTTAATTCTTTCTTACTGACTGGTTTTTTCTTCCCCCTTTTCCCTTCGAGCTCTTTTCTGCGATCAGAGAAAAATTTCACGGAAGCACGTACGAAAGCCTTCAGATCCTCAAAGGCCTGTCCACCGATTATTCCCTCCCGAGTTGTAGTATCAACAATTAATGGATTGTGCTCGGCAGTAATTTTGACAAAACCTATTATCTGATTGTTACCCGGAATAGCGGTATCCTGCACTCTCATAGAATCAAGCTGAAGCCAATCACTCCCCGGTTCACCAAAACCTGTTACACGTACGTTGTTTCGATACAATTTGATTCCGCCAAACTCATCCAAAATGGTTTTCAGAGATTCTATATCAGAAATTTTAATGCCGCTTTCCTTCATTCTTTCTTTGTCTCTATAATAGAAAAAGAAGATGAATTCTACGGGGCCACATGTTAGTCCCATGTATTCGGAATAATTTTTCTTACCATAACGTGGCGAAGTGAGGGCATATTTTACGGTACCATCATTTTGCAGAGATCCCTTAAAGGTAAAGACCGCATTCTTCAATATGTCACTTTTTAGTTTTCCAGAATAACGGGGAAATTCACGCGTCTCTATTATGGGAGTAAATTTAGTTTTTGTCATGTTCGGCGGAATAATCATGGAAAGATTTCTGGAAAGTTCCTTTATCGAATTTTCATCCCATTTGTGTCTTAAGTCATGTAGTCTTATCTCAAAACCTTTTTTGCTTTTTGGTTTTGAAAATGAAAAAACCTGATTTGGTACAGTGTTTACCATTACATTACCAGTTTCATAACTTGCCCAATCAAACACAACCCTGTAACCGGTATCTTGACCTTCTGGATACGAAACTATCTCTGCCATTCTGGCAAGGTTTTGAATTGCAAAGCGACCTATTCCTTTGTGACCTATCTTTCTCCTTTTGAATTTCTTTGTGTATGGATCACGAACTTTGGAATCGGTTCCAATCACCAGCCAGCTATTGTCAATATCATAATACTCCATGCCATGACCATCGTCGGTAATAGTAATCATGGGAGAACCAGCCCTGAGATTTTCAAATTTGATTACTACTTTTGTTGAATCTGCATCATATGCATTTTTTACCAGCTCGTTTATTGCAACAAATCTGTCTGAGACGGAATCTGCACCGAGTAGTTTTGTTAGACGACCGCTGACTTTGAAATATGCTGGATCAAGAGGTTTTTCATTTGACTTTCTACCAAGAATGGTCGTCTTGTCCATAAAATCACTTGGTTCCTGATTAATTAAATTTGATGACTGGAGGCATTCAGGAACATATTTAGCTACAGATTTTCTTAAATAATCATAACATCTGATCAGCGATAAGTCTGGAGATTGTATGAGCGATAAGAAAGAATACATTGAATTTTTCGAGAAACTGTGGTCCAAAAACAAGGCCATGGGACTTGCGGCTCAGGCATATTTTGAAGATGAACTGAATAGAGGCAGACTCAAAAAACATGCGGACAAACTCTTTCACGGCTGCTGGCTTATCAGCCCGAAAGGTATTGATTCACATAAATTCAGATTCTGTATTTTCGTACACGGTAAACTACTCAAAAATACTTCCAGTGAAATCGATCCCAGATCGCTTCTGGGAGAAAAGAACAGACCCTTTTATGCAATTGCAGAGTACATGAACAGTGCAGGCATAGGTGTCATTTATGCTATCCCTTCAACTGACAGCGGCGAGTTTGATTTCGATGCCATGTTCGAAAAAGATTATTCTTCGATAAAATGGAATCTTTTTTCCTATGAAAATGAGAAACTTGTAAAGAAAGATGCAACAGAGTTTTTTGACAAATGGGAGGGCACAGGCCGTCCCAGCTATAGGAGCGACAAATGGGGTGACAAAAAAATCAAAGAGGCATTTAATAAAATGGAGGAAGAAAAACTCGCATCGATGCTTCTCAATGAACTGTTTTACACCGGCTATCTGAAATCAGTTGTCAAAAAACCAACAAACGATCCGTATGATGTGGATGGATTCATAATTTCACTTTCTCAAAAACATATTCTTCCAATTGAGATGAAAGAAAAGTTTCCTGTACTGACAAACAGGGAACGCTACTTCGGTATAGACGCGGGAAGAATAATGATGTTACTTCGATTATGTATTCCCAACGACTCAAACGCAATCTACATCATCAGACAGGTATCAGAGAACGGGAGAAAACTTGAGGCTTGGAAGTTCATAACACTTTCAAAAATAATAATGAGCTCGAGCTGGAATCTTCAGGCGGGAGGCCGTGGCATGGGAGGAAGTGATACGCAAACTGTCAAGATACCGTATGATGAATTTGAGGACATTACGGAAAAAACATTCGAGGAAGAAAATCTAAAGGATATATCCAATCTACCAAAGGATGTAAAAGATGTTGTTGCAACTTACAGGAAGGAACTGCGGCAAAAATTCTTTTGAAATGAACTCAGAAGTAACTTCAAGCAAAATCGAAATTCACTTCTTTAGAAATACCCTTCTGGAATGGTTTAAGAAAAACGGTAGGAAATACCCGTGGAGAAACGAAAAGGACCCCTACAGGGTTCTGGTGGCAGAAATGATGTTGCAGCGAACCAGAGTTGAACAGGTTTTACCGGTCTACAACGAATTTATCAAGAAGTTCCCGAATGTCAGAACTCTAGCCGATGCAAAAATAGAAGATATTGCAGTCTTTGTAGCAAAACTTGGTCTTTTCTGGCGTAGCAAAATAATGAAAGAAACTGCCAGAAGCATTCTGATCGAACACAGGGGTACCATACCTTCTGAAAGGAAGGCACTCCTCAAAATTCCAGGAATAGGAGATTACATAGCAGACGCAATGATTTCTTTTGCATTTAACGGTAAGAGATCTGTAATTGATTCCAATGTGATAAGGCTGACTACAAGATTTTTTGGAATAGAATCAAAAGGAGAAATGAGGCGTAACAGTAATTTCATCTATTTCTGCCAGGGTCTTTCTAGGGATCTGCAACCTGAAGGAATCAGAAATCTGAACTATGCCCTGATCGATCATTCAGCAGCAGTATGCAAACCAGTACCTCTGTGTGATCAATGTCCGCTATCCAAAAACTGCCACTATTTTAAAGGAAGAAGATTAATAGATAAATGATAATAATTGCCACGGGAATTAGATTTTGGAAATGAAAGAGGGGATGAACTGATGGAAGGACAGAAAGAATTCAAATTCATAGATCTCTTTGCCGGCATCGGTGGCATGCGGCTGGCCTTTGAACGTGCCGGAGGAAGGTGTGTTTTTTCCTCTGAATGGAACAGGTATGCGGCTGAAACATACCGGGCAAATTTTGGCGATATGCCGGCCGGCGACATCACACGGATAAATGCTTCTGATATTCCGGACCATGACGTTCTTGTGGCAGGTTTTCCGTGCCAGCCCTTCTCCATAGCCGGCATCTCCAAGAAAAAAAGCCTCGGAAGACCGGTGGGATTCGAGGATGAAACCCAGGGTACGCTGTTCTTTGACGTGGCACGAATTTTAAATGCGAAAAAACCGCGTGCTTTTCTTCTTGAAAATGTGAAAAATCTAAAGTCTCATGACAGGGGGAAAACATTCAAAGTGATTGAAAATACGTTGAGAAAACTTGGCTATGACATTCATTACAAAATAATCGACGCAAAAAAAGTCGTTCCACAGCACAGGGAGAGAATATTCATTGCAGGTTTCAGAGAACCGACCGACTTTGAATTTCCAGAATTACCCCGGAAAAACATCAGGCTCGGAGATATACTTGAAAAAAAAGTTGACCCAAAATACACGTT
Organism: Nitrososphaera sp.; assembly: GCA_039938575.1. Taxonomy (GTDB): domain Archaea; phylum Thermoproteota; class Nitrososphaeria; order Nitrososphaerales; family Nitrosopumilaceae; genus Nitrosotenuis. The sequence continues at coordinate 6,249 of JBDUUJ010000063.1, read as the reverse complement.
AACTGACGGCGTATGGGCTGCATTGCAGAGGCATGCCAGGATCAGCAAAGAAAAGGGAAACGGTTTTGGTTACAGCATTGCAGACCCTGACGGTATTTCGAGGACTCTGAGTGCAAGATATTACAAGGATGGTGCAGAAATTCTTATTCCGCAGGGCGGGAATAAAAACCCGCGAAAACTCACACCGCGTGAATGTGCAAGACTGATGGGATTTCCCGACAGCTTCAAAATACCGGTGTCAGACAACCAGGCGTACAGACAGTTCGGGAATGCTGTTGTTCCACCCGTAGTCACGGAAATTGCAAAGGAGATTGCAAATCAGCTCTTCAATCATAAGAAAAGAATAACACTTTTAGAATTTGCAAGATAGGGTTCTCCCGGGATAGCTTATGGAATATCGCAAGGTGCTTTCCAGACCTGAGGCGCGCCACAGATACTGGCACATACGCAAGGCCGAGAGGAACTTTTTTCCGGAAACAGGAAAAATATTCCGGCTGAGTTTCGATGGAAAAACTTACGATATGAAGGTGAATCACAAAGATGACATAATGACTGGTCAGATTTATGAAAGATATCATTTTAGAGAGGGGGACAGGATAATAGTCAAAAGAATGAGCGACCTCTCGTATTCTCTGGATGCGCCTGACACCGAACTGTATTCTACCTAAAGTTTAGTAGGTTATTTCACCGACTTGAATTTTTTGTAGGGACAGATTAATTTGTAGTCGCAGTCTTGGCATATTTCTTTGTCTGATTTTGCGGGAAATTCCCTTTTAAGGATTTTTCCGACTTGTTCTTTTATTTCATGTTTTGTTTCACTCAAAAGCTTTTCCGATATGTCAACCTCGCTTTTGGTGCCCTCGTCTAGATGATGGACAAACGCCTTCTTGGGTTTCAAGCCAAGTGATTCGAGACATGCAATTGCGTAATATCTCAGTTGTTTTTCGAAGTCTACTGCATATGCTCCGTTCTGCTTTTCTGTTTTGAAATCAATTAGTTCTACGGCAGCGAGATTTCTGTTCTCATCTACCCGCTTTATCAAATCAATCTGACCGTTGATTAGTGCCTGATCTATGACGAACTCAAAGTTCTTTTCAGTCTCAAGAATTCTGTTGAAATCAGAACTGTGAAGTTTGACATAATTCTTAACGAGCTTGATTCCTGCCTTTTTCATGTTTTCAGATATTTTCTTGGTTGCATATCTGAGTTTGAACATTCTTTCAAATGTCTGCTCTATCTCCTTGTCGGATGGGAGTTTCTTTTCCCGTATATAGCGACTGTGTATCAGGTTCAAGACGTTGTGAATGTTTGTGCCATAACCGAAAGTCACGGGCACACCTGCGTTAAAACCGTAGATGTGTCTCATTCTGAAGTCATGCGGACACCTTGTGTACGAGCTTAGTTCACTGAACGATGTCGAGTATATGCCAACTATTTCTTCTTTCGGAGGTAGAACAGATTTTGCCTTCTTGGTTGAAAGACTGGTTGAAAAATATTTCTTGTCGATTTCTTGGATGAATGGATGTGGCAGTATGTCCCGCTTCCTGTCGTGGCGCCTCTTGCACCCTGTGAGAAAGAGATATTTTTCCGACCTTGTTATGGCTGTGTAAAATATTCTCCTCTCATCCTCTGTGTCTCCCTCATACTTCTGAACGCTGTAAAGGCGGTCATCTACAAAACTAAAGTTTTGACGTCGCCTCTGTTTAAGAACAAAATTAGGGACGAAGACTACTGGAAATTCAAGACCTTTAGCTTTGTGTATGGTCAGAACCTTTACCGCATTGATTATCGTGGTGTCGCTGTGCTGTGTCTCTGCGTAATGTGACTGTGCGTAAGATATCACAAACCAGAAGAAACCGCCAATCTCCGATGCCCGAAGTCTTGTCCAAACTGTTTCGTAGTCTGAAATTGCCGCACTGAGCTGGGCAAGGTTGTAATTCATAACTTCGCCAAAATCAAAATTTTCGGCCCCCATGGCGTTGAGGATCAAATAGTAATACTCCTGCAACCCAAGACCGCCAAGATAGTCCTTAGGGCTTTTGCCGAGGATCTTCTGTGCCTTCTGCCTTATCAGATTAATCTTTGCGACAAAATCGTCTGGATTTGCATTGGGATATGTTTCTTGGTTGAACACACTGGCATATGTGGACCTCAGAGTTTTAATGTCCGGTGGATAATCTGTCTTGTATCCCCTGCAGTCAAAGACATATGAAATACAATCCATTGCAAGCTGTACTTCCGGTCTATCAAAAACGCTCTTTCCACTATATGCTATGCAATTAATTCCATTCTTTTCAAAGTGGTTGATTATTCTCGCAGCATCTTCATTGGTTCTTACCAGCACGGCAAAATCGTCCAATGAAAGAGAATAATGCCGATTTTTTTTATCTATAAATTCTGTATTGTTCAACTCGCGAATTTTATCTACTATAAAATCAAACTCATCGTCTTCTGTCTGAAAATGTTTGTGTACTATATCTCCATCTTCATGTTTCCTTTCCAGTTTAGGATTATGTGTCATTGATTTTGGCAGACGATTTACATTATGTTCGATAAATGACCTTGCGGTATGCACAATCGCTTCGGTACTTCTAAAATTAGTATCTAGACAGACATCTCTAACTTTGTATTTTTTACCGTATCTTTTGGCAAAATCTCTTATTATCGAGACATCGGAGCCTCGCCAGTGGTATATGCTCTGATCATCATCTCCCACAACGACAACAGATTCTGCTCCCTCTGAAAGCAGCCCGAGAAGTAATTCCTGTAGCTTGTTTACATCCTGATACTCATCAAGTATGATGTGCTTGACACGCTCTCTCAGAAGTTTTCGTTTTTCCTTGTCAGTTTTAAGAACACGAACCAGAGTGTGTATAATCGTCGAAAAATCGAAATACTTTTCTTTGTCCAGAAGCTTTCTGTATGCCCTGTAACAGCTGACAAATCTTTTGTCAGTTATTTTAGATGGATCAATATTTTCCATCATAACGATGTCGGCGCTGTAAAGAAAACGATCTATTGTTTTCGGATATGACAGATTATGGTGTTCTTTTAATCTGTCAAGTTTTACCTGATGATAGAAATTTTGTGGTTTGGATAGGAAAGCGAATCTCTTGGCCTCATCGAGAACATCGTAACTCCTGTACAACGGCTCAATTTCCTTCAAAATGAAAAAGCAAAATGCATGAATCGTCCCGATAAACATGTCGCCGAAATCAGCCCGTTTTGGGCATTCCTCATCCAAGATTTTTCTTATTCTGGTCTTCAGCTCATCGGCAGCCTTCTCGGTAAATGTAAAAGCTACTATATTTTTAGGGTCTACGCCATTCTGTATCATGGTTGCAACGTTTCTGGATACAACCTCTGTTTTTCCGGACCCCGGACACGCGATTATTCTCAAATGTCCTGAATTGTGATTTATTGCTTTCTTCTGCTCTGGCGTGAGGACAATCCGTTGTGCCATGAATATACTTCTAGTTTAAATCTTAAATAAAAAAGATATTTTTTATGGAATACAATCAAGTCACTTTAGACATCGAGACGGAGAACACCGGCTACGACATCATGAAGCACAACAAGAGGATCATCTCTATCCAAATGTTCGACGGACAAAATGGTTCGATATTCTATGATGGTTCCAATGAGAACTCGATAGATGTAGCCAAATCCAACATTAAATCACAAATCGATGACGGCTACAAGTTCGTGGGCTTTAACATTAGAAATTTTGATGCTCCATTGATCAAAGAATTTCTAGGAATAGAAATACCAAGTGAACAAATTTTTGAAATTGGTGAGATGCCACAGATGAATGATGTTAGAAAAAATCTGGGCAAGCAATGGTAGATTATTTGAAATCTGTAACCACCTCGGAATAGAATGCTCTCACAAAGGCTTGATGGACGACCTGTCAATTAGGTTTAGAAGCAGACCTGATGTAATGGCTCTGGCCAGAGAGGGGGCAGAGAAACTGATCAAGGAGAAAAGATGGAGTTCGGACTTTTCATATGATTATGCCCTTGGAAAAATTGCTGGTGGGATGGCCATACTAGACTCGTTCAATGAATTTGTCAGAAGCGGTGGCGACACCAACTCGTTGTTTTACAGGTACGCGATGGGCGATGTTTTCTCAGAGCATCAACTCTTTGAGACACTGAAGCAGGGATAGAAGTGTCGCTTACAAGCTTCATCAAAATTCCAGAAGTAAGCGCAAAATTTCGAAGTGAGTTCAAACTATCCTCTGTGAAATTAGAGGGTGAGATCAAGGCGCCACCTGTGACTACAAACTATTCGTTAGTGGGGACTGCCTTTGACTATCTGATGCGGTTCTACCTTGAGAGAATAAACAAGAATGCCATTGCCGATCAGTGGGTGGCTGAAAACTCTGTTGACATGTTGAACAAGATGTCTAAGGTGGTAAAAAACAAGTTTTCTAATATGCCGAACGACTTGGGCCTGTCGCCTGAAAAACAGAAGCTGATAGAAAAGATGCGAGACTTGGCATCAGAAATTATAACTGCTTCAAAAAAGATGAGTGATCTTCTTAGAGAAGCCGAGAGTACGCATGAGATTTACATGAAAAAGGGCGAGTTTGATGACAATGTAATCAAAACGTCTGTAGTCTTGGCACAGATGGATGGCTTTTACAGAAGCGGATCGATTCATCCCAAACTTGGTTTTGTTGAAGAAGGAGACATAACTGACCTCAGAAATCTGATTTCACTGGTTAATCAGAAGACATTCAAATCAAAGAATCTATGTCTGCTCAACCCAACGTTTGGATATGGTTCTACGCTGGTAGGTGGAGCAGACGCGGATCTAATCATCGATGACACGCTAATAGACATCAAGACGACAAAGTATCTGTCATTCAGCCAAGAACACTACAACCAGCTCATCGGATACTACATACTTTCCAAACTAGGTAAGATAAACGATTCAATGGAGGTGCCAATATCTAAACTCGGAATCTATTTCTCACGTCACGGAATTCTTCACACTATTTCATCATATGAGATAGAGAACAATATAAATTTCCCAAAGTTTGTGAAATGGTTTGAAAAAGTGCGCAGCAGGTGTTTGGAAAACAATGAATGACATGGTCTCTAAAAATGGCAGCAAAACTACACATGTGTGGTATGCGGGATACGGTTCCAATCTATTCCGTGAGAGATTTCTACGCTATGTCTTGGGCGGTCAATTCCGATGGGGAGGTAGTGATGCCAGAGGATGCAGTGACAAGACTCTGCCTGACAGTAGGCCCATAATGATTCCGCATGAGTTGTTTTTCGCAAAGAACTCTGGATCATGGGAGGATGGTGGTGTTGCCTTTGTTTCCATGAAAAGGACCAAGGATAAACAGACCTACGGAAGAATGTGGAAAGTAACAGCAGATCAGTTCTTAGAGATATGGGATCAGGAGGGCATGACTTGGTATAACACTGTGTTGTATTTGGGTAAAAGAGATGGACTTCCGATAATCACCATAACAAATAATCAACAATTAACCCCAACAAAGCCATCAAATTGTTATGTGAAAACTATAGTGGCCGGTCTTAAAGAAACCTATCAAATGAGTGACAAGGAGATACTGAAATATCTGATTGAAAAACCAGGCATATCTGGAAACTATGACGAGCAAGAAATAATATCAATACTGAAGGACAAGGACATTGTAACCATTTCTAAATCAATCCAATCTTGATAAATTGATTCTGCAATAACTCTTCTGCGTTCTCCATCACTTTTTCAAAAAACCTCAACTCACCCAATTTTAGCAAACCAGCATCTACTTTGAAAAACCTCTTCTTGCCATTCTGGACGGTAACCATGTATGCTCTGTCATCATCCGTCAGAAAGACTTTTGCCATGTAGACCGAGCCGTGGTTGTGGACCTCGATCCAGTCGGTGGACATGAAGGTTCTGGGCTTCACAATATAGTGTTGTTTTTGAATATCTTAAAATTGCATGTTTCTGCATCAATAACATCTTTCATCACATTGTTTTATTATGGGAAAACTAATCTCATGTTATGATTAAAGATGATTCTTTGGCCGAATTTCTGATTGCTGGAGGCCTCGGTTATCTACTGGCAAAGGGTCAGTACAGCGAATGGCAGCCGTTTATTGACAATTACAAGAAGAGACTTGAACATATACAATACTTCAAAATTCCTCCACCATGGGGGTATCTAGACAAAAATCAAAACATGAAAGTCATCTATCGGGAAAGCATACTTTGTTATCTGTT
>JBDUUJ010000062.1:0-6550 GCA_039938575.1 Nitrososphaera sp. | reverse complement strand
GACATTGCGCCAGAAACTGTTAGAAACTTTGTCAATCTTGCACAAAACGGGTTTTATGATGGCACGCTATTCCACAGAGTTATCCCAGGCTTCATGATTCAGGGTGGAGATCCAAACACAAAAACTGCAGACAAGTCAAAGTGGGGATTCGGTGGTCCAGGCTATACAATCAAGGCAGAATTTAACTCAAAGTCACACCTACGAGGCGTAGTCTCCATGGCAAGGGCCATGGATCCAAACAGCGCCGGCTCACAGTTTTTCATAGTCACTACCGACAGTCCGTTCCTTGACAGGCAGTACACCGCCTTTGGTGAAGTAATAGAGGGAATCGAGGTTGCAGACACCATAGTCAATCAACCAAGAGACAGAAATGACTGCCCACTCGATGATGTCAAGATGCTCAAAGTCTCAATTTCCGAATAGGTGATAGATTGCAAAAAATCCTAATGAGCATAACGCTTCTCACACTTCTTGCTATACCTGCAGCTGCATTTGCCCAAGAGATTTCTTTTGGAACTCCGGCAGTACAGACAGTCAAAATCAAAATAAGTGAAAACGGCGATGCCCACGTAACACACGTTGTTGAGCCAAGCAAACAATCAAGGCAGCTCAATCTGATTAGAGATGACTTTGCAAATCTTCAAGTGACCGACGAGAATGGCGGCTCACCACAATATGCGGAAACAGGCACTGAAAGATACGGCCTGCTCATCTTCCCAACAGACGACAAGGTGTTTGTTGACTATGATCTTGCCGGCGCAGTGACACAAAAGGACGGCATGTGGACATGGGACTATCTATATTTGGCAACCACACAGTTCTATCTACCAGAACAAGTCGAGTTGGTGTTCTTAAACGAGAATCCGCTACACTTTATCGATCAAAAAGGAATAAGCTGCCACGGCTGCCAAGTCAAACTCGAATACGAACTAACAACCACACAGACTACACAACAGATCCAGTGGAAAGACAAAAAATTCGATCTCACAGTAATCTCCCAAGCAGAAATCCCACAGATCAAGTTCGACCAGCCAGCAAAATCACTCAGCTTTGAAGTAACGGAAACAGACGAATATGTCACACTGGTCATCCCATTGGAACTACTCTGGAACCCATACGAAGTGTTCTTGGATGGCGAAAAAATCCATAAAAGCGAGTTCTTCTCAGATGGAACCAATGTCTGGCTCAACTTTAAACCAACCAAGACAGGCACAATAGAAATCGTAGGTGTCTCTGCAGTACCAGAGTTCCCCGTCATGGGAGTGATGGTCTTAGGTGTCGCAATGATCTTTGTAGCTAAATTAGGTAAATTTAGTCGCCGCTAGAGCCACAGGAGCAAAAACCGTATTCATCTATTCTCACGTTACACACAGGACACTTTTCACCATAATCAACTTCCCAAGGCTCCTTACCAAACAACCTATAATGATCATCTATCTCAAGCGGAATGATGCGTTTTTTCGGCAACAGAACCAGTTTGTTTTTGCAGTATATAATTTGGAGTTCCAATTTTGAATTAAATTACAGGTGGCTCTTGCATTTCCTATGAAGTGTGATTGTGGATGTCATTGTATTAGATGCAAGAGCACGGAATTAGAGTCCTTTCAGGTCGGACAGCTCGAAGAAGATGGCTACTTTGACATGCACCACACATGCAAAAAATGTAACGCACACTTTGATCATCTAGACGGCACAATATTTGAGACGTGCCACAAATGTAACTACTAGTTTAGAACCTCTTTGTAGTACCATGTACCATTTTCTTGGGAGTTCTTTGCAAGCTCCCTGTGGAAGGCCAGCTTTGCTAATGCCTTTGAGACATCGAGTGGACTTGCAAGCCAACCATACTCACGCATTCTTTCAACTGTCTCAGAAACGGTTCGTGGACTTGAAAAGAATGAATCTCTTTCTAGGATCTCGATCTTGGAAGGTACCTCGTCTGCAGAAATAGGAATGGGTGCAGAAAATTCTGGTTCATGAACCTCGGCGTCGTTTAGCATTTTCAAATAATCTAGATTCTGCTGGTATGTCTGCCTAATTGACTCTGAAGGATCTGGGGAGATCTCTTCGTGGACAACTCTTACCTTGTTTTCGCCAAGCCTTGCTGCAAGTTCTGAGATAACCTCAGCCGCAGTGTCGTTGTCTATATAAAAGTCTCTTGACTCGATCTCTACCTCATTTTCTCCGAATCTAAGTCTGATCTTTGCCAATTACACTAAAAATGCGTAGGTTTCGATTTATCCTACTAGCTTAAAGTAGCTTAAAGAACGGATCAAAATTATTACACACATTATCAGAAAATTTTTCTCACTGCACCACAAAAAGCCAGTTTTGATTACCAAACGTGGGCAAAAAAATAATCGCAGTAATAGCAGCTATAGTGGGCGTTGCGGTATTCGGATATATTCAATACGCGTCTGCAACGCAGATAAGTGCGACAATCACAGATAGTGAATTAATAGAAAAATCAGAAAAAGGCTCTTTATACAACCTGAAGCTTCAGTTCCACAACCCATCACTTCTTGTGCTCACGGCAGGAAATACAGAATTCACAATACTGGCAGACGACAACGCATTAGGTCAAGGAACACTGGATCCTTTCATGCTACCAGCACTAGGAAAAGCAACAACAAGTGGTCTGTGGCTCAAAGAACACAGCGCAGAATCAGATAATGCACAGGTAAAGATCTCCGGCGTTACAAAATACCAGCTCTTGTTTACATCAATCGAAGTTCCATTTACATACTATCCGACACAAGAACAAACTAGAGAATTTATACACGACACATAGCTTTGCATGTAATGCTCACAGTTTTTGGATCAACTGCACTAGATACTATTAGAACCCCAACTAGGATTCTCAAAGACGTACTTGGTGGAGCAGCGACCTTTGCAGGAATCTCTGCAAGCTTTTTTGTCAAGACAGGCCTCATTGCAGTAGTTGGTACCGACTTTCCAAAAAAATACCATGAGATCCTGCAAAACCGCCTTGATTTGCAAGGTCTTGTCACAAAGGAAGGCAAGACATTCCGGTACGACGGAAGCTATGATGACACTCTTGCCAAGAGAACTACAAACAAAACAGAACTGAATGTTCTTGCCGGCTTCAAACCCCATGTCCCAGATGAATACAGAAAATCAGAGTTTGTATACTTGGCAAACAATGACCCAGATCAAAACGCTTCACTCATCAGAGAATTTGACAAAGTTAGGTTTTCAATGTGTGACACCATAGAATACTGGATTGCGACCAAGAGGCAGTCCGTAATCAAAATGATAAAGACAGTTGACGGTATAGTCATAAACGACGAGGAGGCAAAACTCCTCACAAAGGAGCATAATCTCATCAAATGTGCAAAAAAGCTTATGGAGTGGGGTGCAAGATATGTCATCATCAAAAAAGGCGAGCATGGCTCTCTGTTGTTCTTTGAAGATGTTATTTTCCCATCCGTTGCATTTTCACTTGAGGATATAGTTGATCCGACGGGAGCAGGAGACTCGTTTGCAGGCGCCATGATTGGGTATCTGGCAAACAAAAGAAGCACAAACCTCTCAGAAATAAAAAAGGCAGTAGTATATGGAAATGTCCTTGGCTCCTTTGCAGTGGAGAGGTACGGCGTTGATGGCCTTCTTGCACTATCTAAATCCAAAATAGAAAGCAGGGTAAGGCAATACCAAAAAATGATCAATTTCTGAAAAGTTAAAGAATACAGCAACAAAACTCTGATCATGGATAGGATGGAAGAGATCTTTTCATTGCAAAAAGGTCTTGCAGACATGATGAATCTTGATAGATACCCAAAAGACGTAGAAGGTAGAATCGCTGCGCTTTGTACTGCAATAATACAAGAGGCAGTAGAGCTGCAACGTACGACCAGCTGGAAGTGGTGGAAAAAGCCAACACCGTTCAACGTACCTCATGCAAAAGAAGAACTAATCGACATATGGCACTTTGTGGTTCAGGCATCACTTGAACTCAATCTAAGTCCAGACGACATCGTCGCAGAATACAAAAGAAAAAACGAGATAAACCGCGAAAGACAAAGAAACGGTTACTAAAGAGAATCAATCAGCTGCCTTAGCTTCTTTATGTCGGTCTCGCCAATTTTATCCACAAGCGTAATTTGTCTTTGGAACTGCTCTACCTGAGATCTTGTAGCTGTGAGAACTGGTTGGGGACTGATCGAATTAATTATCCTGTTGTGTTCGTTTATACCATATTTGTAAAGCGACACAAGAGAATGGCCTGCCAGATGGCCTGGCACCTCTCTACCACATACAATCAATGTCTTGAGTGTGTGATTCTTTGTCACAAAAGAAAGTAGCGAGTCAATACCTTTGTTCTCTGAAAGCAGTCTGCCAGCTATTGCAACTTTGTCCAAAAGTCCACAACTTGATATCTCTCTTAGTAAAGTCATGCTTGAGAGTGTGCAGACAGCTATGTGTGAAGCTGGGTTACCATAAAAAACATCCTCTCGTATTGGCAGGAGTATTTTACAAATCTCACCCGCTACATCAATAAGCTTCATGCGAGGACACTACGGATTACTTTGGATGTGAGTTCCAGCTGTTTTTGTGTCACCATTGGCTGCACAGGCAAAGAAAGAACACTTCTTGCAGCCCATTCAGTCACAGGCAGACTTGTCCTTTTATTGTAAAACGGAGTCCTGTGTACTGGTGTACCATAGTAGACCGTAGCACCTATTCCCCTTGCGTTAAGTTCTTTGAGTATTTTGTCTCTTGCTGTACTTGCAATTGTGTACAGGTACCAGTTGACTTTTTCGTGGCTTCTTTGTTTTGGGAGAATTAAATCTAATCCAGAAAGAAGCTCTGTGAGAATCTTTGCGTTTCTTTGTCTAAGCTGCAAAAACCTAGGAAGCTTTTTCATTTGTACTTTGGCAATTGCAGCATTTATCTCAGGCAGTCTGAGATTTAGGCCGAGAATTCTTGTGTCATATCCATGAACCATGCCATGATTCCGAATCATCAAGAGCTTTTCTCTGAGGTTTTTGTCGTCTGTGACAACAACTCCACCTTCACCCGATGTCATCACTTTTGCGGCATACAAACTAAAGCAACCAAGTTCCGAGAATGTACCAGTCTGTCTTTTCTTGTATGTGGAACCCATCGATTGTGCAGCGTCTTCTATGACATCTAGGCCTTGCCTTTTTGCAATTTCAGTGATTTCATCTATGTGTGCTACATTGCCATAAAGATGTACAGGAATTACAGCTCGAGATCTTTTAGTTATCTTTCTTTTGAGATCTGCTGGATCCATGGTGTAGTTGTCTTTTAGAATATCAACAAATACTGGCTTTGCCCCAACAGATACGACAGCGTTTGCTGTTGCAACGAAAGTAAATGAAGGAAGCAAGACCTCATCGCCGTGCTTGACACCAACCGCATAAAGAGCAGCTTGAAGTGCGGCGGTTCCAGAATTTACTGCTACTGCGTATTTTGACTTGATAAACCTACAGACAAGCCTTTCAAATTCCTGAACATTTTCTCCTCCCAAGTTTGCCGCCGATGTAAGCGCCCCTGAACGAAGAACCCTTGTTGCCTCAACAACCTCCTCTTTTCCCAAGAAAGGCAGATTTACAGGAACTTTCATGAATTGGTTTTTTGCAGTCTGCTAATAAACTTCATCCATCATTGTTCTGCCAATCCACGGCTCCTCCATCATTATTGATTTTTATACCATGGTAGAAAAATTGGAAAATACATGAAGGTACACCATCTACAGGAAAATGATAAAGGCTACAAAATATTTCTCTACATCTTCTACATTTGCGCTTTCATGATGACGTCAATTACGGCGTATGCCGTGTATGCTACGATCGAGGAATGGAATGAAAAAGGCACATACGTCATGGGCGAAGTCTTAGTCAAGACCGAAGTACCATTTCCTCATTTTGCCAAGCTGATCACATGGTTGTTTTTCGCAATCATAATTGGCTGGTACTGTGTTTCGAGGATCGGCTGGAAAAAAACTACCAATCTCTACTCTTGGAAGATGTCCCTTCTACAGCTGATGCTTTTGGGGTTCTGTATTATCACCTTGTACGAGGTAATGTACAATTTTACGGTTCTTTCCGCACAGATATCTGCAGGCATAGCGGACGGCAAGGTGCCAGACATTGATTCACTGACTATAGCATATCCCGATCCAAACAGGCCTTGGAATCTTGTCTTTGCAACAAAAATATTTCTTGCAGCATTTCTGATCTCAGCTCACGCATTTTACCTGAGTACGAGGCCAAGAAAGTCACTTGATGAGCTGTAAATACATAGAAAAGAATTTAGAATAACTCCTTTGTAGAGTGCGTCGGCATAAGATCTCTGATTTTAACCAGTGGGTGAATGCCACTCTTGTTTACTAGTAGCTTTTTTAATGTGCGATTTAAATTAAATCTGTGGCAATTAGGACATACAAATTCAGATTGTACCCTGATCACGGCCAGTACAAAAAACTGCATCAAACCCTTGACGCATGCAGATTTGTCTACAACAAAATGGTTGAAAAGATACGAAAAGAAGGGTTCCAGTCAAG
>JBDUUJ010000061.1:0-9051 GCA_039938575.1 Nitrososphaera sp. | reverse complement strand
TGCGTAATGCAATGGTGGAGGCAGCTAACACCACAATACGATTTGATCCAAGGATGGAGTCATTTTACTTGAGAATTGCCAAAAGAAGGGGAAAGCAAAAGGCAAAGGTAGCTGCTGCAAGGCAGATTCTTGAGATAATCTGGCACATGCTAAGTAACATGGAGGAGGATCGTACACAGAATCACGAGTTGACACTGCGAAAGAAGATGGAATCCAAATCACAGACATCCTGATTCAGAAAATCACACCAAGAAAGGTCCACAGTAAGATTGGGGATGATTTCGTATGGGAGAACCGTATTAATTTTCCCATTTTGCCAAGTGCTCGTATGCTTCATTCATGGTCTTGAGCAGTTTTTTATGCCACTCATCAAAGCCATCTGGCGTCTTTGGGTAATTTGCATAATGCTCAACAAGCCACTTGTTTTGCTGAGTCGTGTATCTGAGGCCATCTGCAAGCTTTTTGTTTAGCGCTCCGCGAATTATCATGCCCATCTTTCCAATCATTGAAAAGTCCGGATGTTCGCCGCGGCTGATTGCCTCCACATCGAGATTGCCCAAAAAATGCTTCATTCCGTAATTGATCTGCTCATTAGTGAGCATCTGCAGCAACCTTCTGAAAACTTCGAGTCCTGCTGTTTTGTATCCGTACTCTTTTACATAATCTACGTTGTATTGCCACAATCCATTTTCCGTGACATCGCCGGACTCTATTGCAGCAACCACGTTTTTGCCTATTATGGTACCAGCAATGAGTGCAGGACCAATACCTCCTGCATCAAGCGGTTTTGGCATCCATGCAGAATCGCCAACCAACATGAATCCGTTTGCCACCATGCAATCATTTTGTCTTCTCACTGAAACTTGGAAATTTCCAGTCGCGTTGTACGCGTCTTGAGGATCGGTTGACAGTCGTGGATTCTTGATTGCCCGATTTCTTGCAACATATTGGTTTATCAGGCCGGTGACATCGTCGTGCCTGCCAAGTCTCTTATTTCTCTTATCCAAAAGAGTTTTTTCAACGCCTAGGCCTATGTTGACTTTGTTTTTGCCTTTTGGAAACACCCAGCCGTATCCTCCTGGCGCAATGTCCTGATCCAAGTGAATCAAACAATAATCGGGATCAAATTCGGTTAGGTCTTCTTCGCCTTGCTCAAAATACATTATGTGCCTTCCAGTTGATTCAAGATCCGTTCTGTCTATCCTTTTTTCCATCTTTGTCGTATTTTTTATTTGGTTTCTTAGCATCGAGGTGACTCCGGTCGCATCAATTACTACGCGTGCAGTCTTTTTGTAAGGCTGGTTGGTCTTTTTGTTGAGGCCTTCAACTCCCACCACCTGATTGCCATCGTATAAAAGACCTGTCAGATTTATTTCAAAATCTACACTGACTCCGCGTTTTTGCACCTCTTTGTACTGGCTTTGCGGGAGCTGTTGCCTGTTGAGCAGATATCCATCACCATCAAATGGTATTGCAGTCTCTCTGTCTGGAGACAGTGCCATGACACCCTTTACTTTGTGCTCGATTTCGGGTTTGGCCCAAGTCACTTTGATTCGCTCGCTCATGTAGTCAACTGCCTGTTTTGATACTGCATCGCCACATATCCACCCATTGATTGACTTGCGTCCAAGCAAAATAGGGGGATTTCTGTCAACTACAAGAATAGATAATCTCTGATTGGAGTAATGGGCCGCAGACTGGGCTGCCACCATGCCAGCCAATCCACCACCGGCAACAATTATGTCGTAATCTAGTTTCAACTATCCAACAGCTGAAAGAACATTATTTAAAACAATGCACATATCAAATTTTTGGGTCAGATCGTCGCGGCGTCTTCACAGCTGCGTTGCTCAGACTGGAGCGGCTTTGTAGCTCTTCATTCCCAACTACCTACTACTCTAAATGATATTAAATTCTGTCTTGGCTGAGAACCTCGGCGTACGTCTTTATCAGATCTTTTTGCATGTAAATAGGAGTGTAGATTTTCAATTTGATTGGGTCTTCGTCTCCCAGAATTATTTTGCCTAAAACCAACTGCTGCTTTGAAATCCTCAGATGGAGTGCAGACTCGTCGCATCTATTTTGGAGGTCTTGTAGTATCAACGCCATGTCTTCTTTTGGAATGCCTCTGACAAGCTTTGCGACAAAACCCTGTGCCTTTTTCTTTTTAAGCTTGCACAAAAGCAGCGTAATGGGGTTCTCATAGTGTCCCTGCAGGTTCTGGACTGAGAACTCTTCTTTGTCTATCTCGAATATGTCTTTGAATGACGCAAAGATCTTTTCCAGATCTTCTGTAGCATGAACGATGACTTGGATGTCTACTTCGAGCTTTCTTTCCAAATTTATGCTTCGAGCAGAGTGACTTGGGCCTCGGCAGTTCTGATGAGCTTGACCTTCTCAAGCCCAACATGCCTCATACGGATGACTTTCTTTGCTGCAGCCATGATGTCTGAATTTATTTTACCATAGCATGTAGCCTGGACAAACTGGTCTATTGTCATCTCTGGTATGGTCTTGCTCATGACGTCTTTTGCTATTAGTCTGAGGGCGTGCTTTCTTGACGTGTTGAGCTTTTTGTGGGTCAAAGCTATGACTTTGAGTCTGAAAAGATGATTGTCTTTGGTGCTTACATCCATGATAAAGTTGACTTTGCTTGAACCCCGTCTGATCAAGCTTCGCAGAAACTCTTTTGCATACTCGTACCTTTTGAAAATAGAATACGCCTTGTCTCCTTCTATTCTATTTATCTGAAAGTAAATCTTGTACTGGTACTGGGAGGGATCGCCTTTTAAAATATCAAACAAGGTGACTTCGACGACTCGACCTATTGCTTTTTTCTCATCTGTAATTGGTACATAAGCTATCGGCGCGTTGTTAAATGATTCTGGGGCAATTACTGTGACCCATTTTTTCTCACGCCACTTGTCTTTAACTCTTGAACCCTTTCTTTTAGCCAATTACTAACGAGCCGCTGAATCCAAAATATAAGTTGTACTGGCTAAATAAGTGCAGAGCCAAGATACTTTTGCAAAGGTTTTGGCACGACAATGTGGCCGTCCTTTGTCTGAAAGTTTTCCATGATTGCAACAAGTGTTCTGGTGGTAGCAACAAGTGTGCTGTTCAGTGAGTGTACGTACTGTGTCTGTTCGTTTGTCTTGTCCCTGAATCTTATTTTGAGCCGTCTTGCCTGAAAGTCTAGGCAGTTGGAACACGAGACGATCTCACGATATGCGTTTTGCCCAGCCATCCATGCTTCAAGATCGTACGTTTTTGCAGAAACTTTGCCCAGATCCCCACTCGACAAAATCATGACCCTGTAGGGAATACCAAGCTGCTGGTAAAATTCTTCTACTATTGCAAGCATGTTTTCGTGTTCTTTCCACGATTCTTCCGGTCTCGCAAAGACGTATTGTTCTACTTTTTCAAACTGGTGTACGCGAAAGATCCCCTTCTGGTCGCGCCCGTGAGCTCCGGCCTCTTTTCTAAAACACGGACTGACTCCAGCATACCTCAGCGGCAGATCCTTTCCATGCAGGATCTCATCTGAATGCATTGCTGCTATTGCATGCTCTGAAGTTCCAATTAAAAAAAGATCCTCGCCGTCTACTTTGTAGATGACGTCTGCAAAATCTTCTGCAATAATTGCCCCCTCCATGGATCTTTTGTTTATCAGGTATGGTGGCTGCACCAACGTGTATTTTTTTGACTCCAAAAAATCCAGCGCGAATCCGATCAAGGCTTGGTTTAGTCTGACGAGCTGGTTTTTGAGATAGTAAAATCTAGCACCAGCTGCCTTTGCAGCCCTTTCCAAATCTACAAGATCGAGGCTCTGAGATATGTCTATGTGATCCTTGACTTTAAAGTCGAACTCTGGAAGCTGGCCCCACCTCCGTATCTCTCTGTTGGCAGATTCGTCTGGTCCTATTGGGACTGACTCGTGGATCAAATTCGGAATGCTTAGAGCCAGTTTGTTGTACTGTGCTTCCACTTGGAGCTGTTCAGCTTCAAGCGCTGACAGCTCAGAGGAGACTATCTGCATCTTGGAAATAGAATCACTTGCATCTTTTCCTGACTTTTTTTTGGCAGAGATTTCAACTGAGACCTGATTCTTTTTCTTTCTAAGCTCGTCCGTCTTTATAATGAGCTCACGCCTTTTTGCATCAAGCTCTATTAGGCCATCTAGGTCAAACTCAACTCTTCTATCCTGTAGCATCTTTCGTATAATTTCTGGTTTTTCCTTGATTAGTTTGGGATCCAGCATCATTCCATCACTTTGAGTGCCATCTGTACGTGTGCTAAGACTTCATCGATTGTAGCGGTAAGTTTTTTCATATTGCCTGTACTGTGGAAATTAAAAACAAGTGCGTTATCAAGATTTTCCATCTCAAAAGTGAGTCCTTCTGGAAAGTCCACATTATCTGGCTCCAAGGCAGCTCTGATGGCGTCTGCCTTTTTTTGCGATATGTTGCTAAATACTATCTGAATCTTTGATTCCATGTTCCAAAAAATCCAAAAAGCCATCCAACTTGTCCTTTGTAATCCTAGCACCAGCAGCTGCATCGTGGCCTCCTCCGACACCGTTGAATTTCTCAGCGCCGGTCCTCATCAAAAAGGATAGATTTACGCCCGACTTGCAACCAATCGACTTGCGAGATGAAAACTTGACCGTATTTTCTTCACCATTAGTCCTCAGAATAATTATCTTGCCTGCGTTCTTTGGCGAACCTGCAAGCAACGAAGATATCGTGCCAGTCATGGTTTCAGGGATGACACCCTCTCCGTTTACCATCAAGCAAGAAGGCGAATCGCTTATTCGCCACCTTTCATTTGTCAAAACATTCATGTATTCACGAATCATCTTTCGATAGTCGGCCAAAATATTCTCCCCTTCCTGAAGCATCCTGTTTCTGTCCCCTGCACAGATCGCAATGCCGACTCCCGCCCTACCTATTCTCCCACAGGAATTGAGCATCGTGGAAAACTCACGCGCATCACGCAAAAAGCTGCGTGGCTCCTCGCTTGGAAAAGTGTAAGTATATCCAATCAGCTCATCCATGATCTGAGTTGCGTTCTGCGAGCTTGCAAACTTGGTTATTGCTTCAAGCAAGTTGCGCTTTTCATCATCTGTGAGGTCAGACGGCGTTCTAAATCGGCCACCATCCTTTAACTCAATTCCAGCAGATCTTAGTAATGAAAAACAAGCATCACGATTCCACGTCAGTCCTTCAATGAACGGCTGGGATGTGAACGCCAGTGCGTCTGCAAGCGGCCTTGTTTCGCGCCCAAACAACAAAAGATCCATGTCGACTTGGAGCTGGCCTGAGCTTTTTGCCTCTTCTACTATTTCTGCGTTTTTGCCAAGAAATGATTTTTTTTCTCCCTGATCCTGCCTGTCACCGAGTGCTGATACGACGGCAATTGGGGCCAAGTCAGAGTTTCTTTTGTCAAGCGATTTGGCTGCAAGAAATGCCATGCCGCCTGCACAAATACCCGTGCCGCCATCAATGCCAAACTTCCACGCATTTATGACGCGTTCATTGTCATACTCGTCATCGGCTATCTCGTGATGATCTAAGACAAACCAGTGGGTGCCAAGTGAGTCGTCAAGCTGTTTTGCAAACCCTGCACCCAAATCTGTGATTATGTGAAATTCACGCGAGTCCTCAGACATGGCTTTGATTACATGCGTGTTTATCTCCTTGAGGGTTCTTACTGTGACTTTGGCGCCAGCCCGGATCAATGCTTTTGTAATTATACTACCGGATGTGATGCCATCACAGTCGATGTGTGTAAGTACTGCTATCGTCTTTCCAGATTTTATGCAATCAGATATGGTGTTGGAAAATACCGCTAAACTTTCCTCTAGTTTACTCATCACTCAAGTTGAGCTACGACTGACTTATATTTCCAGTTTTGAGGAATAGCGCCGATCTTTTTGTAGTAGGTGGATATTCTGTGGACTTTTGCCTCCACGAGCTCAAGCGATCTGACATTTCTTTTGTCAGAGTTGTGGGATTTTAGGTGGCGTTGCAGATTAAGAGCCTTTTTGACTATGTTGTTCAGATCCTCTGGAATCTCCTGTTTTATTCCATTGTCCTCAAGTATTTTTTTGACGGATTTTTTGACAACTGGCTTTACCAGGGGGACTGCATGCTGGTCTCGCATCCTGATTCCAATCTGGCTCATCGGGACGCCGTCTTTGCCATATTTGACTACGAGATCTTCTATTTCTTTTGGGGTTGATGTCAACCACGAAGGAGTTCTTATCATAATTGGCCTAGTCGAGTGTGATTGGCCATGCCTGTGTGTATGTACACGTCCCATGGCGAGAGTGTTCTTGGTTCAAACATAAACGTTACCCCGAGCATAAAATGTCTGGATCTGGTAATTAGAAAAAAGTTAAATAGAAACGATAGCCCTCAAGACAACAGGTAAACACTATGAATAAAACACTATTTGGAGCAGCATTGCTTGCTGTGACTGTTTTATCAGTAGGACTGATGACTGGTGAGGCGTTTGCCCAGTATATGGGTAACGTAGACCAAGGCGGCAAGACTGGTAAAAACACTCTGGAAGAGACACTCAAACTCGCAAGAGAGCGTGTCGAAGTAGCAAAAGCAAATCCAGCAACAGGTTCTGGAACTCCATATCTAGCAGCAGACGGTGTCTTGGGCGCATCTGCAATCGCCGGAGCAGTCTTTGGAGGAATCGCCGCAGCATTCTTCCTTAGAGCACGCAGCGGAAGATACGCAGCCCAAGGAAGAGGATAAAACAATCCAATTCTTTTTCCTATTTTATTGATTTTTTCACTACTAGGCTGTGATCATGACGAATTCTGCAACTTAGAGAAATGTATATATCGTACGTACTGAGGTTAGTAATTCAATGACTCCATTACTCGGTACAGTGTTCAGTATCCTGTCTACCGTATTTGGACAATTGGGACCAAACTATGACCCATTGTTCTACGATGTCATGGTTTACATCTTTGGCACAATGATGTTCACTATCTTCCTTCTAGGAATCATAGCATATTGGCTAAGGGTCCATGGCTGGTCATACAAAGACAACCGCGAAAGATGGGTTGATGAGTTAGACAGACACTTTGAAAGAGAAGGTATCGGTCTGATACCAGACAACGGAAAGTACTGGTAAAACTTTCTTTTTTCATTCTTTTTAGATTCGCTCATAACGACAAATTTTGTTGCTGAAATTGTAACACGAAATTGATGAAAAAAGATCAATGAATTGTGATTCCTTATACAATACGTGCTTGTGTTCTTACTATTCTCTGACAGGTTTGCCGGCGCATCTATGTTAAGATAGGTGTCAACAAGTGCTCTGTATGCAAAGACATTTGAATTTCTGCACAACAACTTGATGATTATACTAAGCGTATTGTCTGTTGTTTATTTAGCAACAAGATCTACATTATGAGCGTTCCAATCTTGCAGACTTTGACATTATTGTGGTGGTAAAAAGTCCTTGTCCTTGGATTCGTCGTAAGCCTTTGAGGTAAACTCGGCCCTGTAGTGAGCTCCGTTGATCAGCGGCGTCCTGATGAACTCTGCAGATTCTTTACCGTCTACGTAGATTTTGGACTTGGCTTCCTGCATATCTCGAAGCTTAAAGTCCCAGACCCACAAAAAATGTCCTATCTCAAATGGGTATTCGTTGGTCCACGCAGCATGAATCGTGCCGTCGTCAGACTCGGTGTAAAGCGACCTCTGGCAGCCATCCTTGAATCCGACATTGGCAGGAATTGGTATCTTTTGCTTGTCTACGTATACCTCAAGTGTGGCAGTTATGTGGTAATTAATGTCTCTGTCGTTTATGCAGACTTTGAGAGGGTTGTCCGCATTTAACAAAATCTGGATTCCTGAGCTGAGTGCGGCAACGCCTATGCCTATGATGGCAGTTATGATGAGGTATCTGATGGTCTTGCCCCTTTTGCTTGGGTCACCCATGCCAGGCCAAATCATGCTCAAGTTCTACTGTGATTACATAAAGTCGTTTCTCTACAAGTGGTATAATAAAATGAAAAGAGAGGGGTGTTGGTTTAGATTACTTGCCAGGGGCGAGTCGCGAATGTGATTACGTAGCCAACTCCAATGATGATTGATTGGTACATGATGTTTGTGTATGGAATTGGTTTGAGTATTGGCTCACCAGTAACTACTACTGTTTGTCCTGGGCCTAATCCTGGTCCAACTGAAGCAACGTTAAGCTGTGTGTGTACATGGTATACGCCTGGCTCTAATGCCTTTGCCCTGATCTCATATGGGATTACGGCGTTACCTGGTATCTGGAAGACGTTTCCTGGTGGGGTTCTTGCTAGGATTTCCCATCTGTTTCCTGCATTGGTTGACTCTGAGAATATAGAGTTCCATCCCCTTAGGTCTCTTTCAACAAGACTTACGAACTTGCCTGAGATGACTAGTTCTTCACCGGTTTGCAGTGATTGTCTGTTGAAGGTCTCGTCTTCAATCTTTACGAAACGGCTTTGTAGCTGTGCTTGCACACCGTGTGCCTCTGCAGTCTGAACCATTTGTGCCAAGTTTGGACCAAACGTTCCGAGTGCTAGAATCACTCCGAGTGCAACTACGAATACTTTCTTGTCGACCATAGTTATCCCGTTAATTAATCACAGACTCGACATAGAATGATATATGTTTTACCGTTGCACTACAATACGAACAACAAAATTCCTATCTTGAATTATGATCTGATTGCTGCACATCAATGTTCAACATTGATCCAACGTTTACACCTAACTACGATATTTCGAATTTATTGGTAAATTTAATAATAAATTTATAGAAAATCTAGATTTTTTTTGTAGGAATTTAATAAAATTATTGCCAAAGTTAACTCATGTTTTATATATGCTTGGTCTATAACCAAGAAGCATGGCACAGATGCCGGCATTAATCCCAAAAGAAGTTGAGATCCAGAGACTCAAAAAGATCTGGCTCATCGTTATTGCAATGGGATCGACAGCAGCATCAGTGGAAGTAGACAACTTCGTAGACGGCTCTCTACACCAAACCT
>JBDUUJ010000060.1:0-16521 GCA_039938575.1 Nitrososphaera sp. | reverse complement strand
AAGTGCCAAATTGGAGCTATTTGTTTAAAATATTTTCCATCATTTCTATATAGCTCGAAATTAACCAACCATTAATGAAAGTGAATAATCCGGCCCTAGTACTTGGAGTCGCTTTAGCGATAGTTGCTGGTCTGTTAACAGCCAATGTTTCTGGCCTCATAGGCCAAAAAGCTGTATACAGTATAAAGACTGGTGCATATATGACAGGTCATGTCGAGACAATCCTAAGGGATCCTAATGGAAATATCATTGGATACAGACAATCGGATAACGTCATCACAAACGGTGGAGAAAACTGTGTAGTCAAGTTACTCTTCCAAGACGATGGATCTGGTGCAGGACTCGGTTCCGGTACTGGAACTAATGTTTGTACCGGTTCGTTAAACCAACCATGGCACTATATCGCAATAGGAACTGGTACAACACAAGCTAACGGCACTAACACAAGACTTGTAGCAGAAACAGCTGCAGCTGGACTCGGCAGAGGTGTTGCAACAACAAAGACATACAATAACTCAACTGGAACATCGGCAACTTCATCAGCAAGCATCACACTAGAAAAAACATTTACCAACAACTCAGGTGGCAGCATAACAATAACCGAGTCAGGTCTGTTCAATGGGACTTCAATCAACACAGACTCTATGTTTGCAAGACAAACATTCTCTGGTATTGCTATAAACAACGGTGATTCTCTCACAGTACGATGGACCATCAACATAGGCGGAACACAATTCGCTCTAGCACAATAGGTACAACCTATTTTTCTTTTATTTTTAAAAAATCAAAGATCTTTTTGCTTTTCTATACCCATGACTAAACGTCTTGTCGTATAATTTTGAATATTCATATGATTTGGGCTCAATGACGTCTCCGATCATCACAATTGCAGTCCTCGTTATCTTTTCGGCCCAGACTTTTTTAACAATGTCCTGCAAGGTGCCAGTAATTACTTTTTGATCCGGCCAACTTGCCTTGTACACAACTGCGACGGGAGTAGAACTTGAATATCCTCCCCTGAGTGCCTCCTTTACTATGTCCGATAAAAGATGCACACTTAGATAGAAGATCATGGTGGCTTTGTGCTTGGCAAGCTCTGAGATGCGCTCCCGCTCCGGTACCTTGGTTCTTTTTTCTGCACGGGTGATTATGATTGTCTGAGTGACACCAGGTAGTGTGAGCTGCAGGCCAAGCGCCGCAGAAGACGCCAAAAACGAAGTCACGCCCGGTACGACTTCGCATTCTATTCCTTCTTTGTGTAGATTGTCTGTCTGCTCCCTTATTGCGCCATAAATGGCCGGATCACCGTCGTGAAGTCGTATTACGAGTTTGTTTTTTTGCGCGCCTGTCTTTAGAATGTCGAAAATTTCCTCTCGTATGAGGCCTGATGCGTCGTGCATCTTTGCCTTTTTGCATATTTTGAGTATTTGTGGCGGAATTAAAGAGCCAGAATACACCACAACATCTGCTTTTTGCAGTAATTTTTTTGCCTTGAGTGTGATAAGCTCTGGATCTCCTGGTCCGCAGCCAACAAAGTAAACTTTAGACACGCTTGACCACCATTATCGAAAAATATTTCGTAGTCATCGTGTTTTCATTTACGTCGCCAAGTCTCATCTTGCGCACTATTTCATTTGGCGTTCCAAGATCTTGACCTATGGCAAAGATCGAGTCGTCTGAAAATCCTGCCTCTTTGAGCAGTTTGATTACCTGATCAAAATACCTGCCATCTTTGAGAAATATCATGGTGTCGCAGTTTTTTGCAGTCTCTTTGACTCTGGACAGATCATAACACGACGGTATGACTGCCATGGTCTCGGCCCCTTCTGCCAGACTTATCCCGACCTTTGATGCAAATGTAAACATCGAGACTATTCCAGGAATCACAGAGATTTTGATCTCGGGGTATTTTGTCTGTAATTGACGGTGAAGGTATATCCATGTGCTGTAAAGGTACGGATCACCTACCGTAAGATAGACTACTTTTTTTCCCTCAAGGACTTTTTGTGCCAAAATCTTGGTATTTTTTTCCCAAGTTGACTCTAGCGTATCTTTGTCCTTTACCATCGGAAAGACCAAATTGACTATCTGAGTCTTTGATTTGTCAATTAGCGATTCTACAACAGACAGTGCGATGCTTGGCTTGCCCTCCTTTGCAGTCGGACATGCAATTATTTCGGCACTCTGGATTGCCTTGACTGCCTTTACCGTCAGTAGTTCTGGATCTCCTGGTCCGCATCCGACACAGACAAGCTCGTGCATATTTTGGATCACAAATTCCTAGTTAAAAGCGATTGTCTACCTTTTTGTCGCAGAAATTACAGTGACTGGGTTTCTTGCAAGCATCATCGTTCCAGTAGACGTTTTCCTGCTCTTTGAGATTGTGATCTGTGTAATGTCTACTTCTTTAAAGTCGAGATCATTTATTACATCCAACACGGCATAAAGCGTTTCAATCAAAATTATCCCAACTACGATTCTTCCACCAGATCTTAGCTTATTATGACAAAGCTTGACTATATCCTTTGTATCACCACCTGTTCCTCCTACAAATATTGCATCCGCTTGAGGCAGGCTTGGTATTTTTTGTTTTGCGTCACCTAAGATCAGCTCAGCATTTGAGATTCCAAATTTTTCTAGATTTTTTTTAGTGAGCTCAATCGCATTTGGATCCAAGTCCACCGCACATACTTTGCCTTTTTTGCCTACCTGTAGTGCTGCTTCCACAGTTATCGAACCACTCCCGCAACCAATATCTAGAACCGTGTTTCCTTCTGTAAGTCTTGCCTTGCTCAGCTGGATTACTCGCACCTCTTCTTTTGTTATCGGCACCTGCTCTGTTCTCTCAAAATATTCGTCTGGAATTCCGGGGGTTTTGTATTTCCACATGACACTACATTGGTTTTAGTGGGTTGATTCCCGTCCCCGAGTGGTGAATCAGAGTATACGAAAGTATCCACATGAGCAAATAGATGAACACGTAGCTGCCAATTCCAGTTGTGACGATTTTTTTTCTGTCTGACGGTGGCAGGCCTATCTTCATTCCTTTGCCAATTATTGCCGAACCTATGAAAACTGCAATCATAAAACCAATTGAAGCCCATCTTCTCTCCTCACCCTCAATTGATTCAAACAGAAAGGTTGCCATGACGCCAGCTATTGCAGCAAGCCCTACTCTAATCCAAAACAGCCTGTCAAGTAGCTTTTTTCTTCTAGTTATTTCGTCCTCATTGTTGACCGGTTCTGTTTTTTCAGGTTGTTCATCATTTTTAGAATCATCTGGCTCTGGTGCTTTTTTCTTCTTTGGGTGCTTCAATGAAATTTCTAGGTTGACTCTATTATGACTGGTTTAAAATGTTTGGTCGTATGCGGGTCATCAGTAAGAGTATATTTTAGATTCTCAATGATTCCTCATGGCATTAGCTGGAATAGAGCTCACATACCTCGTAAGCCAGATATCAAAAGCAACGCAAGGATACTATGTAAACAACATCTACTCGATAAATCAAGACAGTATCTTAGTCAAGCTTCATCACCCAGAAAAGCCCGATTTGTTTTTGGTGGTTTCATCAATAGGCATGTGGCTCACTGGAATCAAAATCGACCAGATCGAGGAAAACAGATTGGTTAAACGACTGCGAGACGACCTCCTTCGTCTCAAACTCGTCAAAGTAGAGCAGCTCGGAGTTGAGCGAATCGCGTACCTCAGCTTTGCCGGCTTTGATAAGGAATTTATTTTGGTATGCGAGTTTTTTGGCGACGGCAACATCCTGCTTTGCAACAATGAATTCAAGATATTGGCCTTGTTGCACTCAATTCAAGTAAGACATCGAGAGCTTCGAGTTGGTGCTACATACGTTCCGCCACCACAGAAGGGCCTTAACATACTGGCCATCGATGAAAAAAACTTTGATGGGTTAGAATCCATATCCACCCCAATAGTACGCTGGTTTGGAAGAACGTTTGGGCTGCCTGCAAAATATGCAGAAGAAATACTTCGTCAGGCAAAAATTAACTTTGGTTCTCCTGCAAATTCACTTACATCCGATCAGATCAAAAGCATAGTCGAGTCAACAAAATCACTCGTAAGCAACATCATCAATGGAAATCACGAACCGGTAATCGTCAAAACGCCGGATGGCCTCGAAGTATACCCAATCATGATTGAAACGCAGGGAACCGAGTTTGAAAAGATTCCAAGATTCATGGATGGTCTTGATAAGGCATTTTCCAAGATACTCTTAGAAAAAGGCAAAGCGGCCAAGACAAGCTCCCTTGATAGGAAGATGGCAGATCTCCAAAGCAAAATAGATGAACAAGACAAGGCAGTACAACAAGTAAAAGAAAGAGCCGAAAAGATATCACACCTGGCAAAATTTCTTTTTTCCCTGACATCAAGTGGAGTAACCTCCATAACCGACTCGCTTGCATCTGTGAAGCTAAAATCCCAGAATGCCGAGCTTATCAGAGAAAAAGGTGTGTCATTTCTAAAAATTGACAACGAAAAGATTCAGATCAGAGATGACGCTTCCATTCCTGCCATTGCATCCACACTTTTTGACGAGTCAAAGCGCCAGCTAGCCGCAATAGACTCCATTCAAGCACTAAAACTGAAAAACCAAAAAGAGCTTGCAAAACTAAAATCACAGTCAGAGACAACAAAGAACGCAGTACTTTTTACAGAGTTTAAGAAAAAAGAATGGTTTGAAAGATACAGGTGGTTTTACACATCCGACGGCCTTTTAGCAATAGGAGGCAGAGATTCTTCGTCAAATTCTGCCATAATTAGAAAACAACTTGCAAAATCCGACAAGGTTTTTCATGCAGAGATATTTGGCTCACCGTTTTTCATACTAAAAGACGTACCAGAGCACATCCCGTTTGATTCAATAAACGAGGTAGCACAAGCTACCGTCTGCTTTAGTCGCGCATGGCGGGAAGCAATGTACGGACTCAGCGCGTACTGGGTGAATCCAGAACAAGTCAAAAAGGGAGCACCAAGCGGCCAATTCCTTGCAAAGGGTTCCTTTGTTTTGGAAGGCCAGAAAAATTTTGTCAAAGCTCCGGCACTGAAGCTTGCAGTAGGCATACTATACCGAGATGATCACTATATGCTCATGTGTGGCCCCCCTGAACCAGTAAAGAAACATTGCATTTGCTATGCAGTAATTGAGCCTGGTGGCAACCACATGACAGATACTGCAAAAAGACTCAGAGTCGAATTTATCAAGCTGAACGAGAATGTGGCAAAGCAGTTCTCCATTGATGATTTTGTGCGTGTTCTGCCCGCAGGTGAAAGTCGCATCATTGAAGTTGGGCTGACAAAAAATGAACCAAATTAAGCTCGCAGTAGATTCAATGCTTGGCACCGTAGCAAAAAAACTTCGGATGCTGGGTTTTGATTGCAGTTATTCAGCAGATATTGAAGACGATGCTCTCTTAGTTGCAGCAAAAAAACAATGCCGCATCATAATCACCAAAGACACACAGCTTGCACGCAAGGCAAAAAAGCACGACATCCACTCAATTGAAGTTGTTTGTCCAACCGAAAAAGAGCAACTAGTAGAAATTGCAAAAAAGCTAAACATCAAAAGATACCAGTTCGGCGCATCAGATGCGCGGTGTCCTAGCTGCAACGGCATCCTACGTAGCATACAAAAAACTCTGATAATTGAAAGAATACCGCCAAAAATATCCCAGAATGTAGATGAATTTTGGATCTGCCAAGGCTGCAGCCATATTTACTGGGAAGGAACTCATATTAGAAACTTGGAAAGACTTATTGCAGAAATAAATGAGCGGCTATAACATTTCAAACGAAGACGGTACAGCTCTTGTCCGTACTGCAAGAAAGATAGTAACCGAGTTTGTCAAATATGGCCGCCGCCTTGAACTAGATGAAGAATCAAAAAAAAGATTTGATTTCGAATCCGGAATATTTGTGACTCTTAACCTTGCAGATGAGCTGCGTGGCTGCATAGGTTTTACCCTGCCAACAAAGATCAGCCAAGCTCTGCCAGATGCTGCAATTGCAGCTGCCACGCAAGATCCCCGTTTTCTTCCAGTAAGAGAATCCGAGCTTGACAAAATTACTTTTGAGGTCACAGTACTTACACCACCACGGCGACTCAAAGTAGACGACCCAATGCAGATCCCATCAAAAATCAAAATAGGCAGAGACGGCCTGATCATCAAGCGCGACTACCATTCCGGCCTGCTTTTGCCCCAAGTTCCAAAAGAATACAGATGGAACGAAATAGAGTTCCTTGATCACACATGCCAAAAGGCCGGACTTCCCCCTGGCTGCTGGATGGAAAAAGATGCCCAGATCTTTACCTTTGAAGGAATCATCTTCAAAGAAGAGTCTCCAGGCGGCAATGTAGTGCGCGTAATATTATGAAATTGTACCTGTTTTGGTGTCCACAGTGACCTGTGTCCCATTTTGAAGCCTGTCATATTGCTGCTCATCTACAATCACAAGAGGTATGTTGGCAAGAGCACAGCCTGAGGCCACAGTGAGATCTACTTTTTTGCATACCATTGCGACTGGTGCCATTTCATTTGATTTGAGTGAGTAAATTGTGTACGCCCCCACGCTGCTTCCCACACCGTGTGGGAAAACAAGAACGGTGCCTTTTAGCGACCTGCCTGTCAAGTCATGTTTGTCGTCGTTTATGACTCCTGTTTTTTTATCAACTGAGCCAAGAAAGTTGATTGGCATCTCTGTTTTGAGAACTGGGCCGGTGGCCTTGCCTCTGACTATCACCTTGAGCATCATTTTGTCTCTTCTTGAATTATTTTTGAGAGTGGTTTTAGATTGACATTTACTTTGTTAGAGTTTTTTAAATAATACGCACCTTTGATGCTGTTTGTTGTAACCGAATCTATGTCGCCTGGACAAACCAGCGGTGTAAGACAGGTACAGCAGTCAGTGAGAATCTCGCAGCCTGCTTGCTCTAGCTTGTGTATGTATCCAAGCTTTCGAGCTTGGTCACGGACGGCTCTTGGGCAAAACACCATGCACCTCTTCTTAAACGACCTTCCTTTCAACATTGAAGAAAGATCAGCAATCTCTTCGAGGCCAAGCTGTGGGCTTCCAAGAGTTACGATGTCGCCTTTGTCTGATGTGTTCAGCTCGTCGTAGATATTTTGCATTTCTTTTTTGTCAAAATCCACCTTCTCTGATCCAGGTACATCTTCCAAAAGAAACTTGCCGCACCTCCCAGATGTGCCCATGCCACCACACAACGACTTGCAGCTACGCTTGTCCATCTTAGATATGCCAGAGATCCCAACAGAGTTGTCAGCAACTTTGCCTGCAAAGAAACCAAGCATCCCAAATGCAAGCTCGTCTGGATCCTCAATCTTCATCTGTATTGTGAGGTTTGGCGTCTCATCCACTCTGAGGTCCGAGTACGGACTTTTGCCTGTAAGTGCGCTTGCCAAAGCCGAAAACGCGCTCTCCTTGTTTGTCTTGAGATTGCCTATCGAGTTTGCATAGATTGCCGCATTGCTTTCAGCAAAAGACACCTGAGTGCCTTTTTTTGGTAAATCAAATATCTCATACGGAATGCAAGAAAATGAAGGAGTTACCCCCATTCGCAGGTAAGAATCCTTGATGCTTTGCTGCTTTTTTATGAAATCCTCCGACAGATTGTACCTTGAGACGGAATCAAAATCAAAACCCATCGGGTTTACTGTAGTCATCACCTTTACTTTGGCTGAGCGGCTCAGCTTTGAGAGAAACTCTTCTCCCGCATCTCCGATTGTATTGTAGTTGACACCAGATAGGTGCGCCCACTTTATCGGGATGAGTTTTTGCGCATTTGTCGCCTCACCTGTTGCCACAAGAATTCTGTATGCAGTCTGAAGAATCTCACCGTATTCGCCTTTTAGTGCACGTTCTTCTTCTTTTGTAAGCTCCACATCTAGTGATGAGCTTCTGCAGTATAATATCTTGGCGAGCTTTAGCTTATTATTGAATAATTGCTTCTCAAAGTAAGATGGACAAGATTCTGCACGGTATGATTCAAACCATGAATGAGGTGAGGCCCCCCAGGATGACTGCACTACGACAGCTGCATGATGTAGAAAAGGGGGATCCGTTTGCAATATTGATAGGAACGATCCTGTCTGCAAGAACAAAAGATGAAAACACGACCAGAGTTGTTAAAGAATTATTTTCAAAGTACAAAACTCCAGAGGCTCTCGCTGCTGCAAAAGTAAGAGACATAGAGAAAATAATCAAGTCCATCGGGTTCTACCGCGTAAAATCAAGAAGAATAATCGACGTAGCAAAGATAATCCACACCAAGTATGGAGGTATCGTCCCAGACAATTTAGAGATGCTTGTGGGCCTTCCAGGCGTGGGCCGTAAGACGGCAAATTGCGTGCTAGTTTACGCCTTTGAAAAACCTGCAATCCCAGTAGACATTCATGTGCACCGGATCTCAAACAGGATAGGCCTGGTCAAGACAAAAACTCCGGAACAGACAGAGCTTGAACTGATGAAGAAGATTCCACAGAAATACTGGCTTCAGATCAACGACACATTCGTCATGTACGGCCAAAACATCTGCAAGCCGATTTCTCCAATGTGTCATGTATGCAAGATAAAAAAACTATGTAACTACTACAAAACTAGGAACGTTTCTTGAGTATCAGCAGTATGCCAATTATTGCGCCTACTGCGCCAGTCACATAAAACGGATAATAATGTATTGGATTTTTTGAGACATCGCCGGAAAGAATCTCGACGTCGAAGCTTCCGGAATTTATCGCGGGGGGGTCTGTTTGATCTGCCATTCCATATACTGCATAGCTGCCGACCACAAAGTCTTGCAAATTAAAGTTACTTACAACTATTCTTTTTCCGTTACCAATAGTTACCCCTTGTGCATCGTTGTATGCCGCAATTATCTTTGAGCCTTCGTACCAGCCATCTTTGTCAAGTCGCGTCGCTGGAACGTATCCTTGGTCTGGCAGGTTGATTGCGACCCAGAATTTTCGATCTGGTGGGCTACCCATTCCTATTTCAAGGAACTTGTCATTGATGTTTGCGTCGTATAGTCGAAGTACGGCGTTGCCTTTAGGATTTGCATAAAGCAAGTTGTTCTGAATTGTTATCTGCCAGCTTCCTGCGTGTGTCTTTTCAAACGGCACCAAGACTACATCTGATTCTACTTTGTTAAAGTCGGCTGGGGAAATCTCTACGTGCTGCAACACAAGCGAGGGGTTTGTGAATTCTTGTGCAAACGCCGGTGTAGATGCAACAGCTAACATTAACAAGAGCAAGGACTTCATATCATTCCACGAATGGTTTTTTGTGCGACATGATTACCTTAACCACTTCTGGCCTCATGATGAATTCAGATGGCGACTTGCCCTCATCGATTAAAGCACGGAGCTTTGTTCCACTTATCTGTTCGTGGAACTCGGAACTGTGAGGACACGCCCTCTCATGTGTGAATGTGAGGCATTTTCTGCAGTAGTATAAAGCCGGAAAAAAGACAGGTTTGATGTCAAGATCCGGATATTGTGAGAATATCTCTTGCGCCGCAAAAGGGGAATAGTATTTTCCCACTCCTGCGTGATCTCTGCCGATTATGATGTTTGTGCAGCCGTAGTTTTGTCTCATTATGGCATGGTGTATTGCTTCTTTTGGTCCAGCATACCTCATTTCTGTGTGAAGTGTAGCAAGCTTGCACCTGTTTTGCGGGTAATAGTTTTGTATCATTGCCACATATGACTCTAAAATAACTTCGTCCACAAAATCACCTGGCTTTTTTTTGCCAATCAAAGGGTTCACAAATACACCGTCGTGTGCAATGAGTGATTCTTTTTGCAACATCTCGTGTGCCACATGTGGTGGGTTTCTTGTCTGAAAAGCTACAATCGTCTTCCAGCCAGCATCAGAAAACGCCTTTCTTGTTTGGGCCGGCGTCATTCTGTATTTTCTTATTGGATTGTCCTTTGGTCTTTTTATGTAATCTATTTTGCCGCCAAGAAGGTATTCCTTCATCGAAAATGTTTTTGCGACTCCAGGATGGTTTTCATCTATGGTGCCGTAAACTGCCTGAGCCGTTTTTTTCTTGTCAAATGTATAGGTCTCCTCCACATGTAATATGGCACATTCGCCGCTTGACTCACTTTTCAGTAAGACATCGCCTGCCTGTTTTGCTTTTGCTGCAGTATCCTTGTCAACATCAAGAACAATTGGAATCGTCCACGCAAGATCGTTTGCAAGCCTGCCCCTTGAGACTACAGATTCAAAATCCTGCTGTCCCAAAAATCCTTCAAGCGGGCTGAATATACCATCAGCTATGTTTTCTACATCATTTGCTAGATCCTCGCTGATTGTAATCGAAAATGTTCCTGCGGGGTTTTTCTGAGTTATTTTGTTTATCAGCCTGCCACCATGAGGTCTGATAACACCGTCATATGTGGTCATCTTTTGGTATGGTCCATGTGGAGACCACATTCTTTGTGTGTGTCAGACTCCCACCACCACCTGCCCGCCCTGAGATCCTCGCCTGGTTTGATGGCCCTGGTGCATGGTTCACAGCCGATACTGGTGTATCCTTTGTCAAGTAGCTTGTTGTATGGTAGTTTGTGTTCTTTAATGTATGACATAATTTGATCCCAGCTCCAGTCAATTATCGGATTTACTTTAATTATGTCACCATGCAAATGATCGATTTCCACCATTGCCGCTTTTGATCTGTTTTCATTTTGATCACGTCTTAGGCCTGTAATCCACGCATCAAGTGTGGAGAGTATCTTGTTTAGTGGGTGAACCTTTCGTATCTCACAGCACAGCTTTCTGTTCTCTACGCTTTCGTAAAACAAGTTGATACCTTTTGTGCGCACCATCTCCTGAACCTCGTTTGCATCAGGAAACATCACTTCGAATTTGATATTGTATTTTTTTGCAATTTGATCCATAACATCGTATGTCTCTTGGTTTAGTCTGCCTGTGTCCAGGGTGAAAAACCTGGCCTTTGGATTTATCTTCATTATCATATCTGTGACTACGCTGTCTTCTGCTCCAAAGCTTGAGGCTTTTGCAATTTTGTCGCCAAAAGTGTCATACGCCCACTTCAAGGCATCCTCGGGAGTCTTTAATTTAGCATTAACTTTGTCAATTTCATCTTGTGTGAACTTTGCCACACCAGATTGTGGTCTGAGTTTGTTTTATAATTATTACGTGCTTTCCGCAATCATTCAAAATTTAAACAGCTGCACACAAGTAAGAAAAATGACTGAAGGCTCCCTTGTAGTTGTATTTCCTTCAATTTTTGCCAAAAACAAGCAGACTGCCCTCATAGACAACATTAAAAAAATTCTCAAAATTCAAAATCAACAATTTGTCCAGATAGCCAGAGATGATGAGCTTGTCATAATTGAGGCAAACGACCCAGTCTTTGCCTCGTCTGCAGTCAACATGCTATTTGGAATCGAACGTGTCGCAATAGCAAGACGCGTCGAAAACAAGTTTGATTTGGTTGTTTCTGCTATCGCAAAAGTTGGAGCCAGCTTACTTTTGCGAGGAGAACAGTTTTTTGTCAAAGTTGAAGGACGCTCAACTGGATATCTGCCAAAGGATGTCGAAGTCGCAGCCACTGCCTCACTTATTGACAAGTTATCTGGTATGGATTGTAAGCCAGGAACCGAAGAAAGACATGACAAGCTAATTTACTGCTACTTGACAAAAAAGAATGCATATGTTTCTATCTTCACCGATAAGGGGCACGGCGGTATTCCCTACAACTCACACAATGAAAAGATCGTTTGCTGCATTTACGACGAGCTGTCCGCAATTTCGTGCCTTGAATCAATCAAGCAGGGATTTGACGCCAAAATCTCCATATGTTACACCAATGAAGCAAATCTCCTAGAGCTAGTCAAAATTGTAAATAGAATTCTACCTAGAACACTCACTCCCCAAGTTAGCTTGGATTTTTTTGCACTTGGCGCCAAAGACACTCCAAGATCATCTCAGCTTAGAATCATCACTGCGTCGGAGATCGCCTGTTTTGTTGCAAAACAACACAAGATACGTCGAGTCTCCCTTCCACTCTCTCCTCTGGTATTTCCAATCTGGTTTATTGAGAAAAACCTCCAGATCGTCAATAAAAACAAACTTGTGCCCTGGATCCCACTCTCAGGAATCGGTGATGAGATTCTTTTTACTGCAAAAGAGATCGGCCTTGGCAAATATCTACACAGACTGGAAAGGCTCGGCCTTGCCAAGTTTGTTAAATCACATCTGGATGCCTCCAAGCTAGTCAAGGAGGCAATCAGGTCCAGGCAGACCATCACAGTCAAGCTTGGACCAAATAACATACACGACATCTTAGATGCCCTCAAACATTGAAAATTTATGCAGCCTGTTTTTGATGTGAATTTGTGAAAAAGATAGGCCAGTTCATCTATTCATGGGGAAACGGACACTATTCCAGAATGATGTCCCTAAATGACGAGCTGTCAAACTACCTCAAAGACGGATATGAAGTTCATTATGCCAGTAGAGACGAGATCTACGAAAAACTAGTGAAAAAATTCCCCGACGAAAATGTCCACAAAATCATGATGCCGATCCCCATTGACGGCAACTACGGCCCCAGCGTCTTTTTGTCCATGCTGAACTTTGCTTTGCCCGTACGCGGCAGACCACCCTTAATTAGTCAGGTGTGGGACTATCTGAAAAAAGAAGCAGAACTCTTTGACACAATTGGGTTCGACCTTGTAATAAGCGACGGTGACATGGGGCCAAACGTATTGGCAAAAAACAGAGGAGTTGACTCGATTTTTGTAACCAACCAGTTCATGCCAAAGCTGTGGAAGTCTAGATTTTACTTTTACCCTGGCGTCCACTTTATTGCAAAACAGATCGCCAAGGCAACCAAGATAGTTGTGGCAGATTCACCGCCGCCTTACACTCTTTGCGAGTATAACCTAAATTTTCCAGAAAAGCTCAAAGACAAAGTGGTGTACGCAGGTCACTTTGCTTCCAAAAAAAATCACAGCCAACACACCAAGACAGATCTTGAGAGGCTTTTGGAGCAGGATGATTTTGGTTACTGGATGCGCACTGGTAACAAGTCTACAAACGAGGTAACCGGACGAAAATACGAAGAGGTCTTTCATGCAGACGAAATGAAAAACGAAAAGCGGGTAATTTCTCATGCAACCCAAGATCCTTCAATAGACAGAGTACTTACAAAAGACGGCAAAACATACTCTATTTCTGAGGCCTATGAAAGGAAGGCCGACTGGGTTCAAATCGATGTCGGCTTTCTCTCAGAACAACAAAAACAGGCCGCACTTGAGCATTGCAAGTACGCAGTAGTAAACGGTTCGCACACAGTATTGGGTGAGATAATTGGAATCAAAGGAAAGCCTATAATCGGAATTCCGGTATACGATGAGCAGACAAACCAGATCCGGTGGGCACATGAGCATAGATTGGGCGTCGGGGCCAACAACAAAAAACAAGTCATAGCTGCCATTTTTGAGCTGAAAAACAACTACCACAGATTCCAAGAGGCCATCCAGCAGTTTCAACAGAACTTTGTCTCAGACGGCGCAAAAACTACCGCCAAGCTAGCAGCCGAGATGCTCGATTCCAAGACAAAGAGATAATACCATTTTTTGCGGGTTTAGAGTGTCTGGTACGCGGTATTTCGATGGGCGAACTGACCGAGAGGGATGACGACATAATCCGCGTACCAGATCATTGGCAACGCTTTTATGGAAAATTTTTTTGACAAAGTCATTGGTTAATTGCCCAGAATGCGTAGCAAAAGAGCGAAAGGCAGCAATTGAGCGACAAGCTGCCAGCGGAAGCCAAGAGAGCATCCAAAAAGTCATCGAAGAGATCGAAGTTCCAATGAAATTTGATCCTGTAACGAAGCACTATATCTGCAAAAGATGTGGGCTTTATGCTACCAGAGAACAGGTAGGCGATATTCGTGAAAAGATCAACAAAAGAGATCCTACAAGAGAGGACAAGCAGTACGACTACCTTGAGTGGTGGCAAAAAAGCAAAAAAGACAAAAAATAGGCAGATGCCCCATGGTGAAAAAAAAGGACGAGCTCCCAGACTGGGTTTTAGACGGAATAAAAAATGCCAAGTTTGAAAAGCCCGAAGCAACTACGCGAACCGGTTACATTTTAGAGGTATACGACGATGACAAGAAAATCGACGCACAGCTGTACGAGCCGGTAGCCGACGGCCGCCACATCGTAACAATGGACCTTCCAAAAAGCATCAAGCCTTCTGACTGCCAGCGTGGTGTAGTGTACGAGTTTGCCTTCGATGTCCTAAAAGCCCCCCTTGATAAAAAAGTCACAGAATTCCTCAAAAAAGAAAAGGAGCTCGACATGGATGCGATTTATCAGTTCGAGCTGAAAAAAATGGATCTTCTTGATGTGGCCTCAGACGAACCAAGTCCAGACGAATCCGAGTAGTTATTTTTCAAGTTGTTTTCTAAATGCACTACCCAATATTGGGTTTACAATAAACGGGAATGTGTGCTTTGCCCATATAGCGCCTCTTACGATCGAAGGTACAATTATTTCGAGTTTTGATGATGTTGATGCGGACACTACTGCCCTTGCCACTTTTTTGGCATCAAGCGCAGTTGGCGAGTACTTTGGCATTTTGGCAAAAGACGGATGATCAAAAAAGTTCGTTTTTACCATGATTGGACTAACCACAGTTACACCTACTTTGGTACCATATAGCTCGTGCCGCAGTCCTTCTGAAAATCCAAGCATTGCGAACTTGGATGCACAGTATGATGCAATACCAGGCAGGCCGAACGAGGCTGCAACCGATGCAACATTGACAATGTGACCCGAGTTCTTCTCAAGCATTTTTGGAAGAAAGTGTTTTGTGCAGTACACCATACCAAGATAATTGGTGGCCATCTGCGACTCGATTTGCTCAATTGACAGATCGGAAACCCTACCATAAATTGCAAAGCCGGCATTGTTGACAAGAACATCGATGGTGCCAAATTTGTCTAGCACATCTTGTGCCATGTCTTTGACTTGAGATTTTTGTGAGACGTCGCACTGACACACAATTACCTCTACTGAGCTGCCAAGGTGTTGTCGTACATCATCAAGTTTTTGTTTTCTTCGTGCTACTAGTGCCAGTTTTGCCCCCCTTTTTGCAAATTCGATCGCAGAGGCTGCACCTATTCCGCTTGAGGCCCCAGTTATGACGACGATTTTGTCTTTGAGCGACATGTCTTGCTTGAGTCTAGCTAAAGATAAGTGAGTTTCTATTGTGGTTTTGTGTATTTTCTGAGTGCCATTTTCATCAGCAAGAACCACGCAATAGGAATAGGCAGCTGGTACGTAGCTATTCTCCATGCTATGATGGTGTGCCAGTCTACACTGTTTTTTGGAAGCTCCAGCTTAAAGTCACTTAGGTGGTTTAGGTACGCCCACACTCCAAACTCTGTGAGGCCTGAACCACCAACAGTAACCGGAAGGTTTCCTATTGCGTTTCCTGCCATCACTGCAAAGATCGACTCGAACGCATTTACTGCGTGTTGTGTTCCCGCAGAAATCAACATAAAAGAGATTCCAAACGCAAGCCAAGAAACAAGTGAAATGAATGTACTTACCACAAACGCCTTTTTCGCCTCCTTTGAGCGGAGGTTCTCTCTGCTCATGGTGCAGATGTCAGTCATCCACTGATTTGTCTTTTCTATATAATGGATTCCCTTTTCCTTTCTAAACTTGATAATTAGATCTGATATCCATTTTGGAACTTGGAATGTTTTTTTTGCAGATATCAAAAAGAGCCCAAGCCACATTACCACAATTGGTGTTGCCGTAGCTAACACGATGGTGCCAATCACAGTATAACCGCTGAAGATTGCCACTACACCCGCCGTAATGGAGAGAAATCCTGCTGCAAGCACCTCTGTGACAATTTCAAATATTCCGATCCAGGATGCCTTGGCAGTAGACATGCCTCTTTTATTCATCCAGTATATCCTGACAACCTCACCGCCAACAAACATCGGCGTAGTGAGAGTGACAAACTCGGAACCGATTCTAACAAAGATCGTTTTCCACAACGTTTCAATTGAGCCGTGAAATTTGTTAATTATGTAATGGAATTTTGCTCCTTGCAAAAACAGCTTACACAACATTGCTGCAAAGGCAGCAAGAAAATTAATTATTCCAACCGCAAAGATGTCTTCCGGTTTTACTTTGAACTCAACCGCAATTATTACAAAAGGCACAAGACTTGCCAGAAAAGCTACTATCCTCCAATTCATTTTAGAAGTTCCCTAACTGAATCAAATATAAGCTATGTACAGATAGGCTCTGTTAACTTATCTGGTGCTACCAAAAAATGAGCTTACAAGTCATGTCAAGGTTGACACCACCTGTAGCGGGGTTGTTGCCTAATTCACATTTACGTACACTTTCTCCCGATTCTGATACAAATCACCCGTTTCTTTACACCCAACAATCAACCCAGTTTATCACGCG
>JBDUUJ010000059.1:0-3939 GCA_039938575.1 Nitrososphaera sp. | reverse complement strand
TTGTCACCTCGTGTGGGTCGTAACAAGAGTTGGTAGTCTCACAACCTGGTGTCGATGCACCTGGTGTAATGCTTACCTCAGCTTTTGTATGATCTGCAAATGCTGATGGAGCAAATACCATCAAAGCGAATACCGCAAAGATGGAGCCTATGACTATTGTCTTCATTAGTGGTGCTCAAACAAGGAGACATAAAAATCCTTATTCATCTTTTCACTATGTTGCGCAGTTTGGTTATGACCAAAGCGGGCACGACAAAGTACATTCCGGCATTTAGCAAAATTATGCCAATGCCATACGCCAACATCTCACCCTCAGAATTAATTTCAACAAAGTTGAGCAGCGACAAGCTTGACAGCAACGGGGTGATGCTTATTCTAACTAGCTCCTTGAATGCCGGACTTTGTCTTTCCCAATCTGCAACAGTGGGAGAAAAAAGATAGTAGATGCTGTTAAAGGTGCCCATGAATGCGGCCCCAGAATCAGTATTCATTATCACCCTGTCACGCATCTCTCTGAGAATCTGAACTTGGGGCGCAAGTTCGGTACCGTATGCGGCAGTAGCAACAAGACATCCTCCATTGGTGGTTCCTGTCTGTCCGGCAGATTCAATCAAAGTGGAAAAAGTTACACTCTCTGGAGGAATAGGCTGGAACAAAATTCCTTCAACGTCAACTGTTATCTTGTGTTCTCCATCTTCTTTGAACTCTACTGGGATCGTAACAGAACCAGTTGATGTGTGTGTCAATGGTATTGGACCGAATACAGTGTTGCCATCTTTTGTTACTAGGACCTTGTAGTCTATGTGCTCCTGGATTGCTGACGTAGTTGGATTGACAAAATCAACATGTAATTTTGTCAAACCACCAATCACCGGTTTTGGAGGATCCATAGTTATTCTCACAATTAATGTTCCCTTGTCTGTTGGTTGCTCAAGCTGAGCAAAAGCAGGAGACAACAAAGGCAACAAAAATAATAAAACAAGATAACGCATACTTGATTGACATCTAAAATGTATTAATAACTTTCTGAATTTGCCACGATCCGAAACTTATAATGCTGATTCACTTTACATAAATTGAAATTGAATGCATTTGCGTTGATTGTATGTATTGCGTGCAGTTGCACACTTTTGATTTCATCTGCTAACTTTGCAAGCGCACAAACCTCCAACTCTAGTCAGAAAATCCAAGATGTGGTGTACGCTGCAAAATTCGTCTGCGGCTCTATATCGGATAATAGCGGGCCATTGAGACCTGGACACTATGACACCTCCATCAATGTGCTAAACAAAAAAGCTTACACAGTAGGAATTTTGTGGAACGCAGTCATAAATGACGGACCTTCTTCAATTGGCATATTCAAGAACCTAGATCCAGAAAAATCTACAGCACTAAGCTGCAAAGACATCAAGGAGGTTTTTGGCATAGAGACAAGAGAACTAGTCGAAGGCTTTGCACTCATCAAAGTCCCACTTGCGTCGCTTCGCGGCTTTGGCAGCCAGCAGATCATACCAGAGTCACAGGACGCCCTTGACATGCTTGATGTGCAGGTATTTTACACTGCAAACGCCCTTGAAACCCTGCCTCATGAAGTAGTTCAAGAAAAGATTGCATTTTACATCATCCAGGACGGCACGGGCAAAATACCAAAGGATTCTTACAGAAAGCTTCTCGACATCACCATACCTTCAACACTCAACGAAATAACCGACACTGAGCAAAAAGTCAAGTCCGTTGTAGCAAAAAAATTCGGCATTGACAAAAAAGAACAAGAAAAAATTCGACTCAGAATAAAGAGCATATCTGTAGGAGTAGGAGCACTATTGGATGATCATGCAGTATCTTTGCATGTTGTGAGGCCACAGTTCAATTAAGTTCATCTTCAAAAATCTTCTTAAGAGTTAAATATGTTGTAAAAGGCCGAACTCTGTGATCAAAAAAATTTTTGTTGCAACATTTACAATTTTACTTTTAGCTCAAACATTCATTTATGTGCAATATGCTTCAGGTGACGGCCTCACACAAGAAAATCTTCCGCCAGCAACTTTTGGCAACAGACAAGCGGCGCTTTTCATAAAAATCAGTCCACCAATACTCACAAAAGACACAGTGGGAGACACGTACCTGCAGCTCAGACTGTATGATGCAAATACAGGACAGACAGTCCCACATGTTTCGTACTTTATTTCTGCATGGCACGACGACGAGCTGCGGCTAAGGAACCTCTTTCATGCACATTCTGGAGAACTCACACTCAAAATTGTTCCAAAAAAAATACCCGTAAACGATGTAATAATTTACGGAGACGAGGTACCGCAATTGCCTGGTGCATGGACAGGATTTAACGACAAAATAGATGTACACGCACCGTTACTGATTGATTCCGGCCTATACCACTTTGAGATCAAAATATTTGGAATCGATTATGACCAAAATATCTTTGCAGAAAAAGACATCAAAACATTCAACTCATGGCTCAGTGTCGGTGATATCTCAGAACACACAATAAAGTATGGAGCCAAGTCATACCCAGTCTCAGTGATTTCATACTATGACCAAATCACCAACTTCAAATTCGATGAGGCAAAAAAATCAATTTCCTTTTCGATGCCATTTAACTGGGACACCAAAAGGTTCCAAGACCAAACAATTTTCGTGCACCAGGAAGTCCGGGTACCAAAGGCCTTCAAAGAGTTCACAGATACAACAGCATTTGAGGGCAAAGTAAACGGCATTCCCACCATTGGCAGAATGCTCATACTGGATCCGTACTCAATGGAGGACACTGCAATCTTGCACTTTTTGATAAACAAAGAGGACATACTAAATATTGCAAAGACAATTCCTGCAACCACAAAGACGATGGACTTTGTTGTGGCTCCGGTGTCATCGATAGCAAAGAACACATTTACGGTAAAGCTTGACTCGGGGGCCACAGCACAAATCTCATACGACGCCAACTTGGGGGCAGGAGACACCATACCACTACAGATGACATTCTTTGACAACAAAGGACAGCTTCTCAAATTCGTCCGACACGGGTTCAGAATAGAAGACAGCTCAGGCAAAGTGCTTGTGGAAAACAGCGGAAACGAGCCTCAAAATCCTGGAATCTTGTCACCTGAAGGAATCGACATTCAAGAAGTCAAGTTTGCAGCAGAAGGCAACTACAAGATCACGTTGGTGATCTTTAGCCACGATCTGGATAACCTTACAACGTACCAGGGAATAGGGAGTGCCACATTCAAGATAGGAAAAGGCGGAACGATGACGCCAAACAAGCCCTCATACGAAATTCCATCTTGGATCAAAAAGAATGCTGGCTGGTGGGCCGAAGGCACGATAACTGATAACGACTTTGTGCAGGGCATACAATTCTTAATTCAAAAAGGAATAATCAAAGTGCCACCTACAGAGCCTGGTAGCGCAACGACACAGACCATCCCATCTTGGATCAAAAAGAACGCTGGATGGTGGGCGGACGGCTCGATAGGCGACTCTGACTTTGTGCAGGGCATACAATTCCTCATAAAAGAACGCATCATCAAGATATGATAAAAAAATACTGAACTACTGAAGTCCGGCGGTATTCTCGCTTCAGATAAAAATATACGGCAACACAAATTTTTTCATAAAATGAGTTTTACATTATTATGTGATGTAGAATTTCGCTGTCCGCGTATGGTCGGGCGGTATGTTGCGTAAGGACTTGGATGAAATTCTCAGAAAACAGGGACAGAAAAGGTCTGTGTAATTGACTGGTGCTGGCCAATGATGTTTACCATCGTGCTACCAAAAAATGAGCTTACAAATCATGTCAAGGTTGACACCACCTGTAGCGGGGTTGTTGCCTAATTCACATTTACGTACACTTTCTCCCGATTCTGATACAAATCACCCGTTTCTTTACACCCAACAATCAACCCAGTTTATCACGCG
>JBDUUJ010000058.1:0-11938 GCA_039938575.1 Nitrososphaera sp. | reverse complement strand
GGTGAACTGGTCCCCAAATTCCGTCATGTTCATTGAAAGTATGACGCCCTGATTGCCCACTATTGCAAGCACGATTATGCCTATTATGGCTACGATGCCAAGTCGGATGAGTTTGCCTGCACCTGGCTGTGGCGAGTTGGCTTCAGTTGATGAACTATACAAATTCAGTTTTTCCTTTGTAGGTGAACTACTACCGGACAATAGGTAGCCTCTTCCTGCTTCCTTGACCGTATTGCGATCTCTGCAGGCGTAACTTCCCGTGGTTCCCACGGTAGGTAATTTTTTTCAAAAACCTCTAACCTTGTTTTATAATTTAGCATCATGTTGAATGTGTCCCATCCAGAATCCAGGATGTTTTTTGCCAATCTGTGGTTTTGTACCATGTTGAGCTTGTGTAGTTTTTCAACAAACACAATGCCATA
Organism: Nitrososphaera sp.; assembly: GCA_039938575.1. Taxonomy (GTDB): domain Archaea; phylum Thermoproteota; class Nitrososphaeria; order Nitrososphaerales; family Nitrosopumilaceae; genus Nitrosotenuis. The sequence goes on along the minus strand of JBDUUJ010000058.1, from coordinate 11,516 downwards.
TTTTTTTGCATATGGGGACAGCTTGTGCAACAAGTCCCTTCTGCGGTTTTTGATTCGCTCCTGGATTATCTGGTAGAATCGTGCTGCTTTTTTGTAGTTGTTTGAGCCTATTTGTCTTCTTGATATCTTTTTTTGGATTCTTTTTAATGGTTTGAGCATCTTGGTGTAGTTTGGATTTGGAATTGCAAAACCATCGGAATTTGTGAAATTCTTGATTCCAATATCAATTCCGACTTTGTTCAGTGGGGGCTTTGGCAGAACTACATCCACATCCAGCACAACGCAAGCATGCCATTTTCCTGATTTTGATTGCGATACGGTGATTTGTTTGATGGTATGATTTTGTGTTTGTCTGTGACATATGATCTTGATTTTGCCTATCTTGGAGAGGTGCAAAAAGCCATTTTTGAGCTCAAATCCAGACTGGTTGTATGTGAAGGTGTGGCATTCTGGGAGTCTGGTAAATTGTAAATCTCCAGTTTTGTCGCATGTGTGTGATTTGATTAGTGATTTTTGTGCCCCCTCAAGCTGTGTTGATACCATCTGGAGCATTTTGGGGTGGTACTGGTATAGCCACGGCTCTGATTCTTTTAGCTCTGCTAGAAAATAGTCAAGGTCGTTTCTTGACTGGAACCCTTCTTTTCGTATCTTGTCAACCATTTTGTTGTAGACAAATCTGCATGCTTCAAGGGTTTGATGCAGTTTTTTGTACTGGCCGTGATCAGGGTACAATCTGAATTTGTATGTCCTGGTGTGCACGGATTTAACTTGGATCATGCATTAAAAAAGATTTTCAACTACATGTTGGTGAACAAGAACGCCAGTTACCCTCGATTAAAACCAGAAACCATCTTCCTACACGCTCTAAATTCTTGTTGCTTTCAGAGTTCGCTAAAGATGATCTTGTTGGATTGCTGTCCGTAATCATGCACTTCGGTCTTTAGACCTATTTTGCCAAATTCCTGGTGTTCCACCACTAGTGTTATAGGCATCGACTTCCAACCATACTCTGGAACTTTGTTGAAAGGTACTTGGATCTCAAGATGAGAACCGGTGAATTTCTTTTGGAATGATTGTTCCATTCCAAGGATCTCAAGCGTCACAGCAGATGTTTTTTCTGTGGAATCATCAAATTTTATTTGTACATACTTTTTGTCTTCATAAAACGTCGCATCAAAATAGAATATTTTAGAATATTTTTGTGAAGTTTGTACGCTTTGCGATATTGAGATTCCAATTCCGAGTGCAATTATTGTGCCGACAGCAGCAAGTATGATTTTTTTGTTCATGAAAATTCTTGCCGCATTCTTTGCAAAAGTGCAGTGTGAATTCTGATTCTTTCCAGTGTTTGTTCAAGTGTCCTTTCTGTGCCAGGAGTCGGGTTTCTTTGGAAGAATCTCCTTATCTCTTTTTCCATTGAGGCATCGGATACTGACGATATACTTGCTACTATCCTGTTGAGAAGCGGACTGCCAGGACCGACTTTTTTTCTTATCGCCCTCCAGTTCTTTTTTAACCATGGCCATAGTATTTTTTTGCCGTATGGGTTTGCAGCTACCTTCATTATTGGCATGTGCATGTTTTGTGAGCGTACCTCGCTTGATTGGGAAAAATCAAGCGTATTTTTGAGTAGTCTTTCATCTTTGAAGCTGCATAGTGCACTGAGGAATCGTATCTTTTCTTCTTGCGTTGTTGCTTTTTTGTATAGGTTAAGCAGTTTTTTGTATGTTGTAGAGTTCCCGCTCCAAGCAACAATTGAGAACACAGCTTCTTGGATATCTGGGTCAAGAGAAGAAGGATTTTTCAGGTATGTGGAAAATCTTTTGTTTGCTTCCAAGATTATCTCGTAATCATCGAGCCTGCCAAGTGCACCAAGCACAAAGCTTCTAAGTAATTTGTTAGTGTGTGGTTCATCGGTTTTTGCATCCCAACCTAGTTTGGAGTAAAGTGTTCTCAAAAATCGATGTGTTGTGTTTCTGATCTCATGTGAAAATGGTTCTGTAACGGCTTTGTTGTACAAAAAGTACAGATTTGATGCCACATTTGATTGTGTGATATAATCATCTTCGTCTTCATAGTTAGATGTAAAGTCAAGATAGTCGCGTACCGTGCCGTCGCCAGAAACGCATAGTGCAAACAGATCATTTTGGAGAGCCCACCTATCTATGTGCGATAATGTTTTTTCTGAGACTAACGACCTCAGATCATAGAGAAGATCTTCGGAATATTTGACCCTGTAGAATCCCGACCTGCCTGAGTTTACCACAAGAGGCATCTGACTAACTCGGATAGCGTCACGTGACTTTGTCATAAGCTTGCGTATGATTTTGTGGTTTTGTGACACAGATAGTGGAATCTGCCAAAGTCCTTTTTCTTTCCCTTTCTTTTCATGAACAAATCGTTTTTGTGATATTACCAATGTGGAGTTGTGTTTTTGTACCTCAACTAATGGAAACCCTGCCTGCCTTAACCACGAATTCACCATCGTGCGAACCGGCATTTTTGCCTCTTTACCTATTGCATCCCACAAATCATCACCTTTGGCATTTTTGTATGCAAATTTCTTTAGATATTTACGGAGACCTGCACGAAATACTTTTTCTGTGACAAAATTTTCAAGCATTCTAAGTACGCATCCTCCTTTGTCATACGAGATTGCATCAAATATTTCGCGAATTTCTGACGGGCTATTTACTTTGACATCAATTGGGTGTGAGGAATGTAATGCATCAAGGGCCATTGCGGTATTCATAGTGTCTTCTAAGAACTGGTCCCAGAGCTTCCATTCTGGATAAAACTTGTCTACAAATTTGGTTGCCATGAACGTGGCAAAGCTTTCGTTGAGCCACAGATCATTCCACCACTCCATTGTGACAAGATTGCCAAACCACTGGTGTGCAAGCTCGTGTGAGACTACTTCTGCTATGTGTTGTTTAGTTTGAGTTGATGATGTCTTTGGATCATACAGGAGAATTGTCTCTCTGAACGTGATTGCTCCCCAATTTTCCATTGCGCCAGATGCAAAATCCGGCACCGCAATGAGATCAAGTTTTGGAAGAGGATACGTGATTCCAAAATAATTTTCGTACGCCTTGAGAAGTTTTTTGCAGATATCAAGTGAGAATTTACCTTTTGAGCTGTTTCCTTTTGTAGTTGCTATGCGGATTACAGTCTTACCTATTTTGCCGGATAGGAATTCAAATTCTCCTACTCCAAGATACAAAAGATATGTGGACATTATTGGAGTTCTTGCAAATTTGAAGAGTGTTTTACTTCCAAGTTTTTTCTTTGCTATTACATTTGTATTTGAGATTGCAGTATGGTTTTTTTCTACAATCAGTGAGACGTCAAAGGTAGCCTTGGCCGCAGGCTTATCCCAGCACGGAAAAGCTCTGCGCGCGTCTGCTGCCTCAAACTGAGTAGTCGCCAGATATTTTGTCTTACCTTGCTTGTCTTTGTACTGGCTGCGATAAAATCCAACGAGTCTGTCGTTTAAGATTCCAATGAAATCTACAAACAATCTTGTCTTTCCTTTGATTTTTTTTGGAAGTTTTATTGTCAGAGTTTCCTTTTTTTCGTCCAATCTCGTTTTTGCTTGGATTTTTTGGCCTTCCCATAATACCTGGCAGGTTTTTATTTTTAGTTCTGCTGCGTCAAGCACGATGGTGTTTGTGGGCCTTAAAATTACTGCATCGATTATCGCTTTGCCAGAAAAAGTAAAGTCATCAAAATGCGGCTCAAATGTAAGATCGTAGTGAAGTGGCCGTGCCTGCATACATTGTTGATGATTCTATTGGGTTTATGTATATTTAGAAGGTTTTGCCGTGAAGCACAGATTTAGCTTGTACTTAGCTCAAAAAACACCAGATCGGTTTTATCGCTTTGCCTGTAGACGTACTGCATGGAAGATTCCGGTCTAGACAGGTGGGTAAGCTCTGGCAAGCTGCCTGACAAACCATTCTCAAAATCATTGTTCCCACACGAACGCATCATATTGTTTTCTCTCAAAGAAAGAATTTTGGAACTGGAAAGAATGCGCGACCAGATCCTGTACGAGCTTGACAGGCTCAAGTCTCTCTCAGAAGACAGGTTGCCCAAGGCTAAGTTTTAAAATATGCATTTTAGTTACAAAAACTAAATGAAGCAAAAACTTGCGTCTCGGAAAGTCAAGATCCTAGTAGCCAAGCTGGGACTTGACGGTCACGATAGAGGAGCCTTGGTTTTGTGCAGGGCTTTCCGGGATGCAGGAATGGAAGTGATTTATTCTGGACTTTTTGCCACACCTGAACGCGTAGCACAGATTGCAGAAGACGAGGATGTGGACGCCGTAGCTCTGAGCTTGCTTAATGGTGCCCACAACACGTTATTTCCACGTGTAGTCAAGGAGTTGCAAAAAAAAGGCCTCAACGATGTCTTAGTAGTCGGAGGTGGCGTAATTCCAGAAGAAGACAAAAAAGGGCTGGAAAAAGCTGGAATCTCCAAAGTGTTCGGGCCAGGCTCACCGCTGTCTGCAATTATCGAGCACATCAATTCTGGTGTCGCAAAATTAAGAAGAATTTGAGTTATTCTGTAGAATCAGGCCACATCATTTTTCGCATTTGTTTGCCAACCTGCTCTATTTGATGAGCATCAAGTTGTTTCATATATCTATCAAATGCATTTTTTCCGTTCTTTTGATACTCTGAGATCCATTCTTCGTTAAATGTGCCATCTTGAATCATTCGAAGAACTTTTTTCATTTTCTCTTTTACATCCTTGTCCATGACCATCGGACCCCTGGTGAGTCCGCCATATCTTGCAGTCTCGCTAACTCGCCTCCACATGCCATTTATTCCATATCGTTGGATCATATCCACAATAAGTTTGAGCTCGTGTAACACTTCAAAATACGCAATCTCTGGCTGGTAGCCTGCCTCAACAAGTGTCTCAAATGCATTTACCACCATTGATGCACAGCCGCCACATAGGTCAGCCTGCTCTCCAAACCAGTCTGTTTCAACTTCCTCTTTGAATGTCGTTTGGATCAAACCTGCTCTTGCAGAACCAATTCCTTTACCCAATGCTAAAATTCGATCCCATGCAGTCCCAGTCTTGTCTTGGTATACCGCAACTATTGCAGGTGTACCAAATCCCTCCAGATATGTTTCACGTACCTTCGAGCCAGGTCCCTTTGGCGCCACCATTATCACATCTACGTCATCTGGCGCCTTTATCCACTTCCAGTGGATTGCGGCCGCGTGTGAAAACGAGAGTGCTTTGCCTTTTGATAGGTTTGGTTCAATCTCGTCTCGATATACTTTGGCCTGGATCATATCTGGAATTAAAATGTGAACAATATCGCCTTTTTTTGTGGCCTCAGCAACGGACATGACTGTATGTCCGTCATTTTTTGCCTTGTGCCAACTTGGGCTCCCTTCCCTGAGACCGACTATAACTTTGAGTCCAGAATCGCGCAGGTTGTTTGCCTGTGCATCACCTTGAATCCCATACCCGATAACTGCAATAGTTTGGTCTTTTATTGGCTCGAGGCTGATATCAGAGTCCTTCCACGTCTTTGCCATACTTAGGCTTCAAATCATTGCAAATAAAAACCATCAAAATCAGATAGTAAGGATTTTTCCACATTTTTGGCATTTAACTTGGACGTCATTTACCTGTAGTCTTTCGAATTTTTTAGAACCGCACTTTGGGCAAATTGGACACGCTCTTACTGGTTCCATACATGATCAGAGGTTCTGTGGTTTTTATTGGCTGCTACCTCTCAACAACCAACTTACTTCCATCTACTCGGAGGATTAGTAGCTGAGAAAAACCCACGTTCCCCTTCATTATTTCAGCCAAAAACCCTCGTGGATGGCAAAACCTACTCCACCCCTTGTATGCTATATTCATTGATGCGACAATGTCACGGTTCATCAATTTCATACAGTTACTGTACCACAGTTTACGACTGTATAGCCTGTGTCCACTTGGAGGAGTGTCCCTCCGCATACTGGACAGAGCTGACTGGTGCGCTTAGGATCAATGAATGAAACCGGATGCCTTCCCATGCTGCTTTATGCTGGATTTGTCTTTGAAATTCGTAAAAAGACCACGAGTTTAGTTTCCTTCTGAATTTGTTGCCCTGACTGTTGCCTTTTTTGCATGATTTTCTAATACCATTGATGTCTTTTTCAAGTATTATGGCAGATCTGGATTCCTTTGCCAGTTCCACAATATTTTTGGTTATTTTGTGCAGATACTGATTGATGCGCCTTGTCTGTCTGCCTCTAATCTTTGTAAAAAAGCAGTTTTTGACACGCCTGTCATTTCGTCTAAATGATGCTTGAAAATTGATTATTTTTTGGGAATGATTATGCCCATGACTCATCTAGTTATTTCTTTAATTATGTGTAGATTATTTTATCGCTCCACTGCCCAAAAGCCTCGTGCTTTGTGATTCTGGTTTGAGAATCACGCAGATGTCGCCTTTATTATACACCAGTGGTTTGTCAAGCGTTAGCTTCATAGGATTCAGTGATGTAAATTTGGCAGGCTTGATTTGCAAACCTACGCTTACAAGACACATTTGATTTTGACTTATTTCACCTTTGTAAAATTGACTCTTCTTAAAATCAATTTCAATTTCCGATGACACTTGTTCTGAGTGAGGAATACATAACACATCACCGCGGTTTATCTGATCTGGTGTAACTCCTTTCACAGCAAGGCCGACTCTTGCAGGTGACATAGCTTCCTCCACAGGGTCATCGTGCATCTGGATCGATTTTATTAGAACGTCAATTCCTGCAGGTAAAAGTTTGAGTGTGTCATATTGTTTTATTCTACCTTGTTCGACTTTACCTAGGATTACAGTACCTACGCCTTTTACATCAAAACAATGATCAATTATCACACGTACATTTCCTTGACGTGTTATTTGTTCAAGCCTGTCGGTTTCTTCTTTTATCTTATCTTGATCGACTTTGAGATAGTTTGAGAGAACTGTATTTTTTATCATTAAATTCAAGGTGCTTTCATCCACATCATATGTGTGAGAGAGCACCCCATTGGATTTTTTCAACATGTCAAGAGCAAGTATCTGCTCACCTGTAAATTTGTCAAGAGTATTTACATGAAAAATCACGTATTCTGCCAAGTTGATGGTTTGCAAAAGTGGTTGGATCTTGTCAGGAAAACCACTTGGTGTCGTATATGTCCTAATCACACCAGATTCTTTTTTATCATAAATCGTCATATCTGTTGCAGTTCCTTTCTTACCTAATTTAGCTGCAATAGCCTGATCACCTAAAACGACGAAATTTACTGATTCCAACACCGAATTCAATGATAACTGTAATTAGAACATAACGAACATCAATATTCATTTAATGTTTTTAGATAGTTAACAAAACGGTGATTTAACGGCTTGACCTTTTTTTGTGAATACTTGGGGATTGTTTTACTCAAAGCACCAGTGTAACCTAAAGGATTTCTCACAATACCTGAATCATGCGCATGTTTTAACACATCATCATTTGGGCTATAGTAGTTTATTACTTTGGAGACCGATTTTTGAAACAATTGACGCCATGGATACTGGTTTAATAAATCAGCAGATAGTGAACTACCAAAGAAATAAACTTGATTTACCATCACATTTCGTTTTACAATATGAAATAATGCGTGAAAAATGACTTCAGTGCCAAGCGAGTGTCCAATCAATCGTATTTTTGTATCGGGGTGATTTTTCTTAACATCAATAAGAAACTTGGCAAGATTACTGCCATTTTTCTTTGCAATTAGCCTTGCAATTTTTGTTGTTTTGTATTCACGTGATTTGTATTGAACAGCTTTGACGTTAGAATCATAACTAAACCCAATCACCGGGTATTTGTAACCGAGTTGTCGTAGTCGTTTTTGGGCCATCCTGAATTTCTCAAGTGCGCCTTGCTTGTTGTTTCGCATTCCATGAACTACAATTGTGAATTCCGGATAACCATCCAGCCTCTCAAAAAAACTTTTTGGGTGTAAATCATATAGTTTCTTTTTTAGTGTTCTTCCCGTAACAAGATCGTAATACCCGCGTGTAGAAATTCTTGGAGTTCTAGTTGGCAAATTTTTCCTTGTGTTTTTTGATATCCGCATCTTCTACCTTGGTAAACAGCGGTGATATCTCACCTATTTTGTGTGAAGGTTTTAGCATTAATTCTGAAATAGACTCCCATGATTTTTCTGTGATTTTTCCAGATAGCCCCAATTGCTTCCAGATTCTTTCTGCAGAAGATGGTAAAAATGGATATAACGCAACAGATAGAGAGGCAACTGCATTTACAGAAAGATACACGCATGTATTTGTGCCTACATTCTTCTTCCAAGGCTCCTTGTGTTGGAAATACTGATTAAAGTACATCGAAAATTCCATCACTTTTTTGAGTGCCCTATCCAGATGATTTTGTTCAATTAGAGTCCTTAGCTCCGACGCAAAACCTTTGATCTTTTGTTCTGCTTCTTTGTCTTTGTCATCAAATGTGTCCGGTTGCGGTATAACACCATTAAAGGTTTTCTTTGTAAATCCCAATGCACGATTTACCAGATTCCCGAGATTCCCAATTAGCTCCGAATTTATCCGAGTTGCAAAGTCGTCCCAGTCAAAATTCAAATCGTCTTGTGAGTACGGATTTATTGATGTTAAATAATATCGCAAATAGTCTGCAGGATAATATTCTAAAAACTCTCTTAGCCCAATATACCAGTTCCTACTCTTTGAGATTTTTTTTGACTGTAGTGTAAGGTGTCCTCTAGTCGGAATATAATCAGGAAGTTTGTATTCTTCATTTATTCCAAGGCGCATCGCCGGTAAAAACAGATAGTGATGATATACTATGTCCTTCCCAATAAAATGGTAGATATCAGCTGAGTTCCAAAACTCTTTTCCGTTTATCCCTTTATCGTTTAACATTTTGAGTGTGGTAGAGATGTATGCCAAATGGTTATCAAACCAACCATAGAATACCTTTGATTCGTCGCCAGGTATTGGAACACCCCACGATATATCACGCGTTATGTCCCAGTCCACAAGACCCGACTCGATCCAGTTCTGGACGTATTTTTTTACGTCTTTTTGGAGATTTTGATTTTCATTGAGCCATTTTGTTAGTTTATCACCAAAGTTCTTTAGCTTGAAAAAATAATGCTTCGTCTTTTCCTTTGTTGGTATTGCACCGCATATTGCACATTTTGGATCATCTATTTCTTCTGGCACTCGGCCACATTTTTCGCACAAATCCGAGTATTGATCTTCTGCCTTACAGTATGGACATGTTCCTACAACATACCTATCGGGCAGAAATTTTTTGTCGTTTTTGCAATAAAATTGGATTATCTCTGATTCATAGATGTGTCCGTTTTCCTTTAGTTTTTTAAACACATATTGGACAAACGCTATGTTTTCTGGTGAACTTGTGCGGTAAAAAAAATCGAATCCAATGTCAAATGCCGTAAAATCTTCATAATCTCTCTTGTTCCAATGCGCCACGTATTCTTGAGGTGTTTTCTTTTCTTTTTCTGCCTGTATTAGGATTGGAGTGCCAAAATCATCCGAGGCGCAAACATAGTATGCCTCAACGCCGTTGAGTTTGAGAAACCTCGTAGTCACGTCTGCAGGTAGATATGTAGACGCCACATGTCCCAGATGAATTTCGCCGTTTGCATACGGTAATGCACTAGTTATGATTGCTTTTTTCCTCAACAATTAAACTTGATTTGCACATCTTAAGAAGCTTCTTACCAGTTTTCTCTATAGGCTATTTGCTTTTTGGACAGCTTGTCTATTTTGACTCCGAACGCATCCAATGCATCAATTGCAATCTGGGTGTCAATTTCCGCAGGCACCGTGATTACTCGCTTACCAATCTTTTTGTGATTCTTGAGTAGATATAGTATTGAAAGTATTTGATTTGAAAAAGACTGCGCCATTACTTCTGGTGGGTGCCCTTCTGCTGCCACAAGGTTTGCAAGTCTGCCTTTTCCCACAAGGTAGACACGCCTTCCATTTTGCAAGGTGCATTCATCAAGTCCTGGCCTTACCTCGCGTACTGATTTTGATTTGTTTAAGAGGAAATCACTGTCTATTTCGACGTCAAAATGTCCTACATTGGCCAAAATTGCACCATCCTTCATCTTGAGTATGTGTTCTTTTCGTATAATATCACGCATTCCAGTACATGTAATGAAAATGTCACCTATTTTTGCTGCCTCTGCCATTTGCATCACTTCAAAGCCATCCATGTGTGCCTCAAGTGCCTTTACAGGATCTGTCTCTGTGACTATGACTTTGGAGCCCATGCCGTGTGACCTTGCCGCAACTCCTTTTCCTACCCAACCATACCCTGCAACAACTACACGTTTTGAAGCAAACAGCAGATTCATTGCTCTGAGCAATCCATCAATTGTACTTTGGCCTGTGCCATACCTATTGTCAAACATGTGTTTTGTGTACGCCTCGTTGACCACAATCACAGGATATCGCAGTTTTCCTTTCTTTTCTATTGCCTTGATTCTTGTAACACCTGCAGTAGTTTCTTCAGTTGAGCCAAGGATTCGAAGGTTTTTGTATTTTTTATCAAAATGTAGTTTCACATTCATGTCTGCGCCATCATCTGTAACGATGAGTGGTTTATGATCTAAAACCTGCTCTATACACCAGTCGTATTCTTGCGGAGTTTCGCCATTCCAAGCATAGATGTTGATTCCCTCCGATGCCAGAAATGCTGCAATATCGTCTTGTGTGGTCAGTGGGTTTCCAGCACACGCTGCTACATTTGCACCAAGCTCCTTTGCCCCCATCAAAAGCACTGATGTCTCTTTTGTGATGTGGAGACAAAAACCCACCGTGATTCCTTTTAACGGTTGTGATTTTTTTAATCGATTAATGGTATTTGCAAGAATCTGCATGTGGCTTTTTGCCCACTCGTACGAGAGTCTTCCTTGTTCTGCTAAAGACTGATCCTTTACCCTGCTCAATATCGTACCCCAATTATGTACACTAAAAAATCTTCTCATGACAATCTAAATATCCGACATCATATCAGACAACTCAATGGTTTGGAAGAAAGTAGCTGAAAAAGGCGATATCGAAAAAGGTAAAGGAAAAGAATACAACGTGGATGGAAAAAGAATCGCAATCTTCAATCAGGATGGATATCACGGAATCGATGCGTTGTGTGTGCACCAGGACGGCTCGATTGCTCCAGGCAAGCTTGAAGGAGACATAGTCGAATGCCCACTCCATTTTTGGCACTATAACATCAAGACAGGTGCCTTGCTCGACTACCTCAAAGATGTGAAACTCCAGACATACAAAGTCGAAGCACGTGCCGACGGAATATACGTCGATGTCTAACTTCAGGGTTCTGACAAGTCTTCGTCAGGTGACTTTGACCAACTTGCTTTCATCGACTCGTAGGATTAGTGGCCGAAAATCCACATTCAACTTCACTGCATTAACTGAAAGCCTTCTAGGCTGATGCCCATGA
>JBDUUJ010000057.1:0-4495 GCA_039938575.1 Nitrososphaera sp. | reverse complement strand
ATTTCTTCTACGCCCAAAAACAAGGGACATTTGAGTGCTCCAAACGACTTGTGGATCACGTAAACGTTGCCTGCGCCAATAATTGAGATATCTTCCAAGTTGGGGTCCGCAAGAAAGGGGTCCAGTATACCGGTTCCCGCCCTTTTTTGCAGAAAGTGGTACCTAAAGCCGGTCCAGTCTTTTTTATTCACAGGAAGCGTCTTGAGCTTGTAGATGTCACCTAGTGTGTCATAGTTTACAGGCGAGTCCACTATCTGTGTGGTGTCCTTCAGGTAAGTCTCTATCATGTTGAACCTTTCTGTGATTTCTAATGGTGGGATCATGCTTGCAGACTTGATGGCAAACATCCTGTCCGCAAGCTCCATTATCTTCCTGTCAGGCATGTCAGGCTCCACTATCACATATTCCATGTAGCCGTCATCTGAGGTGGTGTTCGGGTTGATGTGGATGTATGTCTGCTCGCCCGTAGGATAAATTATGTTTGGTTCTTTGAGCTTTTTGTGCTCTGCCTGGAGCTGTTCTGTAAACAGTGGAAGCGGATTCCCACGAGCAGTGTACATCTCCACATAGTTTAGCAGGTGCGGAGACTTTTTGAGCTCCTCGATGAATCTTTTGTCTCTTACTTGCGAAAAGTCAAAAGGCAAGATCTATGGCCTCCCCCACCACCATCTAGGCGTTTGCCGTAGATATCGGGACAATCTTGATACCAAAGGTCATGTCTACATCAAAGGCAAATCCTGATTCCGTGTTTTCCTTGGCGCCAATTAACTTTACAATTTTGAGTGTCTTGACGTCTTTTCCTCCGATGTTGGTTGAGCCAAGCTTGAGGTAGACGTCGACTCCTCCTTTGACTCTCATTCTCAGATCAGGAGGTATGTCATCTGGGTGAATAGTGATTATAATGCTCATTCCACGTGCAACCAGATACTTGCACTGTGTGAAGAATTCGAGAATCCTGCTTGCATCGGAAAACATTGTCAGAAGAGACAGTGAATCAATTACAACGCAATTGTGTTCTTTGAAGCTGTTTCCTATGTACTTGCCCACCACAGGCAGCAGATACGATGATTGTTCTTTGTTCCACTGCACGCCATACATATGCAGTGGCATGATTGTCAGCCTGTTTCTCAAAAATGCCGTAGAAAAGTTGAACGTGATCGCTTTCATGTTCTCGATGTATTCTTTTACTGTATTTTCTGTGACGCAGAGAATTCTCTTGTCAGCAGCAAGAAAGCCCTTCATGAACTGAGCTGCCAGTGCACTTTTTCCAGTACCGTGGTCACCCTCAATCAACATCAGGGTGGGGAACGGTATTCCTCCTCCAAACTGTCTGTCTACTTCTTCGTTTCCACAGGGTATGATCTCAGTCAACCAAATACCTCCATCCAGTATCTATAACATACGGTATACCCTCTACAATGTTCAACATGAATTGTGAAAAAAATTTTGATATAAGATCGTGTTTGGTCTTTTCGAACGAATATTAGAGATCAGGTCAAAGTCGCATTCGTTGCAACTATTCCGTTGTCAGTAGATATTGTGGCGCTGACTGTTCCCGAGATGGGAGTCTGAGTCACCCTTGAGCGTATGCTTATTGACTCATCGGTGTTCAGTATTTTCGGATCGACATTGTCAGAGTTGAAGGCGGAAATGCACCAAGTTCCACTCGGTGGATCAGAGCAAGTGCCTGCGTAACTTAACAACTCGCTTATTGTCTGTCCTGATACAGGATAAGTGACTATGAGATCAAAGTTCTCATAATTCCACAACTTTTCGTTTCCAGTGTTTGCAACAGTAAAGTTGACTAGTCTTGAACCTGAAACGGCGTAGATTGCCTTCATGTTGATGTTTGTCTTAAGTATCGAGTTTTCCACCTCTGAGATCTCAGTTGACGCCTTGGTGATCGAGACGGTCTGGCTTACTATACCAGGTAACGTAAGCAGTATGTAGATTAACGCAAACAGTACTATTCCTCCAGAAATTGCGATGCTTAGTCCCAATTTTCATCTCCGATTACGTCGAGAGTATGTAATCCGCATAAACGCCGTTTGGAGCAGTCACCCTAATTGCGTATGTCTTGCCAGCCGCCAGATCCGAGTCTGTTATCTTGATTTGGACTGTGTCCATTTTTTGAATCAATGTAGGCGGAGTTGAGGGCTGGAACCTCCAAGTATCCTCGCCCCCAGAGGCGCTGTACGCGACTCGCTGTGAGGATCCCACTTCACCATAGTAGACATCCATGGAGGTAGGTGCAGTGATCGGATCTATTCCAATGTTTTTTACCCATACCTCCAGTGTCTCAGGTGAGGCGGTGCTGTTGTACATTGCGTGGATGATCTTTATCTTGGTGAGCATCTCGTTTTTTTGGTTCTCAGAGGTGGACGTAAATGTGGATTCAAATGAACCCACCTGTGATAATACTATGCCAGTCATCACGGTTGCGGCTATGATCGATGCGACAATGAGTATTCCCTCAGTCAGTATTCCTGATGCCATCTAGTCCCTTGCCTCGCGCTTTGGTCTTTTTTGAGCATTCATTCTTGCATAGTATGCGTCCGCTTCTTTGTCGTTGAGTCCTACGATTTTTGAAAATCTGTATAGTTGCGATATTGCCTCCTCAGTAGACATGCCGGAATTTTTGAGCATGTCGATGATATTGTATATGGTGTGCTCGTCTTCTGGCTTGAGCCCCATAAGCTTGCACTGCTCCACAAGCAAATCGATACAATCATCGCCTTTTTCAGCAAACATCTCTCCCACAAGCTCAATTATTGCCATCATGTTTGCAACAGAAAGATTTCCAGAAAATAGAGGCTTCATTACAGAGTTCATCGGGTTGTCAAGGTCGGTTCCACTTACTAGCCTATCCATCTCGCTTCCCCTGATCACAGGAGACGGTGTGGTTTGAGGCGGAGCCGTATTTGCGTTGTTTCCTGCAGCCTGAATTATTATTGGTACTTGATTGGTTTGTGGTTGTGGAATAGCTACCTGTGGTGTTGGATTTGTCGGCTGAGAGTTGTTCTGATTTGTCTGTGCAGTTTGCAGTATGCCTTGCTTTAAAGGCAGAGACGGATCTGAGAGGTTTGTCAAGTCGAGTGCCTCAAAGTATTTTCTCATAAAGTTGAGCGGGTTTGATATCTCTGCCTGAAATGCCTTCATGTCTGTGAGTGTTCCTTCAAATGATTCCGTCAGAGTGTCAACGCTTTCTTTTGTTATTTTCATGTCTTCTTTGATCTTGTTGAGATCTTTTTTGAAGGTGGTTAGATCTTTTTCCACCGGCTCGAATTTTTGATCAATCAGCTCTCGAATTTTTGTTTCATCAAAGCCTGCTGCCATTGCTGGTTGCACCTCTGTCGTTACAGTATCACTCATAGTTTCAGCTGGTGGTGCACCCCCTGCAAGCAGTGCATCCAGCTCGGGATTGGAACTCCCTATTTTTGAAATATCTGGGTTTTCATCTGCTGTTCCTGATGTCACTGCAGCGTCAGTTGAGCCGCCCCCAATTATTTCACTTAGTGGATCTATCGTCGTTGCTGGTTGTACTGTTGATGCAGAATCCTTTGGGCCTAGAAACTTTGGTAGTGCTACCAGTACAGACGCAATAACACTTGCGGGGACGACAAAGTAATATAGCGAATAGTTAATGTCAAACAGGTATCTTGGGAATGCTTCATAGAGGACAAGACCGTAGGTACCCACTATGCTTCCTGCAAGGAACATTCTAAAGCCTTGTGTAAGACTACTAAGCGTTTTAGTTAAAAGAGAAAAAAGGTTGCTTGGAGCGATCATAAAAACACTCCATTGGTTTACCCTAGGTCTACAACTGTTGTGGTAATGTTTGGCACGTTTCTTTCTACCGTCAAGGCCGCGCCAGTTGGTGTGATTATCTCGACTCTTATCTTGTCAAGAGATGTAGGTCTGTCGTTGGCCGAATATGCAATTGCGACATTTGCGTGCTCGCCTTGGTCCAAGATTGCGTTGTCGTTGGTGTCAACTGACCAGTATATTGTTGCAAATGTCGATGATGGTAGCGATTTTGTTACTGGGTTTGTGGTAGCTGTGCATGACGAAAGTATGCCGTTGCATGCAGCAAATGCCAGTGTTGCGTTGTTGTATGTGGTAGTAGCTGGGAGTGGACCATCATAGATGTCATCATATGACTTTGAGTTGCTGACATACTTGATTGACGCAGTTGCTGCCGCAAGGTTGACAGAGTCACCGCCTGATGCGATCTTTATTGGGATGATTGTTGCGTTCAGGTATGGTGTGGAACAACCTTTTGCTGCAGAGGTACAACCAATTCCTTTGATTTTGCCTGCCACCTCCAGGCTGCTGCTTGCTTCACTCAAACCGGATATGATAGTCGTCTTTGCCTTCTGTGTTGTAGAGAAACCCATGTTGAGAACGACAAAAGCCAAGGCTGCTGCCACGATTACAAAAGCAATCATGACAATTGCAGACTCGACGCCTATGACTCCTCGATGGGATCGTCTAT
>JBDUUJ010000056.1:0-16720 GCA_039938575.1 Nitrososphaera sp. | reverse complement strand
CAAAGACATTATACAAAAAGCCAGAGAAACCAGATCTGCCATAATACTTGAAGACATCAAGGGCATCAGAAAACTATACAGAAAAGGCAACTGTCATGGAAATAAATTCAGACGAAAGATGAACTCTTGGTCGTTTTACGAATTTCAAAGACAGTTACAGTACAAGGCAGCATGGGAAGGCATTCCCGTACTATTTGTTGATCCTAAACGCATCAGCCAGCTCTGTCCAGTATGTGGAGGGACACTCAAGAGGACGGGCTATGCCGTCGTAAATTGTGGTGCATTAATTGTGGGAAATT
Organism: Nitrososphaera sp.; assembly: GCA_039938575.1. GTDB lineage: Archaea > Thermoproteota > Nitrososphaeria > Nitrososphaerales > Nitrosopumilaceae > Nitrosotenuis. The sequence goes on along the minus strand of JBDUUJ010000056.1, from coordinate 16,421 downwards.
GATGGATCGTGACGTTGTCGCATCCATGAATATAGCATACAAGGGGCGGAGTAGGTTTACCCATCCTCGAGGGCTTCCAAGTGAAGCGATGAGGGGAACGTGGGTTTATTTGAACCACTAATCCTCAGAGTCGATGGAAGCAAGTTGGTTGTTGGGTAGCACCCGTCAACAGAATCAAGCGGAAAATTACTACACATATCTTCGGCGTCGCAACGAAAATACCTTTTTTCAAAAATTTATATCCAAATTTAAGAGACAATATTTGAATTTGAGTGTTATAACAAAGTCGCCAAAGGAGAGTAGGATGCCCAAAGTAAATTGGGCACGCGTAGAGGAGGCAGAAAATTTCGCAAAAACTGTCAAACTATTCAGACAAGGTAAAATCGATGCTGACTCGTTTAGGAGATTCAGACTGCAGCATGGTGCATATGGAACTAGAATGACTGATGATTATGCGATGGTTAGAATCAAGATTCCAGCAGGCGAGATTTATCCACACCAACTTGATAAGATTGCGCAACTAAGCGAAGCCTTCTCAATTGGAAGTGCACATGTGTCAACAAGGCAAAACATCCAACTTCATTGGGTGGTACTTGAAGATGTATCTGAAATAATTCGTGGGCTGGCCGAAGTCGGGCTTACATCAAGGGAGGCATGCGGCAACACGGTGAGAAATGTAATGTGCAGCCCATTATCTGGGGTGTGCCCCGAAGAAGAATTCGATGCGACACCATATGCAGTTGCAACGGCCAAATTTTTGTTAAGAAACCCAATGAATCAAGCACTACCACGAAAATTCAAGTTTAACTTTACTTGCTGTGAAAAACACGGAATGGCAAGAATGACTGATGTTGGACTAATTCCGCAAACCAGAACCATCAACGGAAATCTACAGCGTGGCTTTAAAGTATTTCTGGGTGGAGGGCTTGGGAACAAATCTTTTGTAGGACATCAGTTAGAAGACTTTACGTCAGAAGAAGATCTGTTGTATACATCCATTGCAGTGCTCCGAATTTTTGATAGGTTGGGAGACAGAAAGAACATGGCACGCAACAGAATGAGGTATCTAGTTGATCAGATGGGGTGGGAACCATTTCAAAATCTGGTCTTAAAGGAACGTGCAATAGTGAGGGCAACACAATCTGTTGTCGTAACGTTGGATGTAGATGCGCCGCAAAAACCAATAGCCCCGCTCAGAGTTACCGGCTTTGACACAAAATCCGTCCCAGAGGGATTTTCCAGATGGAGAAAAAATAATACATTCAAGCAAAAACAAGAAGGATACTATTCAGTATCACTAACACTTGAGGCCGGCGACATAACTGCAAGCCAACTCAGGGCATTAGCAGATGTGTGCAGAGATTTCTCAGAAGAAGGTTATGCGAGGACAGGATTTGTACAAGATGTGGTTATACGTTGGGTGCGTGAATCCGATCTTCCTAAGCTTTATTCAAGATTGCTTGAAGTAGGTCTTGCAAATCCAGGCTCGCTTACGATGGCACACCCAATTGGATGCTCTGGAACGACTTCGTGCAACTTGGCTCTTACTAATTCGCATAGGCTTGCAAAAGAGATTCAAAGAAAATTCATTGAACTAAAACTTGACGAAGATGATGACCTTAGGGATTCTACAATCAAAATAAGTGGGTGTCCCAACTCATGCGGCCAACATGAAATTGCCACCATTGGATTTTACGGTGGTGGAGGGAGAAATGGCAAAGACATGTATCCGGTTTATCAAATGTCTATTGGTGGAAGGGCCGATGGAGAAACAATGCTTGGTGTAAATGTACTTAGGATTCCTGCAAAGAGAGTCATGCCGGCAATCTTGAAGCTGATTGAGACATTTAAAGCAGACAAAAAGCAAGGAGATACTTTCAAGTCCTGGATTCACAAAATAGTGACCGGACACAGTGATTCTCAAATCAAATCTGTTGATGATATTAAAAAAATTCTCTTGCCATTCACTGTGGCACCGTCTATTACAGATGACAAGGATTTCTATGCAGATTATGGAAGCGACTCTCACTACCACACAAGGACTGGCAAGGGTGAATGTGCTGCTTGAGCAAAGAAAGAACAATCAGAGTGACAGTAGATGCAGATACGCTCAGGTCAGAGTTGAGGGACAACAGCGTACGTGTAATCGATGTGCGTAGACAAGAAGACTACAAAAAAGACCACATACCGAAATCAGTCAATCTTCCTCTTGCAGATCTGCTAGCAGACGATAGCCCTGACAAGGTGCTAAAAATTGCCCAATCGCTTGGAATTGACGATGAGACACCAGTAGTTGTGTATGATGACACATTTGGAGCACTTGCGTCTAGGGTCGCTTGGACTTTGCAGTATCTTGGCCACGCCGATGTAGCGTTACTTGACACTACATATAGCCAGTGGAAATCACTTGGCCTCGAAACTGACACAAAGGAACCAACTGTAAGCTCAAAAACACATTCTGTACACCTCAAACCTGAGATTCTGGCAACAGTGGACTATCTTGAAAAGATCAAGGATTCAAAGGATGTAATTTTGATTGATAATCGAGAGCGACTCAACTATTTGGAACAGCACATACCTGGAGCAATCAACATACCATACAGGACGCTTGCATCAGAAGACAAGATTCTGAGGCCAAAGGACGAGCTGAGAAGATTATTGAAAAACCGAGGAATAAATGAAAATTCTGAGGTCATCACGTATTGTGGAAGTGTTGGAACGCTTTCAGGTCTTGCTTACTATGCGCTAAAATCAGTCGATTATCCAAACGTCAAACTCTATGTTCGTTCCTTTAAAGAATGGAAAGGATTGAACAAGCCAATAGTAAAACAGGAAAACGCAAACTATTGGGATCTCTCGGCAGAATAGACTTATTTTCCTCTGAGTTTTTTTGTCACTGTCATTTCTAGGTTGTCGAAGAGTTGTAGAATCTTCGCTTTGTTTTCTTTGAGATAATCGATTCCTTTGTCTTCGAGCCTTACCTTGTACAGTCTTATCTCTCTATGCTCTTCCAGAAACTGTTCAATCATTATGCCCCCAAGCTTGTCTGCGTCAATGAATGTGTCGAAACTAGAAATGATTTTTTCTATGTCTTCCTGTTCTATTGCAAGCTTTGTCGTCTGTATGGCATCGTTTATTTCTTTGAGGCTCTTGATTGTGCTTGGAAGTTTTTTGGTCGGTCCGATGAGACTGCGTTTTTCCACACCAACTTTGCTGGCAAGTTCTGGCTCTATGTCATAAGTGTCGATTTTATTGAGTCCTTGCCTTTTTTCATTTCGCACGATGAGTCCCTTTTCAATTAATTTTTTAAGTGCATCCTCGACTTCGGCCTTGCTGATAAATGTGGTCCAAACTATCGCACCAACTGTATGGTATCCTTGTCTGATTGATTCAAGAACTACGACCTCTACTATTCTACGAAAGCCCTCTTCTATTCTGACATTCATAAAGTCTTTGTCCTTGACTGCACGTTTTGCGTTTTTTACATCAATTTCGATCGAACGCTTTAATGCTTCAAGTGCTTGCGGAACCTCGTTTAGCAAAGACAGGTAACAGGCTTTATTGTACCAAGCCATGCCAAAGGTTGGATCCGACTCGATCGATTTTTCAACACAATCTAACGCTTTTGCGTAATTTTTTTGTTGATAATGGACAAGAGATTTTAGGTTCCATGCTTCAGAATTTGCGACATCTATGTCAAGTACGCGATCATATGCTTGTAATGCACCTGCATAATCATCTAGGTGAAACTTGGAATAACCAAGCTTCAAGAGGGCATCTACATTTTGCGGGTCTAATCTTAACACCTGCTCAAAAACCCTTACTGCATCCTCGAGACGTTCGTCCGCCATGAGGTGGATGCCTTTCTTTATCAGCTTGTTTTTCTGGTAGTCTGCCTTAACCAGCGAAGTCTCTTTTTCGTCTACTGGTTTTGGAAGGTTCTTTTCAGGTGCTTTCATTAACAAAATTTGGGTTTTCTTTTGAATAAATACTATTCCTGATCATTTAGTAGCAACATAACCGAACTAAAGATAGAAAATACAAAAATACTTGCATATTACAACCTGTTTATTGCCTAACGAGACAAAAAAATTAGAAATTTCAGGCACAGCACCGTTTAAGCAATCAGGCGTCTATGAAGTACAAATTTCGATCTGTGAGACAAAACCGTCCACTGAAGAGATAGTCGCAAAAAAATTCCAATCTGTGTGGCAACAAAGCTTTCACTTACACGTCAAAGATGGCAAGTTTTCACAAACCATTGGTAGCGACGCAAATCCGATACCTGAATTGGTGTTTGAACTACCATCGATCTGGGTGATAGTAAGAGATCAGTTTTCTGCTCTACATTCTGTTTTCGAGGTTCAAATAAGTGGAATTCCAGAAGAGCCACCTCTTAGAACAAAAAGACAAAAAGAGCCACAAATCGAAGAAGCTCCTCATTACGAAACACCATACTCATTAAAAGGTGAACGTGGTCCACGAGGTCCACCAGGTGACAAAGGTCCTCCCGGTCCTCCAGGCCCACCAGGCGACAAAGGTGACAAGGGCGACAAAGGTCCTCCAGGCCCACCAGGTGACAAGGGCGACAAAGGTCCACAAGGTCCTCCAGGCCCACCAGGTGACAAGGGCGACAAAGGTCCAACAGGTCCACCTGGTGACAAAGGTGATAAAGGCATTCAAGGACCGCCAGGCGACAAAGGCGACAAGGGCGACAAAGGACTTACCGGCGACAAAGGCGACAAAGGCCCAACGGGTCCACCAGGCGACAAAGGCCCTACAGGCCCAGTTGGTCCTCAAGGCGACAAAGGCCCAACGGGTCCACCAGGTCCACCAGGCGACAAAGGAATTCAAGGACCAATTGGTGAGCGAGGCCCACGTGGCCCACAAGGTCCACCAGGCGACAAAGGCCCACAAGGTCCGATTGGTCCACCAGGCGACAAAGGCCCACGCGGCCCACAAGGTGAAGTTGGTGACAAAGGCCCACAAGGCCCACAAGGCCCGCCAGGAGATAAAGGTCTCACGGGAGTTCCAGGACCACAAGGAGAGCGAGGCCCACGTGGCCCACAAGGCCCGCCAGGAGAAAAAGGCTTAACTGGTCCACAAGGTCCACCAGGCGACAAAGGCCCACCTGGACCACAAGGCCCACAAGGAGAACAAGGCCCACAGGGACTGCCAGGCGACAAAGGCCCACAGGGCCCGCAAGGCATTCAAGGCCCACAAGGAGAGCGCGGCCCACCCGGTCCACGAGGTCCACCAGGCGACAAAGGACCACCCGGTCCACAAGGTCCACCAGGCGACAAAGGCCCACGCGGTCCGCCAGGCCCGCCAGGACCACCAGGTACTGCAGGAATGTCCGATGAGCAAAAAGCACTCTTTAGAGAGCTTTTGGAAATACTCACTGCAAAGAATATCATATCCACGGAAGAACAAATAAAACTGATGAGCTACTTGTACTAAGTGCGTATTTGGAGCAAGTAAATTGAGTGAATCAAAAAACAAAATTGAATTCAAAATGTTGGATTATGAGCGTGTCGGCAATGATTTTGTGGCCTTTAAGCTTGAGGATGGCGCACTGGTGAAAGTAAAAGTTGATTTGGATAGGGTGGGAATTGCCACAAATCACAAAAACCCTGATGGGACACCTCATTACGCGATAAACACATCAGTAAAAATCACTGTGATTCCAAGCGATAGGACGTTTTCAGTAGAAAAAGGAATAAAAGAAAAACAATCAAAACCACCAGGTCAGATGTTTAGTTAACAATTCGATGAAAAATAATAAAATTGCGTCAATCGAAATTGACGAATTTTGACGATCTCAGTTGATCTATCGTCGTTTCTTTTTGCCTGACTTTGAAGCTTTACGCTTTGCTGCTTTACGCTTTGGTGCTTTCTTTGCTGCACTGCGCCTTGATGATTTCTTTGCAGCTTTGCGTTTAGCTTTCGATTTACGTTTAGTAGCCATTAGAAAAAATAACTTGTACTTGTTTTTCTATAGTTAAACTAAACAAAATTACACCAAGTGATAATAAATTGTAAACGAATTTTTTACAGAAATTTTTTTTTCTGATCGCAAAAATTTTCAATAAACACTTTCAGCTGATGGTCTTTTACCTTGCAACCAACTTGTGTGGCCACAAACAGTGCATTTGTATTGTCTTCTACGCTTGTAGGTTGCAGTTTGAGGAAGAAAAACGATCACTTGCGTTGTTTTCATCATGCAAAATTTGCACCAACGGTTTTCAGTTTCTTGATCCATGATTAAACCACTTTCAAAACTTTGCATTAGCGTGACTTGATTATTGTTAGAACATCTTCGTCTTCCAACACATGTTGAAGGCCGACACGCTGGCCACCAAACTTGACACTTTTGCCCCACACTAGGCCATAGCGAAATTCTTTTTTCATGTTTCTGTGTAGTTTGTTGCAAACATCTTCGACGGTTGAGTTTCTTCTGATGATTAGAGGTTCCTTGTAATCTGTCTCACCTCCCTTAGGGCGCATGTAAATTCTAATAAAGTCAAGTTTTTCGTAGATCTTCTCTTTTAGGAGGTCTATGTTGATGCCCGAATCTGCCGAGACTGGAATGACTTCGGATTTCATCTTTGCTTGTACCTCCTTTACGAATTTGGGGTCGACTAGGTCGATTTTATTGAGGACGATAAGGGATTTGGCATATCTTTTATCACCGGTTAGGTGGTCTACGAGTTGCTCAGATGTGATATCTTCACGTATGACTACTCTGGCACTGGTTATACCGTACAAGTGTAATATCTCTTTGAGTAGTTTTTCTGAAAGTGAAGTGAGCTTGGCTTGTTGTGCTATGGCAATGCCCCCTGTAGGAGCTTTTTCTATTATTATGTCTGGAGGCTTTTGATCGAGTCTTATTCCAATGTTACCAAGTTCCGTGCGTAAGACATTTTCGTGATATGGTTGGAAGACATCCAAAATCAAAATTACCAAATCTGCACTTCGTGCAACAGATAGGATTCTTTTGCCAAGGCCTTTTCCTTTCGAGGCACCTTCTATGATGCCAGGCAAGTCTAATACCTGGATTCGTGCACCACGGTACTCCAGTACTCCGGGTACCACTGTGAGTGTCGTGAATTGATATGCTCCTACAGTGGATCTTGAACCAGTTAGCTTGTTGAGCAGCGTTGATTTTCCAACGCTTGGGAGGCCTATGAACACCACAGTGGCGTCACCAGTCCTTTTAATGTCAAAACCATCGGTGCTAACGCCGCTCTTTTTTGTTTGAATTTTTTCTTGTTCACGCCTCAATTTGGCAATTTTTGCTTTTAGTAAGCCTATGTGGTGTTCAGTAGCTTTGTTGATCTGAGTGCGATGAATCTCGTCTTGAATGGCCTTGATCTTTTCTGGGATTCCCATTGACTTGAAAGTTGATTTTCTAAATAAAATCTTATTTGATTTTTATCTGGGTATGCAACAGTAGATTGGTGAGACGAAAAACCTTTGCAGTAGATATAGATGGAACTCTGACTGAAAACGGGGGAGGAAGAATTCATTTGGGCGCACTTAATTCACTGCGCCATCTTCACATATTAGGACACAATGTGATTTTGGTCTCCGGCAGGTCGTCAGTTGAAGGATATCTTTTGTCAGTGTATGGTGGATTAAACACTGTGGCAGTGGGCGAAAACGGAGGATGTATCACATATGGCGCAAATGATCATATTTTGCTTGGTAATAAGGCTAAATGCGTTGAAGCATTTGAACTGATACGCTCAAAACTAAGTGACGTCAAAGAAAAACCGGTGTTCCCACGAATGACCGAAGTTGTTCTTGAAAGGACTTTTGATATGGGCGACGCACAAAAAATAATCGACCAAAAAAAACTGGATGTATCGCTGTCGGACAGCCAATATGCGATCCATATAAACTCGGCCGGAATAAACAAAGCAAGTGGATTCAAACACGTGATGTCACATCTTGGCATTGATTACGAAGATGTTATCACAATAGGTGACAGTGAAACAGACGTACCACTCTTTGAGATCTCAAAATATAGCATCGCAGTAGGAAATGCATCAGATGATGTAAAATCCAAGGCAAAAATGATTACCAAGGCGCATGCTGGAGATGGTGTTCTTGAAGCGTTGGATATGATCGCACCGATCTTGTCGGAGATGTGAATATGAGCTTTAAGGTTCTACTTGATGAGATTGAGAGACATCTTTCCGACATTCTTGACGAAGAAAAACTCGGAGATTTTGATTTCGTACTTGAGCCGGCAAAAGAAGGATTCGGCGATGTCACATGTAACATTGCATTTTTGGCTGCAAAACTGCTAAAGAAAAAACCATATGATATAGCAAAATCACTACAGGCAAAGTATGAGAAATTCTTAGGTGGTCTTGTCAGCAAAGTGGAGGCTCACCCATCTGGGTATCTCAATTTTTATGCAAACAACGAAAAATTATCCAAGATGATCATCACCGCATCGCAAAAAGATGATTATGGTTCAATAGATGTGGGCAAACAATCAAGCATAGTAGTAGAACACACAAGCGTCAACCCCAATAAAGCATTACACATAGGTCATGTAAGAAATGTGGTGATTGGTGATTCGCTTGTGAGAATACTTGCAAAAGCAAATTATGATGTCAAGACACTCAACTATGTGGATGATTCTGGTCTGCAGGTTGCAGATATCTTGCTTGGCTTCAAACATCTAGGGTTTTCAGAGACTCCGGAAAATGGGCAAAAATTCGATCAATATTGTGGTGATGTAGTATATGTAAAGACTACGGAACGGTATGCAAGTGAGCCTGCACTGGAAGAAAAAAGGAAGGCTATTCTAAAAGACCTAGAGGATGGTGGGTCGGAGATGGCAGAGTTTGCCAAGCGCATAACAAGAAGAGTCTTAGAGGATCAACTCAAAACATGCTGGAGACTTGGCGCGTATTACGATTGCCTCAATTTTGAATCTGAGATAGTTCGCTCAAAACTATGGTCACTGGTATTTGACAAACTAAAAACAATGAATTTGATAAGATACGAAAAAGAAGGAAAAAACAAGGACTGCTGGGTTATACCAGCCGACGGCGAAGAGGACAAAGTTTTGGTACGCAGCAACGGAACTGCAACATATATTGCAAAAGACATCCCATACGCAGCATGGAAGCTTGGTATGTTGGAAGATCCATTTTATTACAAAAAATACGCAGTTCAAGCAAATAACAAAGTACTCTGGCAGACAACACTGGAAAAAAATAATGAACCAAAGCACGACTTTACAGCAAATAAAGTAATTACCGTGATTGATTCAAGGCAGGCAAGACTACAAAACATCATAACAAAACTAATTTCAAAATTTGCAGAAAACAAACAATACATACACCTAAGTTATGAATCTGTTACACTGAGTCCAGATACTGCCAAGCAGCTTGGTGTTGACACCAAAGGCAAGAGTGCCCAGATGTCTGGCAGAAAAGGATTGTACGTTAACGCTGATTCAATACTTGATGATCTTGAGAAAAAGATTCTTCAGGAAACACAGACACGAAATCCGGAGATGGCTGAGACTGAACTCAGAGACATTGCAAAAAAAGTTGCAGTCGCGACGCTGCGATACGAGATGGCAAAACAGGATCTAGACAAGATAATTACATTTGATACTGCCAAGTCACTAAGCCTTGAGGGAGATACTGCTTCTTACATACAGTACGCATACGCACGTGCTGTGAGGATAATTGAGAAATCAAGTACAAAGCCTGATTTTGATGTTCAGTATGGACTGCTTTTAGGACCATATGAAACAAGCTTGGTTCGTTTGATTGGGAAACTCGATTTGTGTGTTCAAGATGCCGCAAAGAATCTCTCACCCAAAGTAATTGCAAAGTATTGTTACTCTTTGGCAGTATCATTTAACGCCTTTTATGAACATGAACGAGTCTTGGATGTGGCTGACAAGGATCTTGCAGCAGCACGGCTGTGCCTTGTGTACGCCTTCAAATCCTGCCTTGAAAAAGCACTTGCACTCATAGGTATAGAGGCACCAACAAGAATGTAGTGACGTTTGTTTACTTTAAACAAACTAGGGGATAATATTGGATATGAGAAAAAATGAAACAACATGAACAAGTTTTACATGTCAAAGATACACTGTGATCAGTGCAACAAACTGCTCAAAATTGAGGAAGGTACAATACTGTATGGCAAAAGTTGGTACCACAAAGGTTGCTGGCACAACAGACTGAAAGGTGATTTTTATGGTCAAAGTGATAGTGATTGATGACGATGTGGATACAGTAGAGGTTTTTTCTGAGTATCTGGAAATTAAAGATATAACGGTTCTAGGACGAGGCTACAATGGTAAGACCGCAGTAGAGCTTTATGAGCAACTAAGACCGGACATCGTGCTCTTGGATGTGATGATGCCTGAATATGATGGCTTTTTCGGCCTTGAAAATATCAAAAAGATTAATCCGGACGCCAAAGTAATAATGGTGACCGCAGACCTAACATACAACACAGAAAAAAGACTAAAGGAACTCAACGCATCTGCAATAATTTACAAACCATACGAAATTGACAGCGTCATTGACGTAATACAACGAGTCTACAAGGGCGAAGTTCTAGTGCCACAATGACACAAAAAATGCTATAAAACCGTCCTAATTATACTAGGCATGCGAATACTAATTGCAGACGATGAGCCAGATCTTCTTTCCCAATACAAAACAGTACTAGAAGACAGAAAGCATCAAGTAATCACTACTAATGATGGGGAATCATGCGTCGATGTTTATGCAAAAGAATATGCTGCAAATTCTGAAAATGCGTTTGATGCAGTGGTGCTTGACTACTCGATGCCGAAAATGAACGGCCTTGATGCAGCAAAGGAAATACTGGCATTAAACCCATCACAACGTATAATCTTTGCATCTGCATACGTCCAAGAAACACTGGTGGATTCAATAAAAAACCTCAAACAGATAGTAGAGCTGCTGCAAAAACCATTTGGACTCCAAGATTTAATTGATACAATCGAAGATAAGACAATTTACGATGAGCTTGCAAAACTAAACGTGAATATACAAAATCTCAAGGATCTAAATCCTACACACGCGCAAATTAGGGACTATCTTGACGCGTTAAGGAAGCTCCAAAAAGCAAAGACCTTCTAGATAGATTCTTATCCAAAACACAAAATGCCAATTTATGGCAAAAATAAAGAACAACTCATATGTTTTATTTTTTTATAATGATTCCAAAAAATGGTTGAATAAAATATCAAAAGATCAAGTATTACATACACATGTAGGCGTAATAAAGCACAAAGACGCGATTGGAAAAGAATTTGGAAGTAGAATCAGAACCAACAAAGACAAATATGTCTACTTACTTGAGCCGACCATACATGATTTTGTGATGAAAAGCCAGCATGGTACTCAGATTGTCTACCCAAAGGATCTAGGATACATTGCAGCCAGGGCAGGTGTGCAAAGTGGGCAGACTGTGGTAGAGATAGGCACTGGCAGCGGTGCACTCACTACATTTCTGGCCAGCCTCGTTAAGCCACGTGGGCATGTATACACATTTGATGTGGAACCACGATTCATGGAAATTGCTAAAAAAAACATCACCAAGGCAGGCATGCTCAAATATGTCACGATGCACAATCTTGATATCAAAACGGCAAAAAAAATGCCACTTACTGATGTGGACTTGGCAGTAGTGGATTTGGGAGATCCATGGACGGTGGTGCCACAGGTGCGCAAAATGCTCAAAGGCAGTGGCGCATTTGTGGCTATTTGCCCAACAATGAATCAGCTGGAAAAACTTACCTCCTCACTAGTCGAAAATGAATTCACTGACATTGAATGCAGCGAGCACATATTGAGGACGATTGAGGCACGGGAAGGAAAGACAAGACATTCATTTTACGGCATTGGGCATACTACCTACTTGGCGTTTGCAAGAAAGGCATTCTATGACAGAAAGCAGACAGTCTAGGCTCAAGCGGCGTGTTTGTGCATTGTGTACAAACACAATCTAATAGTCTTTTTATGTGTGCAACAAACTTAGACGTGATTTGCTGTCTCAATCTAAAAAATCCGAAAAATTAGTCACAGATTTGGCCAAGGCACGAAGGAACCTTGATAATTTTGGTACAATAAACCCAGAAAATCACATCACCAAAGCAGATTTGTTAAAGCTAGGTGTAGGGGATGATATACGCAAATTAAAAGCAATTCAGCGTGAAAAACTGCTTGAGGATCTTTCATCACTTCTAAATGACAAAATTCGTGATTTTGAAAAACATGAACAAGAACAAAAATGGAAAGAGACTGTCTTACTAAAACTCAACACAGAACTTGATGAAAAAATTGCCCAGCTTGAACACGCGAATAAACAACTTGCAGAAGAAAAAGCACGCTCTGATGATTTGAATAAACAACTACAAGAGGCGTTGTTAAAACTACAAAAATCCGAAGAACAACTCAAACTTGAACGAGACTGGCTAGCAGAACAAGTTGAAACCAAATCAAAAGAGGTACTTGAGACAATAAGGGAAATGATCAAGGACGCAGAAAAACAAGAAAATGACGCATCAAGCAAACAGAAGAAAATTTAACCATACGAATTCTTTGTAAAAACAGTGGCACAGAAATTACAAGCAACATTAGTTAGGAAATTCATTCCGCCGCGAAAGGTTGACTCGCGTAAGGGTCAAAATGGTAAGGTTCTGGTGGTGGGAGGCAGCTACATGTATCATGGAGCACCCGTGCTTGCCTCACTTGCTGCGCTGCGTTCAGGCGTTGATCTTGTTTACACGGCAGTTCCCAAAATAATTACTTTGCCTGTAAGAGCTATTTCGCCAAATTTGATCGTAATTCCACTTGTGGACGCCAAGTTGACTAGAGGAGTGGTAAACAAACTCCTGGGTCAAATTCCGCCCGACCTTGACTCGGCAACAATAGGAATGGGCCTTACTGTGGCTGATGAGGAAGCACTCAAAATTTTGATAAATTCGCTTGTTTCACAGGATGTCAGAATTTCACTTGACGCAAGTGCACTTGTCCACAACATACTCCAGTTGTTGCCTGACAAAAACATCGTGTTGACACCTCATGCGGGAGAGTTCAAAAGGCTTTTTGGAGTGCTACCACCTACTTCAATAAAAGAAAGAATAACAATGGTCACAAAATTTGCAAAGGACAACGCAGTGACAATTCTTCTAAAAGGGAGCACCGACGTAATATCCAACGGTAAACAAACTTTTGTTAACCCAAAAAATCTCGCGGCAATGACAGTTGGTGGTACCGGTGATGTTCTTTCTGGCTTGGTAGCTGGAATGTTGGCAAAAAATCGTAACCCGATCGAGTCAGCTGCAGCTGCAGCATACATCAATGGCTTGGCAGGACGATTAATGCAAAAAAAGAATGGCCTTCATATGCTATCGACTGATTTGATAGAAGCTATCCCCACAGTTATGAAACCGTTTGACAAAGTGATACGATGAACAAGATTCTCAAACACGTGGACAAGAACATGAGCGGACTGGTCTCGGATCTACAAGTGCTCATAAGACAACCAAGCGTGTCTGCAAAAAATCAGGGAATTGAACAATGCGCCACACTGGTCAGCAGGATTCTCAAAAAATCTGGAATATCATCAGAGATTCTTCGGCTCAAAGGGGTCGCACCACTTGTGTATGGTGAAGTCAAGTCCAAAAAGAATCCAAGTAAAACGCTTCTTTTTTACAATCATTATGACGTTCAACCAGCTGAGCCACTTGAGTTGTGGGATGATGATCCTTTCAGCGGCAAGGTCAAAGGAAACAAGATCTTTGGACGTGGTTCTGCAGATGACAAAGGTGAATTAATAACGAGAATAAAGGCAGTAGAGGCGTTCTTAAAAGAGACTGGTGATGTACCATGCAACATCAAGTTTGTAATCGAAGGTGAAGAAGAAATTGGGAGTGCCAACATAGGTCGCTACCTTGAAAAATTCAAAAAAAAATTCACATGTGATGCAGTGATCTGGGAATTTGGCTACGTTGATTCAAAGAATCGACCGATCATTGGTCTTGGCATGAAAGGTCTGCTTTATGTGGAACTGTCTGCAAAAGAGGCAGTCAGAGATGCACACTCTAGTCTTGCAGTGATAATAAAAAATCCTGCATGGCGCCTCATTGAAGCTCTAAAAACACTACGTGATGACTCAGGACGAATACTGATAAAAGACTGGTACAAAGAAGTCGTTCCTTTTACTAAATCGGATATTGAACTACTTCGAAGGGAACCGTTTGATGAACGTGGTTTTAAGGCAGAATACGGCATACGCGAATTTGTAAATGCAAAAAGGGGATTGGAGGTGAAAAAAGCGCTTGCCGGTGATCCTACCTGCAATATAGCAGGCCTTGTGGCGGGTTACACAACGGAGGGAGCAAAGACGGTTCTTCCGGCATCCGCGCTAGTAAAAATTGATTTTAGGTTGGTGCCAAAAATGGATCCAAAAAGACAACTTGCAAGACTCAAAAAACATCTCAAACAGAAAGGATTTGCTGACATCAAAGTAAAGGTCTTCCATGGGGAGGCTGCAGCGAGGACGGATCCAAATGATCCGTTCGTGGCTCAGGTACAAGATGCTGCAAAGAGAATTTTTGGAGATTACATCATTAATGTTTCAAATGCAGGTACTGGACCAATGCATTCGTTTGTTAACATACTGAAGGCGCCATGCATATCTATTGGTTCAACTTACATGTTTGCGCGAATACACTCACCAAACGAATTTGCAAGAATCGATCTGCTCAAAAAGACTACAAAATGCATGTGCATGATAATTAACAACTTTGCTATGCACGCATGATCGGGTTGAAAAAAGATTTCAATTATGCGAAACGTGGTTTAAACTAGTGTCATAATGTAGAATCTAAATAAGCATAAACTCATCAAACATGTATTGTATGAGGAATCAGCAACAAAATCTGTCATTATGAGCGAATTTTGTAAATTGCATTTGCAACTAAATGATTCTCTGACAGTAATTGATTTTCATTCTTTTAGACTGGGATTTTTAGTGACATTTTTCCATACCTGTCCTACTCACACCACAGATGCACAGGAAATCCTTGACATGGGCAGTTAAATTTGAACTAAATTTTGATTCCAGTCAGATTCTTACAAAAATAAAAAAGATAGGATTTGATTATTGAGGGATGACACACAGATTTGTTATGACAGTTCCGCTTGCTATAGGTTCAATCCTGAATGCGACTACTCCTACTGCACTGCCATCAGGGTTAACGTCAGATGGACCGATTGGTGCCTTAATTTCGACATGATTGCCTTTTACTTTGAGGTCATAGTCTGGCGAAACATTGTTGCCTGTGGCTATAGTATTTGTTATATCCACTTCAAGTGAAGCACCCAATGCAGAGCATCCACTGCCTGCTGTCATTAGATCAAGAATATGTGCATGGAATTTTGCATCATTGTGTTCTTCTGGAGGGTCTGCTATTGGAAGTGAAATTGTTGTTGGGCAGTCTTCTGCCTCACACCTTGTTCTGGACTGTCAGATGCACATAGATGTGTAGTAATTGCTAATACGTTATCGTGTCCGCTAGTTAGAATTGCATATCCAAATGCTCCACCACTACCGTCTTGTGGAATTTTTCCCTTGGTCATTATTTTTGCTTCCAACTGTTCATCTTCAATTTTTACTTTGGAATTCTTTATGACAAGATATCCAGGAATTGGATCTGCAACAGCTGGCGCGATTGTCATCATCGATACTGCAAAAACTGCAGCCAGTGATAGTCCCAAAATCGTTTTTGTATTCATTAAAACCGACGTGAAAAACCTCAGTTAAAAAAGTAACTATTGGTTGGGGGCTTAGGGGTTGTTGCCTAGTTCATTTTGTAGACTACAATGATGGTTGAACACGGATCCAAATATTACACAGAACTAGGCAACAACCCCATTATGAACGTAAGAGTAATATATTGAGTCATTATGCACACACCATGGCAAAAACACTGTCCGCATTGTTTGCGGTCGCAGTTTTGTTGTCAGCATCATTTGTAACCATCTTTAGTAACTTGGAGCAAGTAGACGCAGCAAAAGCACAGAACACAAAAAAAGTAAAGGCCTATGGTAACAAGACAAAAATGCAAATGTCGGAAATGAAATCCATGATGGAAAAGAAATCCATGATGGAAAAAACAATGGCGCACAAATCCAAAATCAAGTCAGGTACGATGACCTCAGTCCAGGATCCAGGAGTTGGTCATGAGTCGCACCAGCTTGCAGTGATACTGCCACCATCTGATATGATCTACAAAGGAACGTTGACCTATGCAGCATCAGAACCAATACAACTTGTGGTTCTTACAGGCCCACTAGCTAAAGGCGAAGACAACGGCCAGCCAATCTGGACACCAGACG
>JBDUUJ010000055.1:0-3157 GCA_039938575.1 Nitrososphaera sp. | reverse complement strand
CTCTTAGATTGTGCAAAAGCCAGTACTCTATATGTGATGATTTTGATTTTAGGAGTATTGTTGAGATGAAGTCTCTTGTCTTATTATCGTTGAAACTAATTCTGCAAACTTGTAAAAAAGAAAGAGTGAAGATGCATTAAAAGGATGCTTGAGAATTAACTATGTGAGTGATATACTAGACTCATCTAGATGCTTGAGCTACTCGTTCTAGTTCATTCTTTTTCTTAACGGACGGTGCGCTAGGATCGTTAGATGCTGCTGCAATGAGGTGCTCTGCAAGATATTCTTCCATTGCCTTTGGGTTTGAAAATGATGATTCTTTTACTCCGTCTGCAATGAATCTTAGTGCCAGGTCGACACGTCTAAGTGGTGAGACATCTACTGAGACATGATAGGCAGTGCCACCATAGACAATTCTTGTTGTGTCTTCGTTTGGTGAAGAGTTTTCGATTGCCCTGACTAGAACCTCAATTGGGTTTTTGCCAGTTTTTAGGTGAATTATCTCAAGTGCGGCCTTTACTGTGTTGAGTGCACGAATTTTTTTCCCACCCATTCTGCCTGTGTTCTTTGCATACTTTTTGCCAAAGTGCATCAGCTTATTTGCAAGTCTTTCTACTATGTTGACTTCGGTCTTGTTGAATCTCTTTAGTGACGAACGCCCAAATGTCATAGGCACAATCGATCTTTTTAACGAAATGACATTTTTGAGTCCTGGATCTTTTATTTCGATTCCAGAGAGATCCCATTTTCTAAACAACAACAAATTCGGCGAGTCTGCCATTTTTCTATCTCCTTGGTTTTTCTTTTCTTCCCCTCACCAATTCTCTTAGCGAGGTTCCATTTACTTTGAAGACCTTGAATCTGACACCGGGAATATCTCCCATTGCACCACCCATGGATGCACCCATTCCTTCTATGTGTACTTCGTCGTGCTCATCAATGAAGTTCATTGCTCCGTCCCGTGGCAAGAATGCTGTAACCGTTTTTCCGTTTTTGATTAATTGGACTCTGACACATTTTCTTACTGCAGAGTTTGGCTGTTTTGCCTCAACTCCTACTTTTTCCAGTACAATGCCTCTTGCCTGTGGTGAGCCACCAAGTGGGTTTGCCTTTCTGTCAAGACCCAGCATTCTTCTTTTGTATACACCAATTGCCCATCGCTGTCGCTTTCTTTTTGTTTTCAGTACGCGGCCTGCGAATAACCCAAGTGGAGATTTTGCCATGCTATCACTCTAGTATTTTTTCAGGACTGTTAATTAAAACGCTTGTAATTTCAAAGTATCTTTTTGCTAGCAAGCGTGCCTTTTCGGCGTTTCTGCCTTCACGGCCTACTACTATACCCTTCTTTTTTGGATCGACTAGTACTATTGCCTGAGTCGAACCATCGAGTCTTTTGTTTAGTTTTACTTCTGAGACAAGTTTTGGGTTCAACATATTTTTGAGGAATTTGACAGGATCGTCTGAGTACTCGACGAGCTCGACGTTCTTTTTGATAATATTTTGGAGATTTCGGATATGAGAGCCGCCTTTGCCTATAGCAAGCCCCATTTTGCCTTCATTGACAACAAAAATCACTCTATTTTGTTTTTCATCTTCGACACAGTCACGCGCAGATGCACCAGTTACATTCTGGAAAAGCGAGATTAATCGCATCTGATCAGTTGTAAGTTTGATTGTTTGTGGCATTTTTGCTAATTATCACGCAACTTTTGTGTCTCATTTAAACTTAGTTGTGGTTTCATTGTGTCTCTGATTCTTTTAATATTGCTTTGATGTTAGAGTCTGGAATAGAAGTCAGTGATGCTGCAGATACTCTAAATTGCAGGCCACAGAGTCTGCCTAGTGCAACCGAAGAGCCATCAAATTGTAGTGTGGTTACTTTTTGGTCTTTTGTAGAATCTTGAATTTTTTTCAAAGAATCTTGTGGAACAGATTTTGAAATGACTATTAGCTTTGCGTTTTTAATCGAGTGTAGCACCTGCTTTATACCCAATATGCATTTGTTTTCAGCAAGCGCGTCCTTTAGTGCTTTTTCAAGTAACTTTCCCATTATACCACGTGTAATGACGATCCAAGATAGCTCCTTTATAGGTTTATCACTTATTTTTATGATCAAAACCCGTACTAAAAAACGGTTCTGTATAATTGAGGGGTGCTGACCAATAATGTTACCATCTGGTAATTCTCAACAACCAATTTCATCGACTAGATTAGCGGTTCCAATAAATCCAATTCTTCATTGCTTCAATTAAAAGCCCTCATGGACGACAAAACCTACATTACTTGTTGTTATGTGTTTGGTGTGAATTTTTGTTTGACTGGAGTGGCAAATTGTGTTGCAGGTATTGTGATTATTTAATAGGTTTGTTGCAGGCTATGTTGACCTTGACATGACTTGTAAGCTCATTTTTTGGTAGCGTACAATAAGTTACCAGTGTCAAGTACATTAAGAGTAATATATTGAGTCATTGTGCTCATATCATGGCAAAAACGCTGTCCGTATTGTTTGCGGTCGCAGTTTTGTTGTCTGCATCCTTTGTAACTTTGTTTAGTAACTTGGAGCAAGTAGACGCAGCAAAAGCACAGGGCACCGGCCTCACAAAAAAAGCGAGGGCCTATGGTGCTGGCACCGGCTTGCAAGTTTGTGGTGACAAGCTATGTTCTGAAGGACCAAAACCACAGCTGCCAAAAACAGAGCCTAGAACCGGTAAAGTAATGGAAGAACCAGTCATGTGTACTGCAGAGTACATGCCTGTCTGTGGAGTTGACGGCCAAACATATGGCAACAAATGTATGCTTAACGCAGCAGGTGTCAAGATGGCACACAAAGGAGAGTGCAGCGCACCAACAGAAAGACCGCACAAACAACCCATGGAAAAAAAGCAAATGATGGAAAAGAAATCCATGATGGAAAAAAAACAGATGATGGAAAAAACAATGGCGCACAAATCCAAAATCAAGTCAGGTACGATGATCTCAGTCCAGGATCCAGGACTTGGTCATGAGTCGCATCAGCTTGCAGTGATACTACCACCATCTGATATGATCTACAAAGGAACGTTGACCTATGCAGCATCAGAACCAATACAACTTGTGGTTCTTACAGGCCCACTAGCTAAAGGCGAAGACAACGGCCAGCCAATCTGGACACCAGACG
>JBDUUJ010000054.1:0-23097 GCA_039938575.1 Nitrososphaera sp. | reverse complement strand
CGAGTCGCCACGGCAGATGAATCTGAGAAACTGATTGCCGAAGGTTGGCAATACGTCGGAACTCTTCCAAACGGAAAGGTCGTGCTAAAACAGGGCCCATCGAATATGTAAGAGTGGGCCCAAAGGGCTTCGATCCCTTGGCTCACCGGTTATGAGCCGGTTACTCTACCAAGCTGAGTTATGGGCCCCAAAAAACAGATTTCTTTTTAGTATAAATGTCATTGGCAGTAAGCTTGGTAACAGCTATCAAGTAAATGATTTTGTGCGTCAAGCGATTTTTCTGCAATGCAAAGTAACTCGTCATGTTTTTCTTGTGGGATTTGATCTAGGATTTTTGCCCAAGTTGCTGCATGCCGAATATCCGCCTCCATGTGCAATCTGAAATATTCTGTTGCACCATCCGAAGTAATCCCATAAAACTTGCCAAGACCGTCCAACTTTGTGTGACTTATCTTTGGTATCTCTTTTTCAAACGCATACATTGCTGCTGCTCCTGATTCCAGAGACGTAATCAAGCAAGACAGTTCAGAGACAGCCTCTTTTGTCTTTTCAAGTCCCTCATAGTTTGAAATCTCTGCATGGTCAACTCCAAGGCCCGCAGCAAAGCCAATCCATGGTCGTATGTGTTCTGCTTCTTCTTCCTGGTTTTGTCTAATCTCGCTTGCAAGATCGCCTTGAGCAAATTGCGCTATGTTTGCAACAAACGATGGTACTGCCTTTACCATTTGAAAGTATTCTTTTGAGTATCCGGCAAGTGATTTCTCTGAAAGTTTTCCGTCGCTCCACATCTGATAAAATGGATGCTTTAGCAAGCTTTTCTGTTCAATTATTGCGTCGATTTTTTCTGAAAGAGATTTCATGTCATACCCACTCTGTGCCGATAAAAAAATCTTTCATGTTCAAAACGATTTTAAGGTCTTAATCCGTCGATGCAACGGGCTCCTGTGGTGTAGTCCGGTCAAGCATATCGCCCTTTCAAGGCGGGGATCCCGGGTCCAAATCCCGGCGGGAGCACCATTCTTTTGTGTGATCGTGCCAAAACCAACTACCAACTACCCACAAATATTAATACTCTCAAAAAAAAGGATCGACAGTGCAAGTTTTTTGGATCGAAAAAATCTAAAAATCAACCCGCTCCTTGAAACATACAAGGAATACATCACAAAAATAGACGAAGCTCTAGAGTCCGAATTAGCTTTATACTCAAAATCAGAATTCATGCAACCCCTCATGTACGCCATAGACGGTGGCAAAAGAATTAGGCCGCTTATCTTACTTTTGGCAGCAGAGTCAGTAGGCAAAGTAGACGAACGCGCATATGCTGCCGGATGCGCAGTAGAATTTTTACACACAGAATCGGTAATTCATGACGACATAATCGACAACGAAACATCAAGAAGGCACAAAGACCCCTTCCACATCAAATACGGCTACAACACAAGCATTCTTACTGGCGATTTTGTGTTAGGGCTGATACTAAACATTTCATCAAGACTCAACAACCCAAGAATTACGCGCGACCTTGCAAACACTGCTATGCTCATGAGTGAAGGCGAGGTAATTGAGACCAGACTTGAGACAAGCCAAGATCTCACATTCGACGATTATCTGAAGGTAATCGAGTACAAAACCGCTACTGCCTTTGAGACAGCAGCACGTCTTGGAGCAATACTTGGGAACGGAAGCGAGGATGAAATAATCGCATTATCCGAGTACGGCAGAAACATAGGAATTGCATATCAGATACGCGACGACCTAATAGACTGGAAAAACGAAGACAAGCTCTTCAACCTACTGGTCAAGCGAAGCTTGGATCCACGTGACGTCTTTAATCACATGGAAGAATTGCTCAAAGATTATGCAGCAAAGGCCACATCGAGTCTTAGAATTATTCCAGACAACAACGCAAAATCCCACCTAGAATATCTTCTAAGACTTACTACACTAAAACTCTAAACTAAGTTCCAAGAACCGGAACGGCGTTCTTTGTAAATTCAATTATCGGATCCGGATACACCCCTATTGCCACAAGGAAGATTATGGAGAACACCATGACGCCGATTATGGCCTTTGGTTCTGCAATTCTTTTTTCTGTTTCTCCCTCAAAGTACATCTTTCGAATAAGCCAGCCATAGTACGCTACAGAGAGTGCCGAGTTGAGGACGCCTGCTATTGCAAGCCATGATGCCCAAGATGGCACCGCAGGATCAAGTGCTGCGCCAAACAAGATAAGCTTGCTCCAGAATCCTGCAGTTGGCGGCACGCCAGCAAGTGCCAAAAGCGAAATTACAAGGCCCAGCGAGATTATGGGCATTTTTCTCCCAAGCCCCCTGAGCTTGTCTATGTTTGTTACACCGATCGTAGTTACGATTCCCGCAATTGCGATGAACGCTGCACCTTTCATTACAGAGTGATTCAGAATGTGGAACAAAGACCCTTGTATGCCAAGTGGTGTAAACGGTGCAACTGCAAGGCCGATCAGTATGTAGCCTGCGTGACCTATACTGGAATACGCAAGCATTCTTGAGATGTTTTTCTGCATGATTGCTGCAATGTTTCCAACAGTCATTGTCATTACTGCTATTACGCCAAGTGCCAAGGTCCAGTCAAGATTTAGTGCCACTGTACCCATTATGATGACACGCAATGCTGCTGCAAATCCGGCCTTTTTGGTTCCGGCTGCAAGTAGTGCCGTAATGGTGGGAGGTGCTCCCTCATAAGTATCTGGCAGCCACATGTGGAACGGCACAAGGCCCATCTTGAAGCCAAATCCTGCAATGAACATGCCCACAGCAAGCAGTGCAAGAGGCATCATGGATTGATCCACTTTGGCCAAGCCAGACATGACGCCGCCGATGTTTGTAGTGCCAGTCAGGCCGTACACTAGAGATATTCCATAAATTATAATTGCAGATGAAAGGGCGCCAAACAAAAAGTACTTGAGTGCAGCCTCATTTGAGCTTGGATTCTTTTTCATAAATCCTGCAAGAACATATGTCGGAATACTCATCAGTTCCCAGGCCACAAACAGCATCACAAGGTCAGTCGAATATGCAACAAGAACCATTCCTATTGTGGAAAGCAAGATAAGAGAGTAGTAGACCGGAGTGTGTGCCTGTCCCCTCATAAAGTTAAACGAACCTGCAGTCGTAATAATTGCCACAATCAGCATTGCGATTGCAAACAAGCCACTAAAGGAATCATTTGCAAGCACATCTCCAGAAAACACAGAGCCCGACGGCAGCTGATGTGTCACAATCTCATAGACTACATATCCGATCGACGCAATCAGCGCGCCAAATGCGATTGCTGCATACAGCGAGTTTGATCCTCTTTCCTTTTTTGCTATGCTGATTATAGGAAGCATCATTCCAATGGTGCCAAGAATTGCAACCAGAATTATCGGAGTCGAAGTAATCTCTATCATGATATCACCCTAAATGAACAAAAACAGGACCACAAATAGTATTCCTGCTCCAAATACGTAGAGGTAGGACTGTGCAACACCTGTCTGCGTTGCCTGCACCACTTTGGCGCCCCACCCTATTGCGCGCTCAAAGCCAACATTCATTCCTGTGTCGATCGCAGTCCTCTCAAAGTATCTCCAAACGCCTCTTGCAATCCACAACGGTGCAACAACAAAGCACCAGTACACCATGGCGTTTAGGTACCACCTGTTGAGAATTGTCTTGTGAATAGCGTAAAAGAAGATGTTTGAGTTTACAAACTTGACTGGGTCTATGAACCTTCCAATGTAGAACACATAACCAAGTCCAATTCCTATTGCAAACGCCGCCAGCGAAGCAGCCAGTGCCACCGGGTTTACTCCTGCTAAAAATGATGGAAGCTCTGAGTTTTGTGCCACTTTGTGTTCTGACTCTATGTGGAATGTGCCGGCAAGATATTCTGTAAATAGTTCATGAATTCCATGCTCCGCAGTAAGGCCCACAACGCCGATTCCGATTGTCAGTGCAGCCAAGATGCCATACGGCACCCACATGGAGAGTGGTGCCTCGTGGATATGGTGTCCTTGCTTTTCCATGTGTTCGATGTGTTTTGATTTGTCTCCAAAGAACACCATGCCGATCATTCTTGTCGTATAGAATGCCGTGATCACCGCAGTCAGCACAGCCATTGCAAACAGCGGGATTGCCCACGTGCTACCAGACTCGTACACTGCAGCAAAGATTGCATCCTTGCTCCAGAATCCGGTGGTGATAAATGGTGCACCCATCAGGCCAAGACCTGCAGCCCACATAAATGCATACGTCTTTTTCATGTGTTTTCTTAGTCCTCCCATGTCGGTCATGAATCTAGAGCCTACTGTGTGTAGCAGTGAGCCTGCCGCCATGAAAAGTGAGGCCTTAAACATTGCGTGTGATGTGAGGTGGAAGAACCCAGCTGTGTATCCGTCGACGAACTGGTGTGATAGTCCTGCCACCCCCAGTGCCATCATCATGTAACCTATCTGTGAGCCAGTAGAGTATGCGAGAACTTTTTTAATTTCAGAGTTGACCATACCCTGCGTTGCCAAAAGCAGAGCCGTAATTGCGCCGACCCACGCCACCACCATAAAGAAATCATCAACTAAGAATCCGGCTGCTCCTAGTGCAAAGAACAAAGGTCCAAGCCTTGCTACCAAAAAGACTCCTGCCTTGACCATAGTTGCAGCGTGGATGAGAGCTGAGACTGCAGTTGGGCCTGTCATTGCCTCAAGCAACCACTCGTTTAATGGGAACTGGGCAGATTTTCCAATTGCGCCCCCAAAGAGCAAGACAGCCGCTGGAACCAAAAGGCCCTGCGCCTGCATTGCCGATGCCCACGCAGTATCATGCATGAGCTCTCTGAATCCAAAAGTGCCTGCAAATGCAAAGATGAGGAACATGCCTGCAAGCATCATGATGTCTCCCACCTTGGTCATGATGAACGCCTTCATTCCTGCATGTGTCGGTGAGTAGTATTCTGCAAGACCCAATACCGTGCGTCCTTTGACACCTACATGGTCTTTGTCTTTGTCCCTGTACCAGAAGCTGATCAGGGCGTATGATGCAAGTCCCACTCCTTCCCAACCAAAGAACATCATAAGCAAGTTATCTGAGAGAACTATCAGTTGCATCGAGCCTACAAAGAACATCATCCAGAACCAGAACCTGACAATGTCCTTGTCGCCTTTCATGTAACCGGTGCTGTACACCATGATCAAAAATGAGATCCAGCCTACAACGTTTGCCATAATTACCGCGAGCGGATCAGCTAGCACCCCTGCCTTGATTCCTATTGTTGAGATCCAGTTGACCTGGTCGTGTATTTCGTGTGCCTCCAGAGCGCCGGAGAACATCGTTGCAGCAGAAAGTGCGCTTGCTGCTGCAAAGCCTATTGCGACCCATCCGGTGGCCCTATGGGACACTTTGCCAACTGCCGGTACGATCAGTGCGGCGACAAATGGCAGGATCCACACAAGCCAGGCATTGATTGGCCCGGCTTCAAACGCAAATGCAGTCATACTGGCTTCGACCATTATACACCAAGCACTCCTTTCATGTATGGTATTATATCTTCAAAGAAGATGTCAGGGTATATTCCAACTACGATCGTAAATCCTGCAAGCACCATCATCGGCGCAGTCATGTACCAGCTTGCCTCCTTTACGTGAGACAGATGTTCTGGAAGTTTTCCAAAGAAGACCCGCTTGAGCATCCAGAGCATGTACGACATTGTAATTACCGTTGCAACAAGTCCGAGTCCAAATATCACATACCTCAGAACAGATCCGGTGGCAGCATTTTCTTTTACTGCGGTGTCAAGGGAACCTGCAAATAGAGTCCATTCACCCATAAAGCCGCTTGTTGGCGGCACACCAGATATAGTGAGTGCGCCAATTACTCCACAGACTGCAGTAATAGGCATCTTGCTTGCAAGTCCTCCAAGCTTTGTGAGGCTTCTGGTGCCACACTGCACAATGAGAATTCCCGCAGTCATGAAGAGCAGAGCTTTGCCCAAACCGTGGGTCACATACATGAACTCTGCTCCCGCAAGTCCCAGCGTCGAGTATGAACCAATTCCAAACAGTATGTACCCCATCTGGCTTACGCTAGAGTATGCAAGTAGCCTCTTTACATCATCTTGCATCAGAGCCATCGCGCCGCCATAAATCATGGTGGCAAGGCCCCAAATGTGCAGCCATATTGCAAGCTCCGAGTAAACGTTTGGCAAAAATTCTATGACCAGTCTGAAGATGCCGTAAGCGCCAATTCCGATCATTGCCGGAGACAAAAGTGCACTAATTGGAGTTGGTGCGGCTCCGTGGACGTACGGCAACCATATATGGAACATAAATGCCGCAAGCTTGACGCCAAGTCCCAAAATTATGGCAACTGCCGCAAGCATTACTACATCTTGAGGGATCTTGGATTCCTGTATTGCCGCAAAGTCAAAGCTGCCAACAGACAGACCTATGGTCAGAAATCCAAGCAGGAGGACTACTGCGCCAACGTGCGTCCAAAACAGGAACATCAACGAGATTCTTCTTCGTGGACCATCACCCCAGAATGCCACCAAAAAGAAACCCGGAATTAACATGACTTCAAAGAAAATGTAGAATTCGATAAGATTTGTAGCCAGCACCGTTCCAAGCATTCCCATTGCAAACACCAGATACAGTGCAAAGTACAAGCCGGACTGGTTGTTGACATATTTTGTATACCCTTGCGACTCTACAAGTGCCGTAGTCTGGCCACCGTGTGAGCCGCCGGCGGAATGACCTGCCTGCTCTTCAAAGAACTCGTGGAATTTGTGTAGCATGTACGGCTTTGAATACAGGGTAAGCACCGTGCTCAGAATGTAAATTATTACTGCAAACGGAATTGCCAGACCGTCCAGCTTGAATCCAAACTCGCCAAATAGCCCTGTCCATTGATAGTGTTCTTCGTATGTGCCATCCAGGGCCACACTGATCAACAAGAATGTGCAGTACAGCAACAATCCGAAGGTAAACCAGGTTGCGGCATTTGGTCCGACTTTGCGGCCAATCACGTAGGCTACTGGTGCCAGTAATAGAGGCAGGAATACTGCCTGCAGCAATGCGAACTCCACTATCCCTTCAGACTCCTGAATTCGGCAATGTCGACGTTCTTGTACATTCTATACGCTACTATGATTAATGCAAGGCCTACTCCTACTTCGGCTGCTGCAATAGCAATCGAAAATAGCGCAAATGTTTGTCCCTGGCTGCTTGGCAGAAACCTTGCAAATGCAACCAAGTTGAGGTTAGCTGCGTTAACTATAATCTCCACAGAAAAGAGCATGCGGATTGCATTTCGTTTCACCGATATGCCGTAAATTCCGATTGCCAAAAGAGCAATTGACACTATGAGAAAATCACTCATTGTATTGATCATTTGTTACGTCCTCCCTTCTTGCCAAAGTAAGTGCGCCGATTACAGCTGACGCCAAGATGAGTCCCATCAGGACCAGAGCAGGCCAATAGTACGTCAGAAAGTCTGCACCTATTGTCCTAAAGTCCACAGGTGGCTCTTGTGTTTGAATCGACTTGATTCCAGAGCTCATAATTATTGCGCCAAGAGCAACCATCATTACAAGCATAAGGCCGATTCCGGCGTACCTTCTCCGTTTGTCTTCAATTTTGATGAAGATGAGCTGTCGCCTCACCAGCATGACTGTGAAAAGAATCAGGACCGCAATTGAGCCAATGTATACTGCAATTTGGAACATGGCAACAAACGGCGAGTCCAAAAGCAAAAAGAAGCCGGCAATTCCACCAAGTGTCCCCATCAGTGCAATGGAGCCATAAATCAGTGAACGTATTTCTAGTGCGGCTATCGCTGAACCTATTGTAATTACAGCAAGTCCCAAAAATACTGCGTCAACCATGTGTCGCACCTCTGTCATCGAAGATGATTTCCGCATCCTGCTGCACGTTTGGTTTTACTTGTAGTTGCGCAGGTGTGTAGATCAGAGCTTCTTTTGTAAATGAAGATAATTCGTAATCGTTTGTCATGTATAGTGCGTAAAACGGACAGGCATCAACACAAAGCCCGCAAAATACACACTTGCCATAGTCGATTTGTGGCATAATTGCCTTTTTGTTTTGTTTCCATTCTTCTTGCACCTTGACCATTGCGATTGCTTCAGCTACACCTTCGCATGCAATAGAGCAGAGCTGACAGCCGGTACATTTGTCATGAAATAGCATGTGCCGGCCCTTGTATCCTGCAATGCCGACACCGGAGGTAGGATCAAACTGGTACCCGTCCCCTACAAACTTGAGCTTTTGTTCCGGATACCTTAGCGTGAATCGTTTGACTGCAAGGTGCTTGATTCCAGAGTTAAGTGCCTTGATGATTCCTGTTGCAGTTCCCATTTTACAGTATTCCCTCCGGACCCAACACTCCGGCATACAGCAAGCCGAGTGCTATAAAGATGTTAACAAACGCAAGACCGATTAATTTGTACCATCCAATGTGTAGCAGCAGATCGATTCTGATTCTTGGGAAGACACCTCTTGGAAGCAGTATGAAGAAGATGACTCCGACTACTTTGACTACAAACCACAGAACGTCGTTGAGCATTTGTTGCTCAAGCAGTGGAAGCCCTGGGAAGCGTGCGGTAATTGGACCCATCTGGATTCCCTTTTCGATTATTTCTGGTGGGAATGGTGGCCACACATTTGGACCGTTCCATCCGCCAAGGAACAAAACCACAAAGAGTGCTGCAAACGCATACAGTTTCAGATACGAGCCAAGCTGAACAAGGCCGTACATCATTCCTGAGAATTCAGTAAGCCAGCCGGCAACTATTTCGCTTTCTGCTTCTGGCAGGTCAAATGGAATCCTCTCAAGCTCCGCAAGCATCGCAATGAAAAACACGATTGCTCCGATTGGCAAAAAGACGATCCACCAGTATGTATGCTGGCTCTCGACAATCTCGCTCAGATTCAGTGTTCCGGTAAGAATCACGACTCCAAGAACCGATAAAATAAGTGGGATTTCAAATGAGACCATCTGGTGCAGTGCCCTGATTCCTCCTATGAAGGGGAATTTGCTGTTTGCAGACCACGATGACAGCACCGTGATGACTGGGAAAAATCCAATTATTGCAAAGACTGCAATTACGCCAACATCCAGATCTGCTACCACCCATCCGCCCCCCGCTACTGGGATCAGCGAGACAAAGGCGGCTGCCGTGGCCACAAATAGGACCGGAGCGGCCCAAAATATTGGCTTGTCTGCCTTGGCAGGAATTATGATCTCTTTTGAGAGTAGTTTGATGCCGTCGCTCATTAATTGTAAGATGCCTTCAATTTTTCCACAGTAGAATGGACCTACACGAAGCTGGAGCTTGGCAAGCATCTTTCTTTCAATGAAGATCGTTCCGGCTGCAAGGAGAGCTGCAAAACCAAATCCTGGAAACATTGCAATTCTGAAAAAGTCAGTCTGTATGAATGACTTGAGTAGTGGAATCTGCCTTGAAGGATCGGCAAGAATTGTAAATGCAAGGTAAGGGGCAAGCAGTTTGTTATCAATCACAGGAAGCTCCAGATAGAACAAAAGTATTTGCACAAGTGGAATTCCCACCAGTGCGAGCAGGACTAATGCCCAAAATGCATTATCGAGGATCGACTTGATAAAGTAACTGAATCTGAATTTTGGTGCGATCGTAGACATTTACCTGTCAGCCTCCACCGGCCAGTAGTTAAGACTCCAGTACACTGCCGGCATGTTTCCAAGTTTTTCGCCTTTGAGAAGATACGGCATGCAAATAAGATTTCTAAACGAGCCAACACTCATCTTAACTCGATATGGCTCCGGCTGGCTGCGCGAAACTATGTAGCAGCCAAGTGAGCCGCGTCCTGACTCTACTCTTTTGTAGACTTCGTCGTTTCCTCCTTTTGGATTTGGTTTGAGCTTGACTCTGACTGAGCCGGACTTGGGCATTTTTTGCACTGCCTGTCTAATTATGTTGCAGCTTTCCAGCATGTCAAGCCATGGGATCTTGGAGCGTGCGTACGCGTCACCTTCTTTGAGTGTGTTTACCTTGATGTCGAGTTCGTCGTATACGTCGTACGGTTCTTTGACCCTCAGATCATAGTCAACTCCGCTTGCGCGCAACGTAGAGCCTGTTGTCCCAAGTCGTATGGCGTCTTCGCGGGACAGGATTCCTGCATCGCGTGTTCTTGAAATCAAAATCGGATTGTCGTAAAATATTGCGGCGTATTCTTTGAGGCGTTTTTCAAAATAGTTGACACGTCTTAGTATCATGTCCTCAAAGTTTGCCGGCACGTCGTTGCGAATTCCTCCTGGCACAAAGTATGCGTGTGTTACGCGTGCACCGGTCATCTTTTCTAGTGCATCAATGAAGAGCTCCCTGTCTCCTGCAGGCCACATAAACATAGTAGAGTGCCCCAAAAAGATTCCATATATTGCAAGCCAGTACTGTGTGTATACGCATCTGTTGAGCTCAGATGCAATGACTCTGATATACTTGGCACGCTCTGGAACCTCGATGCCAAGAAGCTCTTCGACGCCAAGGCAGTATGGGTACAGTATGTTGCAGGAATCATGAATTACCGGCCTCTCCAGGTGCGGAATATTTTGGATGTAGTTTCTGTACTCTGCCATCTTTTCTTCGCCACGGTGTACGTATCCTGGATCTGGATCACAAGATACGATATAGTCGCCGTCAACTTTGATTATGAGTCTCATGTGGCCGGATCCGGGGTGTTGTGGTCCTACGTTGAGCGTCATTATTCGCTCATCGAGTTTTTCTATTTGTAGGCCTGGTGGTAGCTGCGCGCTCATCTCTATCTTCCTTTTATCTTAAAGTCTTTTCGTAGTGGTGGCAGATCCGCCCAGTCTTCTGGGAGCAAGAGTCTTCTGTTATCTGGATGTCCTTCAAAGTAAACCCCTAGCATCTCAAAACACTCCCTTTCATGGAACTCTACGCTGTAGAATATATCTCTAAGACTTGGTAGTCGCGTGCTGTCGTTTCCTGGATTTGGGTTGTCTTCCCTTGGCGCCCTAGTGGCCAAAGACAGTACCTGTTTTGCAAGCTGTGGGTCCGTGTAGGAGCCCAGGTGGTAGACGACTTCGATTTCTTTTTGGTCAGGGTAATCCACTCCAGTTACAGATTCTGCGTGATCAAAGTGTAATTCATCGCGAACAAATTTAGCAACATCGAGTATGTCTTCCTTGCCGACTTTGATCCTGATTCTGTCAGGTTTGACAAACTCGATTGCTGTCTTTGAGCCAAACTTTTTTTCTATTTTGTCTGCAATTGATTTTTCAAATGCTGGGAGCTCTTTTGGCTCTGGTTTTGCTACTGGTTTTGCTTCTTCTGCACTCATAAGAATCTTCTACCTAGCCTTCATCCTTTTGATTTTCTCTTGGAGTAACATGCATCCTTGAATCAGGGTTTCAGGTCTAGGGGGACATCCCGGTACGTACACATCCACTGGCAGTATGCCGTCTATACCAGGCAGGACGTTGTATGAGTCAAAATACAGTCCTCCAGTTATGGCGCATGCTCCCATTGCTATTACGTATTTTGGTTCCGGCATCTGATCATAGACCAGTCTTAGTCGTGGCGCCATCTTTCTTGTGATGGTTCCCTGTACTACTACGAGGTCGCATTGTCGCAAAGATCCGAACGCTTCAATTATTCCGAATCTTTCGACATCATATCTTGGACCAGATGCAGCTCCAAACTCTACGCTGCAACATGCAGTCTCAATGTGCACGGGCCAAAGAGACCACAATCTACTCCAGTTAATGGCGTAGCCAAGTGGTGCGTCGACTGCTTTGACGAGGACATCACCTAACTTTCCCACAAATACGTTGGCGTTGTGTGGCGTAAGGAGGTCCTTTAGCAATCCAATCCCTTGCCCAAACTATGCGTTGATTGAGTATTTAGTGTTACCATATGTTTCTCCTCTTTGACTGGTATAGTGCAAACGCCATTGCTGCAAACATGATTCCCAAAAATGCAATTATTGGCAAAGTGGCAGTCTTTGGTAGCTGTAAAAGCGAGCTGCCCCACGCATACAAAAATATCGCCATGACGTCAAAGACTACAAACATCAGAACATAGGCATAATACTGCATCATAAAATGGGTTCTTCCTTCCCCCTTTGGAACTTGGCCTGCCTCCATTGGGAGGAACTTGACTGGGTTGCTGCGCCTGCGCGGCGAGATCATGCGTGATATTAAAAGCGCCGGCCCAACTGCCACTACAGCAAAACCAAACATCAGAAGAACATGACTATACTCTGAAGCATATTCCCCAACCAATTCAGCTACCAACCCAGATTGTTTATATAAAAAGGTACTGAAAGAATTAGGCAAAAAATTGCGATCAAAAAATTCTTAATGATTGATATACAACGATTCTTGGTATTCTGATATGGCAGTAAATGTCGGAGACATGGCTCCCGAGTTTGAGCTCGTAGACACCGAACTCAAAATGAGAAAACTGTCTGAATTTCGTGGCAAAAAAGTTGTTTTATCGTTTTTTGTTGCCGCAAGCTCACCTGTATGTACAAACGAGATGTGTACCTTCAGAGACAGGTGGGCTGAGATCCAAAAACTTGGAGCCCAGGTAATTGGAATCTCAAATGATGGGCCGTTTGCAAACAAGGCGTTTGCAGAAAAATTCAATCTCAACTTCCCAGTGCTCGGTGACTATAAAAGCAAAACAATTCGAGACTATGACATACTGATGCCTGATTTATTACATGTCAAAGGATACGATGCGGCAAAGCGCTCCGTCTTTATTGTGGATGAGAACGGCAAAATAGTGTACAAGTGGGTCTCAGACAATCCGCTTGTTGAACCAAACTATCAAGAGATAATCGACTTTCTAAAAAAGGGAAACTAGATTTTTACTCTATTTCTGCAATGACGTCGTTTTTTGCAACAGAGCCGCCACTTTTGACTTTGATTTTTTTGACCACGCCATCTTTGTGCGATTTGACTGAGACTTGCATCTTCATTGATTCCAAAACGCAAATGGCGTCACCCTTTTTGACCTTGTCACCCTCACTGACGTTAATTGAGACTACCTTGCCTGGAATTTGACTGTGGAGACTTTTCTGCGCATCTGTGCCTCCACCACCTCCACTGTTTTTGTAAACTATTTCATCAAATTTTGAGTTCAGCTTTAGTTTGAGTGGTGTGCCGTCCACAATGAGATTCATTTGCGACGTGGTGTTTTCAAGATACTTGGCTTTGTGGTGTTTTTGATCTAAAATGAATTCAATTCCTCTTGAATCCGCGTGCAGGATTTTTAGTTGGTGTTCACGTGAATCTATCTTAATTACATACTCGTTGTTTCCCAGATTTTTGAGTATTTCCGCATTAAATGCGCCTTCGATGTCTTCAATTTTGTATTCCATACTCTACACCAATTTGCTTTTCCAGTTACTGTTGCTAGTCGGAGCAGCTACTCTGCTTTTGAAGTACTCTGAGTGTATTATGGCTGCTGCAAGAGCCGCCTCTTTCTTTTCAGCTTTTTCTGCTTTGATGTCTTGTGCTAGCCTTTCAATGATGTTGTACCTTTTCAAAAAGTCAGTTGAGAGTTCGCCTTTTTTGTACTCTTCTGTTTTGAGGATGGTCTTGTAGAGCGGAATCGAAGTCTCGACCCCTTGGATGTAGAAATCATCCAGCGCGTTGAGCATTCTGCGCCTAGCTTCTTCAAAGGTCTGTCCCCATGTGCACAGCTTTGCCATCAGCGAATCGTAAAACGGTGAAACAGTACAACCAGGGTACAGATATGTGTCGCAGCGAACTCCAGGACCTGAAGGGATGGCAACATCAGGCACCGGCCCTGTGGATGGTGCAAAGTCCAAAAATGTGTCTTCGGCATTTATTCTGCACTCTATTGCATAGCCATTCATTTTGAGATCTTTTTGTTTGAATGGAATTGGTTCGCCATTTGCTATGTCGATTTGTAGCTTCACAAGGTCCAGTCCAGAAACTAGTTCGGTGATAGGATGTTCCACTTGGAGTCTTGCGTTGATCTCAATAAAGTAAAATTCGCCATTGTCTGCTCTGAGAAATTCGGCTGTGCCCAAGTTGGTGTAGTCTACTGCCTCTGCTGCCTTGACTACAAGTTCGCCTATTTTGTCCCTTGTTTTTTGATCGACTACAGGTGACGGTGTTTGCTCTATGAGTTTTTGGTTTCTTCGCTGAATGGAGCACTCTCTTTCAAAGAGGTGAACTGCATTGCCGTGCTTGTCTCGCGCAAGCTGGTATTCTATGTGGCGAATCTTCTCAAGAAACTTTTCAACAAGAATTGCAGATTTGCCAAATGCTGCAATTGACTCGCCAGTCACAGTTTCAAAAGCATCACGTAATTCTTTGTCGTTGTTTACCAGCCTTATTCCTCGTCCGCCACCACCATAGACAGACTTGAGTAAAACAGGGTAACCTATTTCGTTTGCAATGTCGAGTGCTTCATTGACATCCTTTACAAGATCCGGACTTCCAGGAACGGTTGGAACTTTGGCTTTTAGCATTGCAGCTTTGCACCTCATTTTGTCGCCACAAAGATCCATGGATACCGATGATGGGCCTATAAAGTTGATTTTATTGTCCTCGCAGAGTTTTGCAAAATCAGAGTTTTCAGAAAGGAATCCGTAACCTGGGTGAACTGCGTCTGCGCCGGAGGCAAGAATCGCTTGCAGTATTTTTTCTTGATTCAGATAGCTTTCTCGTGGTGCTGCTTTTCCGATGTGATACGCTTCGTCTGCTTTTTTGACATGCAGTGAATTGTAATCCTCATCAGAGTACACTGCAACTGTTTTGAGTCCAAGGGCCTTGCATGTGCGAATCACCCTCAGAGCGATTTCACCTCTGTTTGCAATGAGAACTTTTTGTATCATACCAATCACAAGTTAATGTTGCCGTGTTTTCGTGGAAGTTGCCTGTCTCGCTTGTTTACCAGCATCTCAAGTGCCTTTATCAGCATCGGCCTTGTCTGTGCAGGATCAATTACTGCGTCCACTGAGCCGTGTGATGCTGCAACGTACGGGTTTGCGAACTTTTCGTTGAATTCTGCTGTGAGTTGTTTTTTGAGTTCCTCTGGGTTCTTGGCGCTGTCAAGTTCCTTTTTGTTCATGATTTTTACTGCTGCTTCGGAGCCAAGTACGGCAATCTGTGCAGTTGGCCACGCATAGTTAACGTCGGTTCTGAGGTTTTTACTTCCCATGGCTATGTAGGCTCCACCGTATGCCTTGCCTATCACAAGTGTGATTTTTGGCACAGTTGCCTCGCAGTATGCATACAGGAGTTTGCTTCCGTGTCTTATGATACCGTTATGTTCTTGGTTTGTACCAGGCATGTATCCTGGTGTGTCAACAAAGGTGATGATTGGTATGTTAAAGCAATCACAGTATCGTATGAAACGAGCGGCCTTGTTTGATGAGTCTATATCAAGGGCGCCGGCAAGGTGGAGTGGTTGATTTGCTACTATTCCCACAGTACGGCCGTTCATTCTTGCAAATCCCACAATGACGTTTTGCGCAAATAGCTCGTGTACCTCAAAGAACTGGTGATTGTCTACTACGGACAAAATTATTTCTTTCATGTCGTATGGTTGCAGCGAATTTTCTGGGACTTTGTTGATTAGATTGTGGTCAAGTCTGTTTGGATCATCATCGGTTTTTAGCACGGGTGGCTCTTCTGCGTTGTTTGATGGAATGTAAGATAACAGTGTCTTTATTTTATCAAAGCAGTCATACTCGTTTTTTGCGACAAAATGTGCAACGCCGCTTTTTGTTCCATGCGTCATTGCGCCACCAAGTTCCTCAAATGAGACTTCTTCGCCAAGAACCGTCTTGACGACTTCGGGGCCAGTTACATACATGGTGCCTGCTTTTTCTACCATTATGACAAAATCAGTCATTGCCGGAGAGTACACTGCACCTCCTGCAGACGGCCCAATACTTGCTGTAATTTGCGGCACTACGCCCGACGCCAGCTCATTATGATAGAAGATGTCTGCAAATCCGTCAAGACTTAGAATTCCTTCTTGGATTCTTGCTCCACCTGAGTCTATTATACCAATTATTGGACACCCGGTACGCAATGCATGGTCCATCAGTTTTGTGATTTTCTTTGAGCCCATCTGGCTGAGTGTGCCGCCCAAGACTGTAAAGTCGTAAGCAAAAACAAAGACCTGTCTGCCATGTATGGTGCCATAGCCGGTAACAACGCCGTCTGTGAAGAATTTTTTTTTCTGCATATCATATTCGTAATAATGATGAGTGACAAGTGCGTCGATCTCTGTAAAGCTGCCTTCATCTAAGAGCAGGTCGATTCTCTCTCTTGCAGTCAGCTTGCCTTTGTCATGTTGGGCCTTGATTCTGTCCTGTCCGCCGGCCATAAGAGCTGTCTTTTGTTTTTCTAAAAATTTTTCAATTTTATCAGAATGCATGGCCCCGCAACAACTGACCAAGCGAACACTATATTAATTTTAGAATTGTCTATTCTCGGATTTTGTCACGTCCACCTTTTGCAGTTCTAAAGACATTCATTCCCATGTGGTAGTTTTCATAGAGGTAGTCTAGTGTCTTTAGATCCTCTTCGGCCTGGCGGATCTCAAGTTGGCTTGCCTGCGGGTCACGCTTTAATCGTTCAAGTCTTTCCATTTTTTCTCTGACAAGTTCGGCTATTCCCACCTCATAGTTTGAGGTTCCCTGGTATTCTGGACTTAGGACGTGTTCTGGTTTGTATGGTGGTACCTGGTATGTTATTTCCTTTGTTTCTTTTTTTGTCTCAATTGTGGTGTTTTGGTCTGCCAACAGCCAAGTTCAGCATTGGTCAAATTTTAAGGTTTTAGATACGCCGAATATGACTATAGCTTCATTAGGATCTTGCCAAAGACGTTTCCATTTAACATCTTTGCATGCGCTTGAGCTGCCTCCTCAAGTGGATAGATTGAATCTATGACGGACTTGATCTTGCCTTTTGACATCCAAAATAATGCCTCTTCCAGCTCGGCGCGAGTTCCTTGTGTTGAGCCAAGAATGTTTGTGCCTTTAAAGAAGATGTGTCTAAGATCTGTTTGTACCTCATAGCCCGTCGTCGCACCTGTTGTGACCAGGGTGCCGCCATACTTGAGTAGTGTGAGTTCCTTGTTCCAGTGTGAGCCACCAATGTGCTCATATATTACGTCTATTCCCGGGGGCTGATTCTTCTTTTTTGCCAATTCCTTTGATATTGAAAAGACTTGATTGTGCCAGTCTTCTTTTCTGTGATTTACCACATAGTCCGCACCTAATTCCAAACAACGCTCGTGTTTGTCTGGGCTTGCAGTAGTTATGACATCGCAGCCAAACAATTTAGCTATCTGAATTCCAAACGTTCCCATGCCGGAGCCGCCCCCCATTATCAAGACCGTTTGTCCTGGTTTGATTTTTGCTCGGCCCACAAGCATGTGCCAGGAGGTCATAAGTACCATCGACGCAGCTGCGGCATCCTCGTATCCTATGTTTTCTGGAATCTTTACAACATTTACCTCCGGCAAGTGGGTTACTTCGCAGTATCCACCCCACAGAGGGCCTGTTTGAAATCCCCATACCAGCCTCTTTTTGCAGTCGTACTCCCTTCCATCGGTACATGCCTTGCATACGCGGCAAGATATGTTTCCGTGTGAGACGACTCTGTCGCCTACTTTGATTGTAGTTACGTCTTGACCTACTGCTATTACCTCACCTGCGGCGTCCGTTCCTGAAATGTGAGGCAGCGGGATTTTGATAGGTTTTCCCCTCATGGCCCAGATGTCGTCGTAATTTAGGCCTGCGAACTTGACTTTGAATACCACCTCGTTTGGCTTTGGTTTTGGTTCTGGAATTTCCTTTATTTTGAGGATCTTGGCAAAGTCGTCATTTTCTGCATATTCTTCGTATACTAACGCCTTCACAAAATGCTGTTTTTACCTGTATAATTTCAGCTTTGTTGTTTTGGATTTGGTTGAAAGATTTTTTGTACCGCTTTTTGGTATTGCTCAAAGACGTCTTTTGCGTCACTGCATTTTTTGCACACGCAAAATTCGGAAACGGCGTCCCTGTCGCAGTCGCCCTCAAACTCGCAATTTGGACATCCTGCCGGACCCCCACAGATTATGCATTTGAGTTCCTTTACTTGGCTGCTTGCGCATTTTTCATGCTTGACTCCGAGTCCTTTTGCCCACAGCCCCACTTCGTTTGCCTCAATTTTCTGGTTGCACACAATGCATGTTCCTGGGAACTTCATTGTGATCTTGCGCCAGCTCATTTGAGTAGGTTGACCTCTTTTTGTATGAGTTCTGCGTGCTCCGGACTCAGTTCAACTTGAAGTTTTTTGTTTTTAATGCAAAGCAGAATGTACGGTAGATAAAATGTCGCAATCGTGCTTTGGGACACGTGGAATCTCTTTGCAAAAATTTTGGTTATCTCCCTGATTGTTCTTCCGTCCCAGCGCAGTCTGTTGAGGAGTGGCCATGAAAGATTGTATTGTGAGTATTGTACCGGAAGATTTTCTGCATAAAGTTTGAGCAGAATGTTATCAAGGTATCTAAGCAGCCTCCATTCTTGAGTCCTCATTATCTTGCCATACAGTACGTCTGCTTCAGAGATCACATCAAGCATCTTTGACATTGTTTTTGCAGGAAGGTCGCTTGTAATTATGCTGGAGTAAAATGCGTTAATTTTTTCCCTTGGATCTATTCTTAGTGAATACAGTACAATCTGCGCCTCTTCTTTTGATTTTGCCTTAAAGAATGCATTTACTGCTGCTTCCACATCAAGTGTCTCAAACGATTTTTCGGTTGGCAGCTCAAAGCCTCCTATTTGGGCTTGCGCCATGTTGAGAAGCGATCTTATGTCGCCTCTTGAGTCTATGATTATCCTGATTATGGTTCCAGGTCCAAGCTTTGCGCCTTCTTCTTTGAGAACCTTCCCAAGAAAGACGCCAAGTAATCTGGGAGGGACTGGTTTTAGGTAGATTGGCTTGGTTGCTTTTTTGATGTTTTTCATCTTGTCTGACTGATCCGAGTTTGCTGCCAGAATTATTGGGATTGTGGGTTCTTTGAGTATTTTCAGCAGTGCTTCTGCTCCTCCAAAGTCTGCTCGGCCGTGTATTCCGTCGACTTCGTCGACAAATATCATTGGCCTTCCAAGAAGACTTGTGCTCCCCAGAAGTGGAGTTAGTATCTCTTCTATGTTTGCCTTGTTTCTCACGTCGCTTGCGTTTAGGCCGATCAGATCATAGCCGAACTCTTTTGCAGAAAGTTGTGCAAGCGTCGTCTTACCTATTCCTGGGGGCCCAATCAGAAGGACTGGTTTTGTTCCTTTTTTCCATTTTGTGAGCCATTCCACAAATGAGTTGCGTGCCTCTTCGTTTCCTACCATGTCGATGATTTTTTTCGGCCTATGTTTTTCAGACCACATCATTTCATTATCACTTTGGAAGATTCGAGGAAAACTCCGGCCATAGATTGGCTTTGTCTAGCTGGTTGTACCAGTATTGGTTGTAGTGCTCAACTGTTAAAAATAAAAACTCTAAAAATTCTGTATGTGAGAAGTTTTGTGGGAGTAGTTGTAGCGCTATGCGCGCATCGGAGAGATAGAGTTCGCTTTTTTTCATGGTAAATTCGAATCCTTTTCTCACATCACCTGTCAAAAGCGAGTAATAAAGAGGCCAGGAAGGTATTTTGACAAATTTGTTTTTTATCGAGTCCTCGATTTCGTTGCCACACCCGACCGACTCGGCAGCACGTGCCATTCCCAGATAAAATATCTCGCCTAAGGGGTTCTTGGCAAGCGCCATGTTTCTTCCAGCAGTTCCCATCACCGCTCTGTATTTTTTGTAGCACTGGTTCATCTGTTCTTCTGTAATTTTTGTCGGAGTCACCTTGAGTTTGGTGTCTACGTACTGGCCAAGTCTTGCGTCCTTGAAGCCTTCCTCAAATTCTGCAAGAATTTGTTGGCCGCCTTTTGCGATTTTGGTGCGGGCAAGCTTCAGTATGTATGGGTTCATGAGTTTATAGTCATCAAGGTAATCGAGATCTTCGTCTTTGTCTACGATTCTATCCATCGGTTCGCTAAGATCTATTGCAATTATGTGGCCATCAACTAGATCCTGTCGCAGCTGGGCATTTTTGTTTCCGTAGTGGTCTGCTGCGGCATCATATAGAGCGCAAAATACTGGCAGTGTCATTTTTACAAAATTTGAGTCAAGTATTCTCAGCACTCTGTCTTTTAGCACGTCACGGCTTTCGAGCTTTGATTTTATGGCAGGGATTTGTGAGCTTTGCAGTGTTATTTCGGTAGAACCCACCTCGCTTGCAAACGCTTTTTGGGTGTCTTGTGGAGAAGAGTCGGATTTTATTTCTCTTAGCAGGTCGTCTGTGAATCGGTCGGCAAATTTTGGAAATTCTGATTCTGCTTCTTCTTTGTACTTGTTGAATAGCTTAAATCCCTTTGACTTGAAGAGTCCTTGTTTTAGAATTTGTTTTCCAGCTTTTGTGGACATTAAAGCTTCTTTTGACACAACTGACTGATCTTTGCCACTCACAGTAGCACACCTTTGTTCATGTTATTTATCCTTTCAAGATTTCTTGACTTAAATTACGAAATGGGCAAGACGAACTATGCAGATAATCGACGTACTCAAAGAGGCATCAAGGCTGGTATATGTGAATGTAAAAGATATCGCAGGAACTATGGAGGCAGCTGAAGACCACGGCCGTGGTGCGGGTGGAGATATTTCACGCAAAATAGACATAGTCGCAGAAAAAACTGTCCTGGATTATCTAAAAAAAATTAATTTTGAGTGTGTGGTGTTAGGCGAAGAGTGTGGCAGAGTTGAGCTGTCAAACAATCCGAAGGGTTTTCTGATCATGGATGCAATAGACGGATCTGCAAATGCAGTTCGTGGCATTCCATTTTTTTGTTGTTCTCTGGCTTTTGCCACACAGGACAGGCTTAGCTCAGTTACAGACGGCGTTGTCACAGACCTTTCAAATGGCAACATGTACTGGGCCACAAAAGGCAAAGGCGCATTCCTAAATGGAAAGCAGATTCATGTTCACAAGCAAAAACCAGTCTACAAGATCGTAGGTGTGAATGTGTCTGGCGCCACTGCGGAGCTTGTAAAGAAGATACAGCCAATCTTTGAGAATTCAAACCACTCAAGACACCTTGGTGCAAATGCACTTGAGCTTGCTTTTTTTGCAAGGGGGCTAATAGACGTCTATGTAGACTTGAGAAAAAAAATCCGTGTCACCGACATGGCTGCAGGCTACCTGATAGCAAAAGAAGCTGATGGGATAGTTTTGGATGAGCATCTCAACCCACTTGATTCGGATCTCAGCTACGAGGCAAGACTCTCATTTATTGCTGCGGCAAACCAGCATATGCTCAATGAGATCAAGGCTCAGCTGAAAATTTGAAAAGTAATCTGCAGGATTTTAAATATTGTCAACATGCCAAAGGTAGCAAGGTCTTTGAAATTTTTATTTGTGTGCTTTCACACTATTGAATCCATGATTTTGATCATATTCTAAAAAATGATGGTAGATGGGGACGGTTAGTCCTCAGGTGGATGCAGATATTGGCATCCAGGCCCAACCCATATGTAACGATTGTGAGAGGGTACTGAGGGAGGCAGTAATTCATCGTAAGGTAAGAGGGTTGTTTAGGAATGGTAAAGGCATGAGGAGATCTGGAAATATAATGACAGTATTCATGACATGGAAGCTAAGAGGATTGAATCCACTAGTAGAGATAAGGAAATATCTATGAACGACCTAAATACATATCAGAAAACTTGATGGCTTTTTTACGAAAATATAGTGTAATGAGAGGGCGCGCACAGCACCACTTGAACAGAACCGAGATGAAAGCCTTGTCTGCAGCACAAAAATCAGGCATGCCCTTTGTATGCTGTGCGGATAACTCTACATTTATGATCATCAATGGGAGGCGTTACTGTCCTGACTTTGTTTTTTATGGTTGTATTTTAGTGGAAGTTGATGGCTACCTTGTACATAATAATGATCAGGCATTGCAAAGAGACAAAAGGTTGCAGGAAGATATAGATGCAAACAATTACCAGAAGAGAAAAGAGATGGAACAAAACGGCAAATCAATGCTAAAGGAATTACACCTGTTACGTTTCTGGGCGCGTGACATAGAACGCGATCCTCTGAAGAATTTCATAATTCCTATCAAACAGTATGTACGCCTGCATGGTATTTCAGCCTAAATTACAAGTTTTCTATAAACAGACCTTCCATCAGGCATGTCTTGAATACTCTTTTTTCCATCATCATCTTACAGCAGCTGAATTTGTCCACGGTGTTATCCTAGTCAATTATACCCCAAAGTGTATGGTTTTGTACATTCTCATTTTAGAGGAGAATACTTGTAGATTCCAGCTTTTTTGTGTACGAAAGCTGTTGTGTCAAACAAGTATTTAGTATGGCGTAGTGACTTAAAAGAAATGAATGGCGCCCTTGGCGGGATTTGAACTCGCGTCTCAGCCGTGACAGGGCCGAATTCTAGACCGGACTATACTACAAGGGCGTTGAAGTTGATCATTTGAGTTCCTTTTTTAAAGTTTACACAGCAAACAAATCACTCAGCTAAAAGACTAAATTATACACGATTTGCAGAATTGCGAGAGGGTTCGTAGCTCAGCCAGGTAGAGTACCGGACTTTTAATCCGGCTGTCCGGGGTCCGAATCCCCGCGAACCCGCCTTACCTGTACATCCGGACTCATTTCCTTACAATGACTTTCTGGTTCGGTAAAGTTGCGACGAACTGCCAGCCTTCGAGAATCAGCCTTTCGGCCTCTTCCGCAGTTGTCACTAGTTGCTTGCAGAGATATTACAGTCTGCCAGAGTCCTGACAAGCATTTGCACCTTTGCAAGCTGATCTGGTAAGTTTTTCGATGTTATCTTTTACTTCTTCCTTTGTTTTTTCGACTGGGTCATACTCTGCTTTTAAGTCCAGAAACTCTTCGCTTCGCTTGAAGGATTCTCTCATCTCGTCCAAAAGAGTTTTCGGAAGTATGCTCTTGTTTGTGGTGTATCTTGCC
>JBDUUJ010000053.1:0-19363 GCA_039938575.1 Nitrososphaera sp. | reverse complement strand
ATTGAATTTTCATTTTCTAATTTTTAAGAAGTCCGGATTTAGTAATTATTGATTTTAACTCTTCTTTTGGAATTTTTGGAACTAAATTGGAGGAATAACTTGTAAATTCAGTAAGTTTCTTTATTCCAGGGTACGATCTTTTAATCTCATCTTCATTTCTAATTGGATTAAAAATCACATACTTGTTACGATACTCCCATGTGTATCTCATTTCATCTTCATTAATCAAGGTCTCATACATTTTTTCACCAGGTCTAATTGAGATTTTTTTCTCACCAGTGTTTCCAATTAATTCCTTTAATGCATCCTTGAGATCTTTGATGGTATACGCCCTCAATTTTGGTACAAAAATCTCTGAGCCTTTTCCCTGCATTGTGGCCTCCAAGATA
Organism: Nitrososphaera sp.; assembly: GCA_039938575.1. GTDB lineage: Archaea > Thermoproteota > Nitrososphaeria > Nitrososphaerales > Nitrosopumilaceae > Nitrosotenuis. Next base: position 18,974 of record JBDUUJ010000053.1, on the reverse strand, counting down.
AAATCCAGTGCTTCATCCATGGTGATGCTAAATCTAGTCATATTTAGATCGGTTATTGTGAGTTTTTCTTTTTTGTTGATTTGTTCTATGAACTTTGGCACAACTGAACCACTGCTTCCCAAGACATTCCCATAACGTAGCGCAATGAATTTGGTCTTGTATCTTTTTTTATTAAGATAATTACTTGTTGTGATAAATAATTTTTCCATCAATAATTTAGTTGCACCATATGTATTGAGTGGTGAAACTGCTTTGTCTGTTCCAATACATACTGCAATATCCACATTTTCCTGCAAACATGCATCTATGACATTTTGTGAGCCTATGACATTCGTTTTGACTGCTTCAAATGGATTGTATTCCACCACAGGAACATGTTTTAATGCAGCAGCATGAAAGACAATATCTGCATCTTCCAGTGCCTTGTTTAGCCTTGGGAGGTCTCTTACATCGCCTATGAAAAAGCGGAGTCTGTCGTCTTTTAATCTGGATTCCATCATCACCTGTTTGTTTTCATTTCTGCTAAAGATCCTAATCGTTTCTACCTTGGTCTTCAAAAGTCTTTCAGTCAAAGCCTGCCCAAGTGAGCCAGTGCCTCCGGTTATGAGTATTTTTTTACCATCAAACATATCTTTGAATGAATTTACCATAATCTATAAACTTGTTTTTTACTTTTGGTATTCTAACATCAGATGCACAATTACATTTTAAATACGGAGCTCAGATAAGAAAATCTGTTTGAAAGAAAAGACATTTTCTCTTTTGAGAACCATAGAATGGAAAAATAACTCGGTGATCATGATCGATCAAACCAAGCTTCCTGCAGAGCTTGTGTATGTCACTTGTATAGATTACAATGAGGTCGCTGCAGCAATCAAAAATCTAGTTATCAGAGGTGCACCTGCTATTGGTGTGGCAGGAGCATTTGGTATGGCGCTAGCTGCAATCCAAAGCAGAGCAACAACAAAAGAACAACTACTCGAAGATCTTAAAAAAGCAAAAAAAATCCTCTTTGAGACAAGACCTACTGCAGTAAACCTTGCGTGGGGCCTAGAACAGATAATGAATGTGGCAAAACAAGGCAACACCCCACAAGAAATCAAAGACTTGATAATAAACACAGCAAAACAGATGGCCGAAGATGACATCAAAATCAACATGACTATGGGAAAGCACGGCTCAAAATTATTCAACAATAACGATACCATAATGACACACTGCAACGCAGGCTCTCTAGCTACTGTGGGATACGGAACTGCACTTGGCGTCATTCGAGCAACCAAAGAAGCAGGAAAAAACATCAAAGTAATAGCAACAGAAACAAGACCAGTACAACAGGGCTCGCGCCTCACCGCATTTGAGCTAAAACACGACGGCATCGACGTCAGTCTTATCCCAGATACTGCAGTAGGCTATGCCATGGCAAACAAGCTGGTAAACAAGGTAATAGTCGGAGCAGACAGAATTCTCAGAACAGGGCACGTATACAACAAAATAGGCACATACCAGGTAGCACTGATGGCAAAGCAGCACCAAATTCCATTTTATGTGGCAGCTCCACTATCCACATTTGATATGACAAGCAACCCCCAAGACGTCATAATTGAACAAAGAAAGGCAAGCGAAGTCACGCAAATTGGCGACAAAAAAACAGCCCCGGAGGGAATAGGCGTGATCAATCCGGCCTTTGACATGACCCCACCTGAGCTGATCTCGGCCATAATCACCGAGGCAGGCGTGGCAACAGCACCATACGAGGAGTCCATCATAAAGTTATTTGAAGCTAAGAAATAGAAAGTTTTTATTCATTTTTGCAAAGACATAGAAAATATGCCAGCAGTTACAGCAGAACAAATCCGAGAATCGCTCACCAAATGCATGGACCCTGAAATTCCGCTAAATATTGTAGAGATGGGGCTAGTCTATGGAATCGACATTTCAGAATCAAACGATGTGCACATCAAAATGACAATGACCACACAAGGCTGCCCACTCCATCAAACTCTGGTTGCAGACGTAACACGATATGTCAAAAAAGTGCCAGGCGTAAACAATGTCAATGTGGATATAGTCTGGGATCCTCCCTGGTCCATAGACAAAATGTCCGAAGCCGCAAAGGCAAAACTCAAAGGCTTTACCTCTAAAGGCACGCCAGCACCAATTGATTACGAGACAGCTATGCCTCAGGGTGTTGGATCTCTAATACAGCAAGAAGACGGTGGCCTAGTTCTTGCAAATGAGCACAACCAGGGATTCATGGTAAATCAGGCAATCGTTGACTTTTGGCGCTCCTGCAACGGCAAAAGAAAGATCACAGAGCTTGTCGATATCTTTGCACAAAAGACAGGCCTGCATCGCTCCCAAGTAGAAAAAGAAGTCATTCAGCTGATTGGCCAGCTTCGTGACGGCGGCCTCATTGTAATACCAACACCAGAAACCCCCAACGTACAATTTAGAAAATAAGGCGTCTTTGTTACAAAATCAAGAAAACCAATTCTCACAGGTAAAGGAGTTTCTTGAACAGCTGCATACAATTGCCGAAAAGTATACAAGATACTTGAAATAAAGGTGATGCCTGATCATGCCCATCTATTTGTAGAATCTATTTGATTCACATATAATGATCTATTCAAAGGTGTAACAAGTTTGAGACTGTTCAAACGCTTCCCAGAATTAGAAAAGCAGATGTGGAAAAGAACATAGTCCATCATACTATGGTACTGCATGGCATGTCTGCTAAAACCATTGAGATGCATCCGTGAGCAGAAACGGCGGCATTTCATCCACCAAATAAATTCTGCAATCTGCCGTGATTTCCTATAAAATCAGATCTCAGTTATCTCTGATATGGTGGCATGGACAGAATCCATCTTTACTATGGCACGTTTTTCTCCAAAGCCTAACGCCACATACCAGTCACCTGCCTCATCGTCGTATTTTGTTTCAAGTATTTTGATACTTGGTGGTTCCACACCAAATTTTTTCACAATGCCTGATATCGCCAAGGAGACTGCCTGTTTTTCGGTTTCTAGTCTTTTTTTCATTAGGCCTGTTCCGGGCATAATACTGCTCCAAAAAATCTTCTAATATAGTTACTCGTAAAAGAATCTGCCAGGCTGAATATTAATTTCCAAAAAGCTGACAGTTAGCATTTGCATTAAAATCACTAAAGCAACAGTTTTCTTGAAGCTATATTATCAAAATAATGTGCAACAAGCCTACTAAAACCTCATATCAATATTGGTATCATAATACTAGGGCTCGGAGGGCTTCGATCCCTCGACCTGGCGGTCCGAAGCCGCCCGCACTATCCAGACTGTGCTACGAGTCCAACATCACTTTAATGTGGGTAAATATCTGTCTAGCTAATTGAAGGTCTCAAAAAAAGTCTCAGGAGTAGAATACGCAATACGAGATATAGTGCTTGTAGCGCGTCAAGTAGAAAAACAAGGAAAAAAGATCACCTACCTTAACATAGGAGATCCAGTCCAGTACGGCTTTCAGCCGCCACAAAATGTCAAAGATGCAATGATAAAAGCAATCAGAGAGGGCCACAACTATTATGCACAATCCGAAGGACTTCCTGAGCTCAGAGATGCAATTGCTAAAAAAGAAAAATCAAAGGGACTTGGCGTTTCAGCAGACGACATTTTGGTAACAAACGGCGTCTCAGAGGCACTAGACATGATAATGTCCTCTATAGTAGAAGAAGGCGACGAGGTCCTGCTGCCAGGCCCATACTACCCACCATACGCATCATACGTAAGACTGCATGGTGGCAAGCCAGTCGAGTTTGCAGTGGATCTGAAAAATTCCACACCAGACATTGACGACATCAAATCAAAAATTACAAAAAACACAGTGGCAATTTGTCTTATTTCGCCAAACAACCCGACCGGTGTGGTATTCTCTGAAAAATCACTAAAAGAGCTTGTAAACATTGCAAACCAGCACGACCTGTATATAATATGCGACGAAATATACGACCAAATAGTATTTGATGAAAAATTCACAGGAATCGGCAAAGTATCTTCTGATTCTCCTGTAATTCTGCTCAACGGCTTTTCCAAAGTACACCTCATGTCCGGCTGGCGAATAGGCTACATTGCATTTAACAGCTCACAAAAACTAGCACAACTCCGAGAAAACCTGCCCAAGCTTGCGCGCGTGAGAATATCAACAAATCTGCCAGTCCAGTACGCAGCTTTAGAGTCACTGCGCGGCCCACAAGACTACATTTCGGAATTTGTATCAGAGCTAAAAAAAAGACGCGACTTTGTCATAAAGAGACTGAACTCGATTTCCGGTCTTTCCTGCTCCAATCCAAAGGGTGCATTCTACGCATTTCCCAAAATAGAAAAAAACCCATACAAAACCGATCAGCAATTTGTAACAGAGCTTCTCAAAAAAACCGGCGTCCTCACCGTACATGGCTCAGGATTTGGAACTCAATATGGAAGCGGCCACTTTAGAATTGTATTTCTGCCAGATATCAACACACTCGGATTTGCATTAGACGAAATTGAAAATTTCATCAATAATGCCAGCTAGTAATTTTTTTTGGCGTAATCTCTATTATGCAATCGGTTTGCTCAAGTAGCTGTTTTGCTGCTTTGTTTTTGATGCTCTTAAAATAACGAAGCAGGATCGTAGTTGCGATTTTTTTCACATCGTCTGTTTTTGTGATGAGTCTTGCATTTCCAGTACCCATCATTCCATGAATGGGGTGCCAGACGCCTTCATCAACACAAAAACACACGGTTTTGTTTTTTTGTACGTTTTTTGCTTTTGCAGTCTTTGAATTTGTGCCAATGTAGAATTTTTTTGCAGAGTACCTGTACCAGACCGGAACAAGGTGTGGCCTTCCATTTTTGTCCAATGTGGCAAGATGCAGGATCTTTTGTTTTTTTAGGAATCTATCTTTACTGAACAACTTTTTTTCTGAACCCCAGTGCCAATAAAAATCCTCCAAAAACAAACATACCTACTGAGATCTTTTCATTTGTGATTTCTGAATTCAACAAAAAATCAAGCACAAATTCCGGACTCCACAAAAAGAGATTTCTTATCAATACAATGGCGCCAACTATTATGAATAGCACCCCCATTGCAGAATACCAGTTTCTGCCTTTTGGAAAGGACGATTCCATAAACTATCATATTCAGATATTTGGGCTTTTTAACTTGTACAGATTTCGTATGTGTTATCCTGGAATAGTTCACTCATTATTCTTCTCTGACATCTTGACTGCTCATCAACAACCGTTGTTCCAGGCTCTGGCATCTTCCTGTGGTATGCCAATGGTATTTTGAGATTCAGTGACATGTGCGCTCGTTTGTTGTACCATGCCATGATCTGCCTATGTCATTCTTACAATACCTGACTCTAAAATAATTCCCAGATCCTTGGCTTTTTTCTATTAATTTCAAGTGGTAAAATCGGGTTGGAATTGTGCCCAAGGCCCACATAATTACAGAATCTTGATTCCAGGATTTTTCAGCTTGTTTTTTATCATGGCATTCAAAAGCAGCGGCGTTGCAATCTCGGCCATGTACGCAAGTGAGCCGGAGCCCAAAAATATTGGCCGCAGTCCCTTGATCTCTGAGATCAGGCCGTTGACCAAATCTATTGACTCTTTGTCGTCACCACAAACAAAAATGTCATAATCTAATGTCAGCTTGGGGTCAACCAGCTTTTTTTCCGAAATTACATGGAACGCAGAAACTAGTTTTTCTTTGTTTTTCATGTATTTTTGTACCAGCTGATGCGAAAACGGCTTGTTCTCCTTGATTGGTATGAATTCAAAACCTGCTTGCGTCTTTACCATTGGAACAATTGGTGATATAACTGTGCAGCTATCCTTTGTCCTACCTAAAAGATCAGAGCACACAGAATCGATATTCTCATATGGGATAGATAAAATCAAAACATCGCTTTCCTGTGCAACCGAAAGATTGTCCTTGCCTGTGATTGTTCCATGTATGTTGCCATAGATCTGCTGTGCCTCAGATAGATACTCTGCTGCAGCAGCTGCAGCCCTTTGCGCATCTCTTGATCCGATCAGAATGTCGTGCTTTGGGCACCACCGAAGAGCAAAACCCTTGCCCATGCCACCGGTGCCTCCAATTATTCCTATCTTCAACAAACAACGGCAGGCAATGTTATTATTATCTTTACTGAGTAGCTCATAAAGTGCATGGGATTGATCATATTTTTACGCCACGGCCAAGCACAAAACAACACAGCACGAGTTCTGGCAGGAAGGGCACCAGGTGTATCTTTGACACAAAAAGGAATCAAACAAGCCAACGACATTGGCAAATATCTAAAGTCATTAAACATATCGCACATTTACACAAGCCCAATTGAGCGAGCAAAAAAAACGGCCGAAATTGTAGGACGACACCTCGACCTCTTGCCAAAAGAAGACGAGCGACTCTATGAGCTTGAGATGGGCAGATTTTCAGGAATGGCCTACGACGATCTGTTTGCCAAACACGGAAATGTATTTTTAAAGTTCTATCAAGGCGATCCGACCATTGCAGAAAATGGGGTCGAGACATTTGCCCAAGTAAAGCGGCGCGTACTGGACATGGTTGATCATATCTGCAAAAACCATGCAGGCAAAAACGTACTGTGTGTGACCCACATGGATCCAATAAAGGCAATGATCTCAAACATACTTAACTTGAGCCCGCAATCACTCTTTGAGCTCATAATTGCAAACGCATCTTTGACCATAATACGGGAGGATCAGGGAAAATTCTCACTTGGTGCGATCAACGCTATGAACTCTGAGCGATACACCCAGGGGCCATTCTAAATAATTATTCAGGGTTTGTATCTGAGTGGTGCTGACCAATGTTTACCATCTGGTGCTACCAAAAATGAGCTGACAAGTATGTCAAGGTCGGCGAGTTGTCGCCTAATTTTGTAGACTGTATTCAATGGTAATATCGATCATGACATTGTGTACGGTTTACGGAGCCAAGATGACTCACACGGAATTACAAAACAACCTCGATAAAGTACAAAACCCTTAAATAGAATTCGAAGACCACGAGCTATAATCGGCCATGGTTAGGGAACTAGCATTATTTTCAGTTTTAGCCGCCTTAATTATACTTCCTACATTGCAGCTTGTCTTTGCAGCAGAGGGCTCAGAGCCTGGAAAGTACGTGCAGCGCAAAGTAGAGATCTGGAATTTATTCTTCAAAATGATGACGATCGCATTTACCGTGGGCGCAGTGGTCTCCGGCACACTGATCTGGCTTGTGTGGAGATTCAGAGAGTCGCACCCAAAGGCAAAGCCTACCAAATACGAAGAAAAGGGTGAATGGTAAATGGGCGAGCATCACTCAAACTGGCCTGAATGGATCTACATTGGTGTGGTAGTCGCACTCTTGGTATATGTGGGCGCAGAGGCGTGGAACGTAGAAAGGATAGTAGAACACGCCCCTGCCGAGGCCGAAGTCATCAAAGTCACAGGCCAGCAATGGTTTTGGACCTTTGAGCACCAAGACGGCACAAAAGAGGTAGGCGAGCTGCATGTAAAAAAAGGCAAGCCGTACAAATTTGAGATAACCGCCAAAGACGTCAACCACGCATTTAACATTCATGATTATGTCGTATTGCAGGACGCAATAGTGGGAAGGGTAAACACTGTGTGGTTTGCTCCAGATAAGGCAGGCGAGTACGTCATCCAGTGCAGGGAGTACTGTGGACTGCTTCACTACAACATGAGGGCAACACTTTACGTGGAGGAATGAATTGATAACTTTAATAAAAGATGCACAGGTGAGCAGCTAAGATGGTACTAGAGCTTGCCAAGCCGCGCCCAATCTGGCAGATAATGTTTTCAACCCACCACACAGACGTAGGTCTTCTCTATCTTATATCGTCGTTGACGTTCTTCTTTATGGGCGGCGCACTGGCCCTTGGCATAAGAGCCGAACTGTTCTTGCCAGGATCCCAGATAATTGCCGACTCGATGACCTTTAACAGAATGTTTACCGTCCATGGAACCACTCTGATCTTTTTGTTCCTTTTGCCATTTGCATCAGCAGTTGGAAACTACTTTGTTCCAATCATGGTAAGATACAAAGACATGGCATATCCAAAGCTCAACGCAGTAGCATTCTGGATGATCCCGCCTGCAGGAGCACTCATCTGGCTTGGCTTTGCAGACTTTACATGGTATGCGACGCCACCATACTCGGCCATTAGGGCACCAGGCCCTGCAGCAGACATGTGGATCTTTGCCCAAAAGATATTGGGGGTCTCATCGATTCTTGGCGCAATCAACTTTATAGTAACCATTCTCAAGTGCAAACATCCTGATTTACCTCTCAGCAAAGTTCCGCTTTTGGCGTGGTCATTTCTTACCGCCTCACTAATTGTACTGGTCGCAGTGCCCACATTTGCAGCCGCTCTTGTGATGTTGCTAACAGACAGACTGGGCGTAACCGGCTTTTTTGATCCTGCAAAAGGCGGAGACCCAATTGCGTACCAGCATCTATTTTGGTTTACATTCCATCCTGAGGTATACGTACTGGTAATTCCTGCAATCGGCATGATGTACGAAATAATTCCTAGATTCTCAAGAAAGCCAATCTTTTCGCAGTCCTCTGGAATCTTTGCCTTTGTGATGCTAAGCATAGTAGGATTCTCATCGTGGGCGCACCACATGTATTCAACAGGAATGTCATTTACAGAAAAAACGGTCTTTATGATAGGAACTCTTGCAGCCGTGCCTTCCTCTGCCATGCACGTATTCAACTTTTTAGCTACAATGTGGGGTGCACGAATTAAATTCGCAACGCCGATGATGTGGTCGGTTGGCGGAATTGCATTGTTCTTCTCAGCGGGAGCAGGTGGTGTGGCAAACTCTGCGATGCCGTTTGACTTTATCACACACGACTCGTACTGGGTGGTCGGACACTTCCACCTCTTTGTAATGGGAACAATCGCATTTGGCTCAATTGGATTCTTGTACTACATGTTCCCATTTGTCACAGGCAGGATGTACAACGAGACGATGGGCAAGATCCACTTTATCATGTCGTTTATTGGCACTGTGATGGTCTTCTTCACACAACACGTGCTGGGACTATATGGTATGCCAAGGCGTGTCTATGACTATATGCCGCTGCCAGAGTACATCATAATGAACCAGATTGCATCAATTGGCGCAATGATAATTGGTGTGAGCATGGGACTTTGGATATTCAACATGATATACAGCTCCGCAAAAGGCAAGGAGGCAAACATGGATGACCCGTGGGGCCTTGGCGGCAAGTACTACTTCCCATACCAGGCAAAGACGCCTCATCACTAGGTGATCACTTTGGAGCAACACGCAGAACCAATCTACAGGACAACACCGGCGCGAACCGCAAAGATGCTGGCAATCATGTGCGGTGTGTGCATTGCAGGAGGAATCTTGTTTTTCAGTTTCTGGGATTATTGGATTTCATTGCCCCCAGGAAACCAGATGCATGCAGAAAAACCAGCTGAGCAAGCAGCAGTCACAGGCAAAGAGTTTGATGTCGAACTCACCTTTATCGAGTCTGCAGATTTTAGAACTCTGTCATTTAACGCACTACCAGGCCAAGAAGGCCACAACCCGGACATTTACGCAAACGTGGGTGACAAAATAGAGTTTGTCGTCAAAAACGGCGGCAAGTCATTTCATGCGTTTGGAGTAACTGAAGCAGCCGAAGGCTTTGAAGGAATAATTCCTGGGACCGCCATTGCAAGCGCAAACAATCCTCTAAAGCCAGGTGAGTCAGGCGAGTCACACTTTGTACCATCAAAAGAGGGCACCTATTATTACATCTGTACCGTGCCTGGACACAGAGAGATGGGCATGGTAGGCAAAATCATTGTCGGACCAAAAGGTCAGGCACCACAGGCAGCCGCACCAACGGGTGTAAGCCACAACTTTGATCTCAAATTTGTCGAGTCTTCTGACTTTAAGACTCTGTCATTTAACGCACTACCAGGCCAAGAAGGCCACAATCCAAAATTCACGGTAAAATCAGGCGACTCTGTCACATTCAAAGTGACAAACGCAGGGAAATCCTTCCATTCCTTTGGCGTGGTATCTGACGTCGATGATCCAAACTCTGTTGTCTGGAACGCTGCAATCAAGTCTGCAAACAACCCAATGAAGCCTGGCGAGTCAGGCGAGGTCACATTCACCGCAGGAGCCCCAGGTCTGTATCATTATATCTGCACAGTCCCAGGGCATGCCGCACTGGGAATGCAAGGCGAGTTCATAGTAGAGTAGCTTGCTTCTCAAATATCTCTCACTTGCATCGCTTGTAGTTTTGTATTCGTTGATGTTCATTGGTGGATATGTGTCTGCTGCAGGACTTGGGCTTTCCTGTCCTGAATGGCCACTGTGTCCAAACGGCCTTTTGCCAGACAACGAATTCCTAATAGAGTGGATTCACAGATTTGCTGCGGCAACTACTGGCACGCTAGTCATTGCTACTACGATCGGCGTGTGGCTCAACAAACACACAGACAAAAAAATCAAACTCACAAGCACACTCGCATCAATATTTGTAATCACCCAGATAACTCTGGGCGCACTAGTAATTGATCTAAAACTTCACGCATTGCTTGTTGCAATACATCTGGGAATCGGCATACTGCTGTTTGCGATGACGCTTCTGACTGCTATTTTTGCATTCAGGCTGGGCAAAACGACAATTCAGACTAGTGCCTAGTTCTTCTGAGCCGCGGCAGGTAGATGTAGCCCATAACTATTGCAAGACCTATTGCACCTGAGACTATCACATAGATGAAAATGTAACCAAAGGGGCTTTGCGTGCTCACATTGAATGTGTGTGTTATTATCCTTCCTTGCTGATCGTACAAGTCGACTCTGAAGATGTGGTTGCCTGGCCTATCAAATACATAATCGTAACTCCAGTGCCCGCCTTCAATTGACTGGGGCGGGATGCCGTCGACTTGGACACCATCATAAAAGATTCTAATCCCTACTGTAAAGCGCGGAACTTCGTTTAGGTTCAAGTCGGTGACGCGCAAAAGTATCTTGGTTTTTTCGTTTACCTGCGGTATTTCTGGGTCCGTTGCGATCTGGACTCGGTTGTCACCTATGGTCGATTCGGCTGAATTAAACAAAGCGTGACCTGCCGCTGATTGGACGCAAAAAACCGAGATTGCCACAAATACAAATAATGCAAGCTTCACGATCAGAATGGGCGGAGATTCAATATATGCAAACTGATTTTTTGCGAAAAAGGTCAAAAGCTTTAAATGCTGACTTGGAAAAGAGCCAAACGTTGACTACAGTTAGAAAAACAATCGACATCAAAGCCCCCGTTGACACAGTTTTTACGTATTTTGCAAGACCAGAACACGTATCTGACCAGATGACGGAAAAAGGCGTTGCAATGACTGTGATCCCAATGGATATCAAAGACGGTATGGGCGTCGGCACAACATTCAGAATTGTAGGTGACTTTGGCGGAAAAAGACTAGAGTGGGACTGCGAGACCACCGAGTTCGTCAGAGAAAGAAAGATCGCAGCAAAAATGATCAGCGGGCCATTCAAAAAATGGGATATCACAACAGAGTTCACTCCAAAATCCGAGCGACTCACAACGGTTACCATGACGGTAAACTATGAGATGCCGTTTGGACCTCTTGGTGGAATTATCAACAAGATCAAGTTTGCCAAGACAGCAGAAAGGGGAATGGAGTCTGCACTATACAAGGTAAAGGGACTCTTGGAAGGAAACGGCTCTATCCCAGTATACATTACACTTGATGCCTACCAAAAGCTTTTGGAGGAGAAAAGAAAGATGAACAATGTGCCTGTTTCCACAGTGCTTACTGCGATTTTGGAAAAATACAACGAAATCGAAGCCAAAGCTTCCAACTAAATTTTTCAACGGCTTCTGTTAACTTGGTGCTGGCCAACTATGTTTACCAACGGGTGCTACCAAACAACCTTGATGATATCAACGCAGCATACCAAATGCTCAAACCATTAAAAAGAATCCAAAAAGATATCAAGGCGACAAATAGGCTCAAACAACAAAAAAGCAGTACGATTCTACCATATAATCCACAAGCGAATCAACAACCGCAGAAGGGGTTTTGCACAAACTGTATATGCAAAAAAATACGTCGTAATATTTGTTGAAAAACTACAAAGCTCAACATGGTACAAAATTCATAGATTGACAAAAAACATACTAATTCTGGATGGGACACATTCAATAAAACATTGGCCTATGTTTGTAGGGGTTACAGCAAAAAACACCACCATTGACTGTTCAGGGTGTGTGCATGCAGTATCAAAAACACCGGCACTCAGAACTCACAGATACGACGTGTGCGGTTTGATACTTGGGGGATCACAATTCCGCAATCAACATACTCAAAAAGTGATTAGAGATTTTTTTTGCCTACAAGGGAATCACAGTAAGTTACGACTGCAGAAATCGCAATACGGTCAAGGAAGCGGAAAGAGGCTGCCGTACTTGTTCACTTTACAACACGCTATGATTTTATAACGACGCATGGGCTTTTTGCTTTAGGGTCTATGGCTCAGCCAGGTAGAGCGAAGGACTCTTAAAACTTGGAGATATCCTTATGTCGTGGGTTCGAATCCCACTAGACCCGCCACCATAAAGTTCTTTTTATGGTTCCAGCACGCATACCGAAGGTGAGTTGAAGATAGACAGAAACGATCTGCAGGTCTTCAGGGAAAGTGCCTTGGAATTATTCTATCAGGGAATAAAGTCCAAGGCCACCAGGGACAAGTACACAAGGACGCTACGACGAATCCTGATCGACGTTCTGGAAAACATCCTGCAGGGAACATTTGAGGAGAGGGCCTCACAGTTAGTGAATAAGACAAGGACTGATCCGGAATGGGGAATATCCGTCATGTTTGCACTCTCCAAGAAACTGAAAGAAAGATCAACACTTCCAAAGGATGATCCAAACTATCTTAACCCTGCAACTATTCCAAATTACTTCAAGCCAATCAAGAAATTATTTGACATGAATAATGTGCCTGTTGTGTGGCAGAGGATTACATCCACGTTCCCAGAACTGGACAACAACGACAAGGGGCGTGCTTATACAAGAGAGGAGATAGCTTCGATGCTAAAGTTTGCAAACGGCGCAATAGACAGGGCAATAATACTCATCGCTGCAAGCTCGGGAATACGTGTCGGGGGATTTGACCTCACATGGGGAGACATCAGGCCAGTGTACAAAGTGGAGGACAGGCTGGCCCTGGAAATAACCGAATCCGAGCAGAAACACGCTGCAATAGTGTGTGGGATTATGACAGTCTACAAAAATACTGCAGACGAGTATCCGGCATTCATCACCCCGGAAGCATATGAGGCCATCCAGAATTATAAGAAGGAGTGGATCCAGGACACCGGAAAGGAGCCTAGGCCTGAGGATCCATTTTTCAAAAAGGAGGGACTGTTCGTAAGGAGGCTCGGACCAAACGCAATTCGGGCCAGAATAGACGACGTTCTGAAAAGGGCAGGATTGAGAACTCCCATGGTCAAAGGAAAGAGGCGCCATGAAGTACCCACGATGAACGGCTTTAGGAGATTCTTTAACAAGGCCAACAAGGAAACACTTTCCAAGGATTCGCCTCTTGCAGCCCTTATCAAAAAGGAATTCATGATGAACCACACAGGCCTTGTGAAACTGGACCGGAACTACTACCAGGCGCACATCTTCGAGCTTATTGAGGAATACCTCAATGCGGTCCCCAATCTAACCATCTCTGATGAAGAAAGGGCAAAAGCTGAGAATATTATCTTAAAGAAGAGAAATGCCGAATTGGAGGCCAAAGACAAACTTATTGAACAGATGCGAGAAGAGCAAATTCGCATAAAAGAAGCACTTGACAAAGTCCTCAAGCGCAATGAGATTGCCGAAAAATATGAAAAGAAGAGTTTTGATCGCTACTGAGGTTGTGATAAAAATATGATGTATGGTGTCTGAACATGAATCAGCAAACTTGGTTCATGTTTGCAAACCACAATAATTCTGTTTTAGAAAAATAGCATGGTGCTGACACTACATATCAAGATATTTGATTTTAGTATAGTGAGGTTCGTCCTCCAGATATGAACGAACCCATTGCACCACTTTGATCCTGTGTTTTGCTCTGATTTGTTCTATGGTATCAATTAGTTTGTACTCATTTCGATCCCATATTTCTAAAATAGAGTCGTGAATACCTCCGCATTTTTTACAGATTTGCTCTTGGTTCACATATCTAGATTTTGTAGTCTTACTTCGTTGCATGTTTTGATTTATCACATTCACGTGAGATATCTTTAGATATCTAAATATATAAGGATATCATTCAGGGACACTATAGCTAGAGGTTGAAATGCTTGTTATGATATAGTGTTAGAATTCTTTTTTGGTAACCGTTTCTTTAAGTCAGACATGAGTTTAGAACGAATTGGTGCTGCAATCAACATCTATAATTCGTGGACGGATTTAAAACAAAAAGAATTCAATTCCATCATCAGTTCAACTTTTGAAAAAGCTGAATACTATTATCAACATCCTGAAGAAAAAGAAGCCATAATCAAAAACGCCATTGAATTGCTTGAAGAATGGAAAAAGAAAAGAAAGGAATATCTTGAATATCATAAATGGTGTGAAGGTAGAAAATATTCAGAGGATGAATTCAATAAAGATTTGGAGCTACTTGATATCCAGACCAGGAAATTCAAAACATTTGTATTTTATTGTATGAACCATCCTATTCAAGAAATACTGGGAGTCATGATTAATGCGCAAAAAATACTAGGTGAGAATAATGAGCTTTCCTAAAGCAGTAGTAACCTACGAACTAAACACTGAATCATTTATTCCCGCAGCTAACACCGCAACAACCGCACTAAACACAATATCAGACAAAACAAAACGGACTGCCGACGATATTGCCAAATTAGAGCAGAAAGTAACCCAGTCCAAAATACATGTAGCTGCATCGTTTACCGGCATGGCCTCAAGTGTGGCCTCTTTTGCGTTTTCAATTGACGATCTTGGTAAAAAACAGCTAGCAGCAGATCGAATCGCCTTGCAAATCACAAAAAAGCAAAACGAATACAACAAGGCCCTTGCCGAAGGCAAGGAATCCGCACAACAGCTAAAAATCCGTGAAGAAGAGCTCCGCATACTCCGTGAAAAACACAAGAATGCAGTACAGGACATAACTCAAGCTACTACTAATCTAATTTTTACAATGGCGACAATGGGCACTGTTACAATTCCGACAACTATTGCATCGATTCGAAGCATGCAAGCTGCACAGCATGCACTTGCAGCAGCCCAGACGGTCACAACAGAAACAACAGTTTCGCAAACAGCTGCAAACGTTGGATTAACCGCTTCATTCCGACAGTTAACAGTCGCAATGATGTCAAATCCACTTGGCATCGCCCTTGTCGCAGGTTCAATAGGAGCTCTGGCTGCATATCAAACAAACTTATTCGGAGTAAAAGACAAAGTCGATTCTCTGATGGTATCATTTGGTGGCATGTCACAGCAGGTCCAGCAGGTCGACACAACAATCCAGACGGGAATACCGGCTATGGATGACTATGCTGATTCGGTTCGATCGGTCGGCGTGGCAGCAGGTGCAACTGCAGAAGAATTGAAAAAAATGATGGGCACGCCACTCAAACCCTCGGAACTGAAATTCAGCTTTGACAAAATTCACGAATCCATTCTTGGCATATCGGCAGCCATACGTGGCATCGATCAGGGCACACCTTTTGAGAATCTCACCAAATCAACAGACATACTGTTTCAATTTCTGCATGGTGTAAAACTCACAACAGAAGAGCAAAAAATCAACTATCTGCTCATGAAAGATCAAATCATACCAACACTAGAGGATCTAGGTCAGGCATGGGCAAGGACTGGAAAATCAGGCGAAGAGAAATTCCTCAGAATGCTCAAAGAACTTCAAAAAGAAGGCAAACTTTCAGCAAAAGAACTCAAAGATCTCACTGAAGCAATCCGTGGCGTAAATCAGGAATTAGACAAGTCAAAAAAAAAGCTTGATCCTAAAAATTCCTTCGACCCCCACAAGTTTAACATACTGAATGGTAAGTTTGTCGAAATCAAAAGCAACGCCCATGATCTAGTCGAGCTCTTTGACACACTCGCAAAAGGTCAAGTCAACATAGGAAAATTACTTGGATCTGATCAATTTCTGCCATTTGCTGGACTTCTCGGACTAAACAAACTGATAGAATTTAACTATACGTTACAAGCGACATTCGGTCTGACACTAGCTGCAAGTGAAGCTCTTAGGAAGGGCAATCTAGTAGAAGCTCGGAGATTGATAGCACGGGCTAAAGAAGGAAGAAATATTGTGTCCAGTACCCGTGACAGCTTCACAAGTCTATTTCTATCAGGCGTATCTCAGCGTGTCACGTCAATATTCAGAGATGCAAAACCATTTGGTGATTCAGTTGACAGTATCCTTGCAAAAGTGCTTCCAACCATTCCGGGGATACCACAGGGTAGCGATCTCTCGAAATTCTCGCAGAGATTGAAAGTGACAAATCCACGTGGAAGAATTGGGGCTACAGCGACAATATCACCCATTTTTGATGCTGCAAATGGATTAAGCCCGGGTGGTGCAGCTAGATTTGTTAGGAATACAACTAGATCTGGTTTAACGAGATCAAAAGGAAAATCATCTAGACATGGCGGAGAGAAAGGACCTAGTCGTGAAACACAAATTCTCACGGCGTTAGGCTATGTATCCACACCATACAATACATCATATTACCGTGATTTAGCCATGCGCAACCTACAATTAATTTTAGATGAAGGTTTACCAGAGCCCAGAACACCCGCAGAAGCATCAGCACTTTTAGCGGAAGCACAGAGAAGAAAAGCAGAACGTGAACGACAGCAAAGAGAAGCAGCTGCAGCTGCAGGCATATCCGTTTCCGAGTTTATCACGCTATCCCAAACACAGCAGGGCCAGATCGACATTGCGGGAATGACACTTTACAGACAGCTAGCAGGATATGGGGGATGATTCCCAGTTTCAACATTTACTTCTTTCAAATGTTTGGAAGAAATCCGTGCATATCTGGACAAAACTAGTGAGAGGCTAAGTTGTTAATAAGGTTAAAGATTCAATAACTTGATAAAGTTAGCTCATGCAGAATTGACTGGGGCGATCGAGTGTTGCGTTCTCCCGTTGTGCATATCTCGACAAATATCCAACTGGATAACCAAACTTTCACTACCTAAATATATAAAGATATCTTTGTATATATGTCCATAGTGAAGACACGATGAAAAAATTCCTTCAAACTCTTGATGAATCAGTGTATGCAAAACTGGAAAAGGTTGCAAAGAAAAAAGGGATCACAATTCAAGAATTGTTAAGAGCCATAATCATACCAGATTGGTTAGAAAAGATAAATGAATGATATTTGATCGATTTTATCGATTCGGTAAATTTTTATCCATGTGTCGCCAATATCGATTGGCAAAAATCAGGAAGACTCTACCATTGGGGACAAAATGTCTCCGAAAATACTTCCGCTTTTTTGCTGACAGTGGAAACTGTCGAATCAGTAAATAAAAGCGGGTTCAAAGATTCGGAAAAACCGAATGAAAATACTTCCGCTTTTTTGCTGACAGTGGAAACTGTCGAACCAGTAAATAAAAGCGGGTTCAAAGATTCACACCGGCGACAAAATGTCGGTGAAAATACTTCCGCTTTTTTGCCAATAGAGGAATCTGTTGTTTATTACGTGATTGCTGAAGTGAGATGGTTTTGTAGGTTCCTGTATGAAATTCTTGGCAAATTCTGCATTTTCAAGAGTGTTCTACAGATTTCTTTTGATTTAACTGTAAAATACTAAAATTGTGACATGCAGCAAATAGTTTCAGCTTAATTTTGGGGCATGGTTCTACAGAATAACCCAAGCAGAATACAAAAGAGATCAACTAGAGAGGAACTATTCTATCAGTCCGCAGACCGGACTGACATGCACCATTTTGGGATTTGTTTCTTTTAACCATGACAGTGTCACGGATAACATGGGTAAACAAATCGTTGTTTCCGATCGAATATACAAAAAATTGAAAAAACTTGGAACGTGTGGCGACACATTCAACGACGTAATTACTAGACTTTTGGAGGATCGACAATGAACGAAGACACATTGCCGATCTTCTTTTGCAAATGCAAAAAACCAAAAAAACACAAACTCACTTTTGACGGTGGTCCTACCGGACAATACCAGTTAGAATGTTGTTCTGATTGCTATACCAAAGAAGACAAAAAACATCTCATCAGGGAGGAAATTATTTCTTGACACTATTTTACAAAAAGCCTGAATCTGAAGCACCGTTCAGCAGACTTCAGATTCACTCTCCAACAAAGGAGATGATTACTATTGAGTTGTAAATCCTTACCAATAAAGGATTTGGTGGGGCTGAAACTCTTTTGTCCCATCTGCCTGAAATTGAAAAACCGTTCAAGAACATTTACTACATCACATTCTTTTAAATGGCATCTCAAAAATGAGCATCACGGATTTCCGGATCTGCCTGATGTACTCTCTACGTTCAGAAGGCTGGAAAAAGCGATTGAGAATGCATTAAAAATTGGGATGGTGAGCGCATGAGTAAACCCATTCCATTTTACTGCCCCCTCCAAACGTGCAGATTCTACGCAAAACCAATCATTGCTGAAAGATCCATGATCAGAAAACACATCTATCATGATCATGATTACCAGGAACTCGTCGAAGCTTCTGTACAGTCTGGAATCATTAAAGATCTGCACGAGAAACGAAGTCCTGATTATCTATCTGAACAACTAGCAGAAATTGGCATTAGGAGAGCAAAACATGAGATTTCAATGCACTGAATGCTATATTGAAGCTCCTTCCATGGAAGC